>JADHXR010000171.1 GCA_016782865.1 Phycisphaerae bacterium
GCCGGGTGCTGCAGGCACCACGCAAGGGCCCATTGGGCCATGGGCAAACCGTCGGGAATTTCTGCTTTGAAACTTTCGATCCGCTCGACGGCCTTGTTTCTGTCGTCCTGGTTCTGCCAGACCGCGCGGACATCCGTATCGTCAAATTGCGAGCCCTTGGCATATTTGCCGCTCAGGAATCCGCTGGCCAATGGCACCCTCGCAAGCACACCGACGTTCTGCCGGATGCACGAGTCGAAAATCTGCTTTTCGGGGTCTCGGTGAATCCGGTTGTAAACAACCTGGAGGGCTTCGGCGCCGACATCAGACGCCCTGTCGGCCTGGTATATCCCGCCGTGCCTCTTGCTGATTGATATCCCCAAATGGCGAATCTTGCCCGAATCCACCTGCTCTTGCAGCATTTCCCATAGCCCCGCCGTGTCGAACATTTCGTCCGTACCGCTGTGGAACTGGTAGAGATCGATGTAGTCGGTCTGCAACGCCTTCAATGAGTCTTCCAATTGCTTTTGAACCTGCTGCGGGCCGAATAGATCGTCTCGTTCGAAGGGCTCTGTAAATTTATGCCCGAACTTGGTGGCGATGATCCACTTGTCCCGTTGACCTTTGACAGCACGACCGACTAACTCTTCCGAGAGATGGTCACCATAGCACTCGGCTGTGTCGATCAGATTAACGCCGAGATCCGCCGCCTTCCCAAGCATGGCGTCAACCTCGGACTGCTCGAATGTCTTGCCCCATTCGCCACCGAGCTGCCACGTGCCGACGCCGACGACGGAGACCTGCATTGCTGTTTTTCCCAACTTGCGATATTTCATGAAACTTGTTTGGTCCTGTTAATTCTCTGCATCCTCGGATCGTACTATATCGAAGAGCTCTGAGCGAGAAACTCCAGAACGCGCACTCGAGTCTGCTCGATCGTCTGTGTCTCGGGCGCCATCTCATTGAGAAAGTCCCGGCACGCAGTGACGTATTGCGGATCGCCCTTGCAGCGGTCCTTCTTCAGCCCCTCACGGGCAGTGAAAATCAACTCATGCTCGGACGAACCGTCGCCGGAATACACCAGGTCAATCCAGCGATGAGCGTCGAAATAGCCGCCCTTGACGCGCAAGAAGATGAGTAACTCAAACTTGTTGAAATGATTGGCCTGCACACCGTTCGTTCCACAAAGCTGGTCTCGTGCCTGCTCCAGATCATCCGCGTGCAAATTCGTCGCGAGCATGTGCCGTCGCTCCGACAGTCCGCAATAGGTCCTAAGAGCATCCGACCACAAATAGGCGTAATAGGCTCCTGAGCCGATTTCATGGCAGACATAGCAGGCGATTCGCGGCGCTGTCTTGTCACCAGCCCCATACACCGCTTCCGGCGTGGCGGCAATTAGCGAGACGTCCGCCGGCGCGAGATTAAGTAAGGCACACATCACGGTCGTTTTGCCTGCACCGCCCGGGACCGCGCCGACCATGAACGACGCCCCCTTGCTGATACGGGCCATCAAGTATGCCGCCAGGTCCAGGTCCAGAGTTTTCGCCGCAAGCAAATCAAAGATCGACAACATCCGCCCGCCTCGTTGATTGCAGCGGTTCAATTCTTCACAGTGCCTGGCGATTAGGTCATTCATTCAGTAGCTGTTGATTCGCTCCTGCGGCTCCTGAGCAGCTCGATCATCTCCATAGCCTTCTTCTCTCCGTTTGGATGCATGTTAAACCTCGGTCCACTTGCCGGGGATCGGGACGGGGTAACAGCCGTTCGCATCCGCCTTGACCGGTGCCGGGCTGTCATAGTCGAGATCGCCCGCGTTCGGGTAGAACTTGTAATCGGAGGTAAGCATCTGGTCCCACGTGATGATCTTGCCAGAGTGGATCGCGGCACGTCCCATTATAGAAGCGAGATTGGTCTGCGCCGCCCGGCGGGCCTCGTTGTGAGGCCTGTCATGGCGAATCGCGCTTAGCAGCTCGTCCCACTCGACCTGGTAGGGGCTGACTCTCTCGGGATCGGGCCGCCAGCCAATGTTGCTCTTGTCGCTGCGCTGATCCTTGTAGATATGTACGGTCGCAGCGTGGACGTTGCCCGAGAACTGCGCCGCACATTTGGTTCCGTGTACGAACGTCGCGAAATCGTTGTGACAGTTGCTCATGGACCGGCTGTTGACCAGCGCCTTAGTGCCGTCAGGAAACGTGTACTCGATGGCGTAAGTGTGGAGATTCTGGCTGCAATCTTTGCTGTTGGGCTCGCGTCCGCCGAGACCCTCGGCCGTGACGGGCCAGGCGTCCTTGATCCAGCAGCACTCGTCGACCTGGTGGATCATCATCTCGATAAACCATGCCGAGGAGACCCAGAGGAAAAAGTACGGACGCCTGATCTGCCACATCAGCTCGCTCTGGCCACCTTTGAACGGTCCCATCCGGGCGCCGGGATCCATCCGGTAGGCGCGGATGAGCTGAATGTCACCCATCGCACCGTCGCGTATCTTTCGGATCAGGGCCTGTCGTGACGCAGAATGCCGGCACATGAGCCCGCACGCTATTTTCAGATTTCTCTTGTCCGCAATCTCGCCCAGGCGGAGAATCTGCCGCGTCCCCCCGGGGTCGGGCGCGAATGACTTTTCCATGAAGACATTGACACCCTTGGCGACGGCGTACTCGATGTGGGTCGGCCGAAAGGCCGAATGAGTAGCCTGGATCATGACGTCACCCGGGCGCAGACAGTCGATGGCCTTGCGGTAGGCATCGAAACCCAGAAACTGCCGGTCCGGCGGCACATCGACCTTCTCGCCGAACTGCTCGGTCAGGGCCTTATGCGATCTTTTCTGCTTGTCTTCGAAAACGTCCGCCATAGCGACAAGCTTGGTAGGCCCGGTCTTCGAAGAAAGTGCATTTCCCACCGCCCCGCTGCCGCGCCCGCCGCATCCGACCAGCGCCAGCCGGATCGTATTGTTCTCGCCGGCATAGATCCGAGACACGGCGACACCCGCAAGGGCCGACCCGGCGAGGGCTTTTCCGCTCTGTGCAAGAAACTGCCGCCGGGAGTGTTTGTCATCTTCTGGACGCGACGATCCCGCCGTATGACTTTTGGCTTGTCTTTTCATGATTACTCCTTGGAAATTGAACTATCTATTCTGTTGCCGCCCACTATACATCATTTCAGCGGACGATTCAACTTCGGACAGTGCTCCTATAAGAATAGTCAGACTACCTCGGTGCGAGAAGTTGGAATTCCCATAGGGTTGGCCCGTCAGTGGCTTCGATAATATTCAGGCGCACGCGTCGCGCCGCTACCAATTTGAACTGCTTTTCGTAATCGGGGCCAACAAGTGTCCCTGCAAGGCAGGTCCGCCATTTGCCATCCAACTCATACTGCAATTGAAATTTTCGGATGCGGTCCCAGCCTTCATTGATGACGACGGTATCGAATGTCCTGGCTTCTCCAAGATCGATTTCCAGCAAGGCGCTTTTCACGCCGGCATCCGTTGCCCAGCGCGTGGCCCAGTTGTTGTCGACAGCGTTTTGCGGCCCGTACTGGTCTTGATTCTGGAAAACATTCGAGGCCTTCAGTTTCGCATCCGTGATGACCGATGGACGAAACGACATGGGATTGTCGATCATTGCTTTCAGATCCATCAGGGCCTTTACCTGGTCGGCGGGAATCTGTCCCGTTGTGTCGGGCGAAACATTCAAGAGAAAATTGGCGCCCCGGCGCAGATTCTCACGGTAGAGGTAATGCAGATGCCGAATTGATCGTGTCCTGTCGCCGGGATGCCAGAACCAGTTGCCTGTGACCGTCTCGCACATCTCCATGGGGACATAATACTCCTCGCCGTCGATCCTCTGGAGAGGATTATGGCCGGACGGCGGCGGCAGCGTTCTTTCTCCATTTGTCAGATCCGTGGGCCAGGCGCCTTTGGGGATTTCCGTGCCGTCTGTAAAGGCGGCGTTCATAATGACCAGGCAGTCGGGGTTGAGCTTCTTGATCAGTCTGTAAATGTCCCACCGCTGCCGGGCCGAGAGCTTATGGGGGATGTCGATCCATTGCTCGAAGATATCAGGATGGTTTGTGTGGAGTTCGGTCAGATGCCTCTTGATCTGAGCTTCGTATTCGGCCCCGACGGGGGCCTTCCATTTAAGTTCCGTGCCGCCCTCGTTGTGGATGTCGAGCACGCAATAGTAAATCCCGGGCTTGATCGACTCGGCTTTGCAGGCAGCCATGAATTCGGCGACAACATCCGTCGTCTCTGTGCTTGTCGCAACATCATAGTCGTAGTCCTCACTGTCCCACAGGCAGTGCCCGAGAGTGTGCTTGGCGGTGAGCACAGCGTATTTCATCCCCGCCCGGCGCGCGGTTGCCACCCACTGGCGCACGTCCAGATCCGTCGGGGTGTAAACTTTCGATGCGGAGTTCCTGCTAGTGCGGTAGTCGCCGGAGAACGTGCTCATGCCGTAATGAATGAACATGCCGTACTTCAGCTGCTCCCATTGGGCCAGCGACTTCGTCCGCTTGTTGGCCGGGACACTTGGAGATTCCACTGCACAAGCATCCCAGGTTAGAGCCGCAACGATTAACAGTGGTAGAATGGTCTGCATCTTTCGCATGATTATGGCCTCATATTCCTCACATGCCGTCACAGTTGTTACAGACGCTTGCACTTCGTAAGATCAATCAGCCAGTATGGATCATAGACCAGCATCTGTTTGGCCAGCGAGATCAGCCAGTCGCCGCCGATCTCGTATCTCATGCTGTGATTGTCGAACATCAAGAATGAAGTGACGTCTGCCTAACATATGCACTCCTTGTCGGAAAAGCAAAATTACAGCGTCGGATGTTTCAAGTGAAATGACGTCGCATCCTGATAAGCCTTTGCGAGGGCGAGAACTTTTTCTTCTCCGAATAGTCTGCCCACGAAACTAATGCTGCTCGGCGTCCCTTCCTTCCTCAATCCGTTGGGAAGGACGACCGCCGGGTGTCCCGTCAGGTTGGTCAGGAGAAGGTTCCTGCCCACCCAGGAGGGACACACATACGCATCGATCCCGGTGAGTTTCTCCTGCATAGCGTTCATCACCAGCGTGCGCAGGCGATTGGCCTGGACGTACTCGACCGCCGGGACCATTCGGGCCTCGCGAAACCGGTTGGGCCAGGCGTTCTTTATCTGCCGGACCATCAATTCATCTTTGCCGCTCCGTGTAATCTCGTCGAACGCCGCCGCCGCTTCTACGTTGAGGATAAGGCCCATTGCATCAATCGGATAATCGGGCAGCTCGATTGGAATCAATTTCAAACCAAGTCCACGCAGCACATCCAGAGTCGCCTGGTCGTTGGCCTTCCACTGCTCGTCACTTCGCTTTTCCTCGAATGCGCTCTTGATATAGCCAACCTTCAGCCCCTTGGCGTCCACCGACGCATCCCAACTAAAGGGCATATCAACGACTGTGGAGTCTTTGCCGTCCGGTCCGCCGATGGCGGCCAGGACAAGGGCGCAGTCCTCCACCGTGCGACAGATCGGCCCGATCTTATCCATGCTCCAGCTCAAAGCCATCGCGCCATGCCGGCTGACGCGCCCGAAGGTCGGACGCAGCCCCGTTGTCCCACAGACCGTACAGGGTGAGACAATGGAGCCGTGAGTCTCCGAGCCGATAGAAAAGCCCACCAGAGCCGCGGCGGTCGCCGACGCCGGCCCTGCGGACGATCCGCTGGAACCATTGTCCGGGTCCCACGGATTCCTCGTCTTGCCGCCGAACCAGACATCCCCCCAGGCAAGCGCCCCGAGAGTCAGCTTCGCAACCAGCACGGCTCGGGCGGCCTCCAGACGTTTGACAACAGTCGCATCAGAATCGAAGACCTGATCCTTGTAGGGCATCGCCCCCCAGGTGGTTCTGTACCCTTTGACGGCGAGAAGGTCCTTGGCGCCCCAGGGAATTCCATGCAGAGGGCCGCGATAATGGCCTGCCGCGATCTCCTCATCGGCGCGTTTGGCCTGCTTGAGCGCCAGCTCCTCAGTCAACGTCACCACGCACTTGAGCTTGGGATCGTACCTCTTGAGCCTGTCCAGATACATGTTCGTAAGTTCGGTGGAGCTGACCTTGCGTGATTTTATCAGCCGGGCCAGATCGGTGACGGGCCAGAAGGCCAAGTCCTCAAGATCGGATGGGACTTTTCGTCTCTGACGTTTGCTCACTCTCAAACGCCCCGCCTTTTTCTCAAATGTCATACCGGCCGGGACGGGATTGAACTGGACAGCCGGGGCGACGCTGTTATCCAACGAGACTTCTCGCAGTTTTCGGTACTTCTCAAGATATTTGTTCAACCCCTCAACCATCAATTCGCGCTCGTCATCGGTAAACTCCAAGGCGGCCAGCCGCTCGGCCTGTTGCAACATTTCCTTTGTGACTTGTGGCACCTTGTCATCGGTGACCTTGGCCCAGAGGACGCCGGACAGCACGGTCGAAGTCAGACCAAGGCCCCAGCTATATGCCATGAAACCGCGGCGTGACAGTTGCTTTGTTTCGAAGGTTCGTGATCGTTCGTTTGAGTTCGACATGCCGGCCACCTTTCATTTTCTGCGGAATATGAAATCCACCTGATAATTCCAGCGGCAATTCTAACCGCAGCCGAGCCCCTTGAAAACCCTCGAGCCAAAATTCCACGCTCAAAGCGCATCGGTCAAAACCGTCAAAGAGCAAAACCAGCCACAGAGGGCTCTGTGGCAAGAGAACTTCTTGATTTCAGACACAATCTTGATTCAAGAACTAGATGCTAAACAAACACAAAATCCTAATTGCTGAGATTCAAAACGGTCTTTCGTACGCTTCAGGGGCCTTATGTTTTGAACATTTGCATTTCGAGCATTCGACATTGTTTAGCATTTAGGATTAAGGCTTCACACTTTGCTGCCTGCAGCCTTAGTGTCTTTTCCTGGCGGTTAGCAAATCCACTGCCTTTTTAATGTTCTCGGCGGTTGAGATTAAGAACAACTCATCGCCTTCATGGATAACCTGCTTGCCCCTCGGAATCGAGAATTCTTCGGTTTGGTGATTGTATACCGCAATGAAAACGCACTGGGATGGGAACTGGCGACTTCCTACTATGTCCTGAACGCTCCTGCCAGCGACTTTTGCATGCTCAGGCACAATAGCCAAAAAGATATCCGCCTTGCCACCACCTATGGTGGTTATTCTGCGCACCTGAGGATTCTCGATATCCATCATTACCTGGCTGACCATCAGGTCGGTTACCCGAACAATCGAGTGTACGCCCGCAACTCTATAAGCATTCTTGTACGCGGGGTCCCTCATTCTTGCTATAATCTGGGGCACCTCAAAACTCTTAGCCAATATTGTACATGCAAGGTTATCGGCGTCGTTGCCCGTTGCAGCAACCACCACGTCGGCCTTTCTAATGCCGGCTTCATTCAAGGCTTCGATGCTCGTGGCGTTTGCGTTGATGGCGACTACTCCGGTTTCTGCGTACAGCTTGTCGCAAAGCTCCTTGCACTGCTCGATCAGCACGACATCGTGCTTGTTATCCAGCAGCCTGCGAACGAGACCACCACCTACCATTCCGCCACCGGCGACCAAAACGTACATCTATTTGTACCTCCCATTCTTTGAATAGGACGTTAACCTTCTTCTATCTGAATCGGCCATTTACCGCCAGGCCTTTCTGGAAAACAACAGCAACACGGGTAAGACTTCCAGCCTGCCGGCCAACATCCCGAGAATATACGTGATTTTCACTATGGGGTGAATGCTTATCATGTCGGCGGCGGATATGTAGCACGGTCCTATATTACCTACGGCCGAGAACATCCCCGAGATTGATTGCAAAGGGCCCTGACTGGAAAAGAGGGCTGTGACCACCCCGCCGAGAAGCACCAATACTATCCAAGTGAAAAACAACGCGCTTACACGGTGTATCTCATCCTGAGGAATGGTTCTCTTGTCGATTATGAGAGCGGCGGACGCCTTGTCGGAAGTCCTGAGTTTGAAAAGCTCCCTGAACATAAGCCTGTTGAGTATGGCGACCCTCAGAACCTTGAAGCCTCCGGAGGTCGAGCCGACACAGCCGCCGACAACCATCATGACCAGGAATAACTGTTTCGCCATGGCGCCGAAAAAATCAGAGCCTATGCCCTCTGTTGCAAAGCCGGTCGATGTGATGATCGATACGACCTGAAATATGCTGTTGCGCAATGACTGTTCGAAGTCACTGAGCCTGACCGGAATGCCGCGCGTAAACAGGGCACCGAAGGCGCCGGTCTTGTAGAGGTGTTCAGCTAAAATGATAGCCGTGAAGGCAGCGAGGAATCGCCACCAGTACCTGATCTCGATGTTGTCCCAGAGGGCACGAAAGTCTCCGGTCAGGACGCGGTAATGCACGAGAAAGTTGATTCCGCCCAGCATCATGAAGAAGACAAGCGTATACTCTATCAGCCGATAGTTGGGGTGGTTTGTCAGGCGGTAGAATGCGATGCTGCTGTCATGCGGCGAAAAACCGCCCGTGGACAAGGTGGTCAGGGCGTGACAGACGGCGTCGAAAACCGGCATCTTCTCGATGACAAGAATCAATGCAGCCAGAGCTGTGAACACCGCGTATATGGCCCAGAGTATTCTCAGCGTGTTGAACAACCCCGGCGCGGGCCTGCCGGAAGAGATTTTGTGGCTCTCGGCTCCGAACATGTGATGGGCCCCGCCGCCCTGTGAGATTATCAACAGGAAGAACGAAAGTATCCCGATTCCGCCCACCCACTGGGTGAGCGCTCGCCAGAAGAGTATGCTCCGCGGCATCTCATCGAGCCCCGAAAGGATGGTGATACCCGTAGTGGTGAAACCGCTCATGGCCTCGAAGTAGGCGTCGAGGCAGTTCGAGCCGAGAGCAATTACCAGGGGCAAAGCTCCCATCGCCGAGGCAAGCAGCCAGCCGAGGGCGCACATCAGCATCGAGCCGGTCGTGTCAAGTGTCTGCGGCTTGAACTTGCGGCGCAGGGCCAATCCGAGGGAAAATGAAATCGTAGCTGAAAGAGCGAACGCCGTGGCCGAAAGCCAGCCGTCGCCCCTTTGTCCCCAGTAGATCAAAACCGGTATCAACGGCACCAGCAGAATCACGCCCAATATATCGAGCAGGCCCCCGACAAAATGGAATATGCAGTTTACTCGTCGAAATCCATTTCGCATTCGTGACTCCACGGCCCGCCGATTCCGCCGCACGTATAAGTTCCTGATTGAAATACCAGTGAGTCACCCTGCCAACGGCCCGGGCAACAACACATTTCAAGGCTGATACGCGGATCGGCCCCACCTATTTTATCGTCCGGAGCCCCTAACCATAATGAGCATAAAACCTTGTGACCAAGGAGTTTTTGGCCGTGGTTCAATTATAGGTAACAGTTTTTGCAAGTTTCACGATGGTTCTGAAGTCGTAAACCACATACCAAATTAGAGTTTTTGGTTCACGGTTCAAGGTTCAAGGTTAGAAGCCTTGAATCAGTCTTCCTTCAACTTCTGAACCGTGAACCCGGAACCTTGAACCATGCCAGTTTTTGAGCTTCTGTTTCTTTCGGCTTTTCATTATAATGGCAGAAATAGTGGATGACACCAGGCAAATTGAGCAACTTATCGAAGGCGGCTACTGCTGCATATCCATAGTCACACATGAGGAACAGTACGCCCTGCAACTGCTGCGTGAGGTGGCAATTGATCTGGACCGGGAAATGCTGATATGGTCTGTCGCAGGCGGTATCAGGAACGGCATTCTGCCCGACAGCCTTTTCACGGAGAATACCGACACCCCCGCCACGGGGCTTTATCATCTCGCCGATGCGAAGGCCGGTTCGATCTGTGTGACTCTCGACCTTGCCGAGCATCTCAAGAGCGGCCTGACACTGCGAGCCTGGCGCGACCTGGCCGACAGTTTTGACAAGAATCGCAGCACGCTCGTGATGATCGACAACGAGGACACGCTGCCCGAGGTCGTGAAATCCTATACGAGGCGCTTCGAGATATCTTTTCCCGACGAGAAGGAATTGAAGAACATTACCCGCAGGACCCTGCAGCGATTCCACCGCGATAGCCCCATTGAGGTCGGCATTTCTCCGAGGGGCCTGGATGCAATCGTCCGCAACCTTCGCGGGCTGAGCCGCCGGCAGGCCGAGCGCATCATAATTGACACAGTCGCCGATGATAAGCGTTTCGACGACAACGACATAAACAAAGTCATCGCAGGCAAACGACGGATGATTCAGCGGGACAGTCTGCTGGAGTACATCGAGACGCCGCTCGATATGAGTGAAATCGGGGGCATGAGACGGCTCAAGAAATGGCTCAGTCAACGGGAAGACTCGTTCAGCCGCAAAGCCGCGGAGTTCGGGCTCGAATCGCCCAGAGGCGTGCTCATGCTCGGCGTGCAGGGTGCCGGTAAGAGTCTCTGCGCCAAGGCGATCGCAGCCGCGTGGCAACAGCCGCTGTTGAGGATGGATACCGGAACTCTGTACAACAGCTACATAGGCGAATCCGAGCGCAACCTTCGCCAGGCACTCAAGCAATGCGAGATGATGTCGCCGGTTGTATTGTGGATTGATGAGATCGAAAAAGGCTTTGCATCGGCGGCCAGCCAGAGCACCGACGGGGGCTTGTCCAAGAGATTGTTCGGCACGCTGCTGACCTGGCTGCAGGAGCGGCAGACGCCGGTATTTGTCGCAGCCACAGCCAATGATATCGGGGCTCTGCCTCCCGAACTTCTGCGCAAGGGCCGATTCGACGAGATATTCTTCGTTGACTTGCCCGCCCTGGACGTGCGGGGGGAGATATTCGCCATTCACCTGAAGAAACGTATGCGGATCCCCGAGAAGTTCGACCTGGATGCGTTAGCCGAAGCATCGGAAGGTTACAGCGGCTCTGAAATAGAACAGGCCGTCATATCCGCTCTTCACGAGGCGTATGCGGAAAAGAAAGGCCTCAATACGGAGCGGATTCTTAAGGCACTGAGGACCTCGCCGCCGCTTTCGGCGACACTAGCCGAGCGTGTCCAGTCTCTGAGGGCCTGGGCTGGGGGCAGATGTGTACCGGCCGACTGAAAAACGCGCCCGCCGGGCTTTAGGGTGCCTCTAATAATTGCTTTTCAGACGAAAAGGAGCGAAATCGATTCTGGCAAGGCCCAAGATCAAAATGCCCGGAGGTGGTGCTATTCACCATCGAGGACGCATTTTGATCTTTCAACGCCGCCAAAATCGATTGCAGCCGTTTGCAGTCAAAATGAATTATTAGAGGTGCCCTTTAGGCTTTCATCTTTTTGCCCTTGCCTTATAATGGGCCACCGATTGGACTTACTCGATATTAAGGATGATATTTATGGCACAGCGTTATTTACTCACCCGTTTGGCCCTTTGCCTGGTTGCGAGCCTGCATCTGACCGGGTGTGTCGAGCGTAAGCTGACAGTCAATACCGAGCCGCAGGGGGCATTAGTCACGCTCAACGACGAGGAGATCGGCGAGTCTCCCACCACAGTTAGCTTCGAATGGTACGGCGATTATAATGTCAGGATCAGCAAGGAAGGCTATGAAACGCTGAGCACCCACCGGGAATTGAAAGGCCCCTGGTATGACGGATTTCCATTCGATTTCTTCGCTCAGATAGTCAATCCGAACAGGATCGTGGATTCGTACGAATGGACGTTTGAACTCTCGCCCAAGCGACAGATCAGCCGGGAGGAGCTGATCCGAAACGCTCAGGAAGCTGAAAAACAGTTGCAGTAAGAGGAGTCGTATTTGAAGCTGAAGGTTCACACACAGATTCTTATCGCCATCGTCATGGGGGTCGTGGTCGGAGTTCTGTTGGGGGAAAAGACCGTCCACATTAAGATCGTGGGCGACATGTTCATTCGGCTTCTCAAGGCGATTATCATACCTTTGATCATGGCCTCGATGGTGGCGGGCATCGTGAGTCTCGGCGACGTTCGCAAGCTGGGCAGGATCGGCTTGAAGACGTTTCTCTATTATGCAGCCACGACAACTCTTGCGGTGACCGTCGGACTCGTTCTGGTCAACGTCATGAGACCCGGGGTCGGCGTGGAGATTGCAGAGAAGACACTGGATCTGTCGGACAGAGAAGTACCTTCGGTGGTGTCGATAATCAGGGACATCATCCCGGCGAATCTGTTCGCCGCGATGGCGCAGGACAAAGTGCTCTCGGTGATATTCTTCTCTCTGTTGCTGGGCGTCGCCATCAGCACGGTGGGAGAAAAAGGCAGGCCGTTGGCGACTCTGTTCGAAGCCTTCAACGCGGTTATGATGAAGATAACCGACTGGATCATGCGGCTCGCGCCGTATGGCGTGTTTGCCCTGATGGCTCACACGATCGGCACAATGGGACTGGCCGTCATAAGGCCCCTGCTAACGTACATGGCGACGGTCACAATGGGCCTGGCCATTCACGCCTGCGTGACACTGCCCATTCTGTTGACAGTTTTCGGCAAGTATTCGCCTGTGAAATTTGCCAAAGACGTCTTCAGCGCAGTGGCAACCGCCTTTAGCACGGCCAGCAGCGCCGCGACGCTGCCGATCACGATGGATTGCCTGCAGGAAAATACGGGCGTCTCCAACAAGGTGACGAGCTTTGTCCTTCCCTTGGGCGCCACGGTGAATATGGACGGCACCGCCCTTTACGAAGCGGTCGCCGCCATGTTTATCGCTCAGGCCTATGGAATCGACCTTGGAATCGGACACCAATTGCTCATCGTGCTCACGGCGACGCTCGCATCGGTAGGAGCCGCGGCGATCCCCGGCGCAGGACTTGTCACGATGGTGATTGTGCTGCGAGCGGTGAATCTACCGCTGGAAGGCATCGGAATGATCTTAGCCGTGGACAGAATACTGGACATGCTCCGAACCGCCGTAAACGTGTGGGGTGACGCCTGTGGGGCCGTGGTAGTGGCAAATCTCGAAGGCGAACAATTGAACAAATAGACTGCCAAGGACTAAGTCCTAAATCCTAACCCGGTCGAGCCGGAACCAAACAGGGGAAGGCAAAAGGCTGGCGCCTTACCCAAAGTACCTTCCGCTGCTAAACATCTTCTGTGGTTCGCACGATTGCAATCTCCCTCCCACCCTCTTTCGAGGGAGGGAGATTGCTTTTTCTGTTACTAACGAGCTTCGCTGGCTTTTCTCGAAAATACTACCAAAAGCGCATCAGCATTCGGGCTTCAAGTACGCTGTGCATTATGACGATTATAGGAAGTAGACGTTGTTATTCCTTTGTCGGCATAGATTTGCAGGCTTTGGCACCGGGAATCTGGTTGATCTTGCGTTTCAGGGGTGCTAAGCTTTGGATTCTTGAACTTCGCGTCACACAGAGATACTTTGGGAAATGGCGATATGGCGGAAGAATGGCGGTCAGGAGACAGTTAAGCATGGATAATCGATTCTTTGAAAAGCCTGTCCTTAACTCCCCGTACGAGTACCCGAATCGCCATTGGGAACTTGATGACAACGGTCAACCTACTCAGAAGATCATTGAAAACCGTCGTATTGCAGAGTTCATCACACCGATTCCTAAGCCGAAAAAACGGAAGAAATCTAAGCAGCAGGAAATTATATTCGACGAAGTCAAGGGACTTTCAACCTCTGAGCAGCAATATGACCCAACCCCGATCATCAATGAAATTCGCCGTCACGTCAATCAGTGGCGGGCTTTGCCGAATCCCAGTCAATGGCAGGTGACTCCCGAGACAGCTCGACTGCTCCAGCATTGGCGACATCACAAGTTCTACGGAATTCGCCCATTTTTCTGTCAGATCGAAGCGGTAGAGACGACCATCTGGCTAACGGAAGTTGCCCCGAAGTTTCCGAAGAAGAGCGAGGTCATCCTTGACCACCTGGCAGCAGCCAACGAGCAGGCCAATCCCGACCTAATGCGTCTTGCCTTGAAGCTCGCCACAGGAGCGGGCAAGACGATGGTCATGGCCATGCTCATAGCCTGGCAAACAATCAATGCGGTTCGCCGACCTACCAGTAAGAAGTTCACTCGTGGCTTTGTTATTGCGACGCCCGGCCTGACCATTCGTGATCGCCTTCGTGTGCTCCAGCCGAATGATCCGGATAGTTACTTTAAGAGCCGCGAGTTGGTTCCAAACGACATGCTCGCCGACCTCGAACGTTGTAAGATCGTTATAACCAATTATCACGCTTTCAAACGACGTGAGCGGCTGGACGTCTCGAAGGGAACGCGTGGAGCATTGGAAGGTTGGCGTGGCGAAAAGCTTGATACCCTTGAAACCGAGGGCCAGATGCTCCAGCGTGTCATGCCTGACCTTATGGGCATGAAGAATATCTTGGCGATTAATGACGAAGGACATCACTGCTATCGGGAGAAGCCAGAAGCCGACGACGAAGGCGACCTCAAGGGAGACGAGAAGAAGGAAGCTGAGAAGAATAGCGAAGCGGCACATCTATGGATTTCCGGGCTTGAGATCGCCAGTCGCAAACTCGGTATCGCACGCGTTATCGATCTGTCGGCCACACCATTCTTCCTCAGTGGCTCAGGCTACGCCGAAGGTACCCTTTTCCCCTGGACAATGTGCGACTTTTCCCTCATGGATGCTATCGAATGTGGGATCGTAAAGTTGCCCCGTGTGCCAGTAGCCGACAACATCCCCGGTGAGGATATGCCCAAGTTCCGCAATCTATGGGAACACATACGCACCCGGATGCCCAAGAAAGGGCGTGGCAAGGCCAAGACGCTCGATCCACTCAGTCTGCCCACCGAGCTTAAGACCGCCTTGGAGGCTCTCTATGGTCACTACGAGAAAACCTATAACCTTTGGCAACAAAGCGGCATAAAGTCCCCGCCTTGTTTCATTATTGTCTGCCAGAATACGTCAATATCCAAGCTTGTTTATGACTACATTTCCGGCTTCCATCGAGAGAACGAGGATGGTTCGACCCAACTTGAAAACGGCAGGCTTGCGTTGTTCCGTAACTTCGACGAGCATGGCAATCCAATTCCCCGTCCCCGCACCCTGCTAATCGACAGCGAGCAACTTGAGTCCGGCGATGCACTGGACAAGAACTTCCGCAATATGGCCGCCGATGAGATCGACCGTTTCCGGCGGGAAATCATCGAACGCACTGGCGACCGGAAACAAGCCGAAAAAATCACCGATCAGGATTTGCTACGCGAGGTCATGAATACTGTCGGCAAGGAAGATCGACTCGGCGAATCGATCCGCTGTGTCGTCTCGGTCTCCATGCTCACCGAAGGCTGGGACGCTAATACGGTTACCCATGTCCTCGGTGTACGGGCCTTCGGAACACAACTTCTTTGCGAGCAGGTCATCGGCCGTGCTCTGCGTCGCCAATCGTATGACTTAAACGAAGAGAAACTGTTCAATGTCGAATATGCGGATATATTGGGCATTCCGTTCGACTTCACAGCCAAGCCGGTCGTAGCCCCGCCGCAGCCCCCGCGTGAGACGATCCAGGTCAAGGCCGTTCGGCCTGACCGCGACCACCTTGAAATCCGTTTTCCACGCGTCGAAGGTTATCGCGTAGAGTTGCCCGAAGAACGACTCACCGCTGAGTTCAACGACGAATCCATCCTGGAACTCACCCCGGATATCGTCGGTCCCACTCAAACGCGGAATCAGGGTATCATTGGTGAGGGCATCGACCTGAATCTCATTCACACAGGAGATCTTCGACGTTCGACGCTGCTGTTCCACGTTGCCAAACGTCTGCTCTACACCAAGTGGCGCGATCCCGGCGAAGAGCCCAAGCTCCACTTGTTCGGCCAACTCAAACGCATCACAAAACAGTGGCTGGACACGTGCCTGGTCTGTAAAGGTGGCACCTTTCC
>JADHXR010000172.1 GCA_016782865.1 Phycisphaerae bacterium
GGATGAGCTAACTCCAATGAAAATAGGATTTGGAAGACAGGTTGAAATCAGCGATGATTGACGAGTTCTCGGACAGAATAGTCCAGGATGTCGTGACCAATCGCACGGTTCTATCCCGGAAGAAGAAAAGGAAATCATGCGTGGAATTGGGCGGTGGATGAAGGTAAATGGCGAGGCGATTTACGGCACTCGTCCCTGGGAGGTTTTCGCCGAAGGCCCAACCGTTCTGCGGAGTATGAAGAAAAGAAACAACGGAAAGGTTGCCGAGCAATGGGACTGGCGGAAGCAGTTCACTCCAGAAGACATTCGATTCACCACAAAGGGAAATGCGCTTTACGCCATCGTGCTCGCATGGCCAGAAGATGGCAAGCTGACTGTTCGCTCACTTGGCAGCGATGCTGATCTGAACATCGAGACAGTCACGCTACTGGGGCACAGAGGTACTCTTAATTGGAAACAGACTGCAAATGGCCTTGAGGTGCATCTCCCCACCAAACGGCCCTGTGAATATGCATTTAGCTTGAAGATTACAGAAAAGGATTAAGTCCAAGCCTGCAGTCGCGCTAAGAAGGACAGAGAATGCACCGGCTGCTGTGTGCTCGCATTGATTGCAAACACCTGCTTTCCCGCAGCGACGACAATTGAAAAGTAAGGAACGATCGAAAATCAGCTTCCATGATTCAAAGGGCTCTAAGAATATGAACTCAAATCAGACTTATCCGCTGAAGTTGGCTACGGTGCTGGCTCTGACGCTGTTCGCTGCTCATGGTTTCGTTCAACCAGCGATGGCAGCGGACAAACGCCCCAACATCCTCTTCATCATCGTTGATGACCAGTCCCCGCAAGACCTCAAGGTGTACAATTCAACCTCGGCGCTCGAAACGCCTAACATTGACCGGCTTGCGGCCGAGGGGATGGTATTTGATGCCGCACATCACATGGGCGCCTGGACAGGCGGCGTCTGCACACCATCGCGACACATGATCATGTCGGGGCGGACAGTATGGCACATCCCCAACAAGCCCGGGCGAGTCAACAACCCGCACATCACCAATCCGAAGCTGGTTCCGCCCGACCTGGCCCAGTACGCCATGCCCGCGGTCTTCAACCGGGCGGGGTACGACACGATGCGTACCTGCAAGCGCGGCAACAGCTATGAGGTTGCCAATGAGCTGTTCACAGTTCGCCGCGACGCGACCAAACGCGGCGGAACCGATGAGACCGGCAGTGCCTGGCATGCTGAACAGGTTCTGGAATACCTGAATCAGCGTGAAGCAGCGAAGGACCATGACCCATTCCTGATCTACTTCGGCTCTTCCCATCCACACGACATACGTGATGGCAAGCCGGGACTCCTCGCCAAGTACGGCGCGGTGAACCACAAGGACAAGAATGTTCTGCCACCGGCCAATCCGAAGCTACCCGCCCTGCCGGTGGGCTACCTGCCCGCACATCCCTTCGACAACACCCATATGACGGTGCGGGATGAGGTGGCCGTCAGCGGTGTTTGGGACAAACGAGATGAACGCACCATTCGCAACGAGATGGGGCGTGAATTCGCATGCAGTGAGAACATCGACATTCAGATCGGGCGTGTCCTCAAGAAACTCGCAGCCATGGGGGAGTTGGACAACACGTACATCTTTTATACTTCCGACCATGGCATGGCAATCGGGCGCCATGGTTTGCAGGGCAAGCAGAATTTATATGAGCACACCTGGCGCGTACCCTTGATCGTCAAAGGCCCCGGCGTGAAACCTGCTTCCCGCGTCAAGGGGAATATCTATCTGCTATACGTCTTGTCCACGCTGTGCGACCTAGCTGGCATAGAGCCTCCGAAGACCAACGAGGGGATTAGCTTCAAGCCTGTGCTTGAAGCCAGGAAGGACGCTGTGCGAGAGGTCCTCTATGGCGTCTACTGCGGCGGTGCAAAACCGGGCATGCAGTGCGTTAAGAAAGACAACTGGAAGCTACTCAAGTACGATTCGCCGAGGGACGGTGTCCGCCACACTCAACTATTCGACCTAACTGAAAATCCGAGCGAATTCATCCAGCAGCACCGCGATCGCAATTTAGTTGCGATGACCGGCGTCAAGCCAACGAAGGAACAGGTCAACCTCGCCGCCGACGTGCGTTACGCCGGCAAACTGGCGGAAATGGAATTGTTGCTTCTTTCCGAAATGCGACGGCTCGACGATCCATACCGACTCTGGAATCAGCCTGATGACGGCCTCCAGCCGCCTAATCTCCGAGACCAGCCTACGAAGGAAGAAAGGCAGAAGTAAGGCTGTGAGAACACAGACATCTCCTTCGGAGGCGTCTATCCCCTGACGGTATGTCCACGGAAACTCCGTGGCGGGACAGCGCGCACTGTACATGCCGTAGCCAGAGGAAATACCGGCAAGTTAGAGTTGCTTGAGCTTGGACAGTTAACTGAAACTGCCCCCAAAATTTCGCACTCTAAGGTATGTTTCGAGGCGGTTTAGAAAGGCAAATTCCGAAGTCAGTACTTTTGCCCTTGTCCGGGATTTTCGGAAGTTAACTGTACTACAGGGAAGTCTGGCCTCTCGCGGTCTGAGTTCGACTACAGGCAGGGCCGGCCACCTTTATGCGCAGCCGTTTACGGTCTTAGAATCGACGAACGCGGCTTGAGGGGTATCATGTCGAATTAACCGGATACAGAGACGTATGCTTCTTCAGCCGCCACTTCAAGCGCGTAACGGGTGTCACTCCTGCGGACTACAGAAAGCACTACCCGGCGGATCTTCGCTGAGCGTGATGTCGAATTGACTTTTCGCTCACCGACAAAGTCTTCCGACCAAGCCTAATAAAGCGATTCTACGAGTCGCCAGTATACCTCCGGGTTATTTAAGTGACCACTGCTCGCTTGGTAATCCGCAGCATCGCCAGCCATCGCGCCTTCTTCCGGGACTCTCCGGAAAACCGCGGATCCATCGGCATACAGGGCATTGATCCCGGCTGCGCCGCCCCCTCTTTTATGGGGACAGGATTGGATGAACTGGAAACAGTCCATCACCATGACCGATCCCGTCTTAACGTTGATTAGCTTGCTGGCTATGGCGGGGAGTCCCGCATTGGTCTTCTTTAGCGCGTGATACGGTGTATAGAAATAGCCCAAACGTACGTTTTGAAGCCCGTGGCTTGTGGAGTATTCGCTATTCCAAGGCCATCGTCCAGAGTTGTCAATATACGCCTCGTAGCGCCACGAGACACTTGAACTACTCTGGATGTGCTCTATATTGCGGTACGCACCGGGGCAGTAGAATGCTTCAGGCGTTTTGATGATATCCATTCCGTAGAGGAGAGCAAGATTACGCGGTCCACTGGTAATATGTTCTCCGAAAAGGGCCGACGTATTCACAGTATAAGCCATGTAACTGATCCATGGCGCATTCTCGCCGTTGAACTCACACGGGGGCAAGGCTGCGTCATTCTCCGTAGCGTACACGTGAATCCCCTTGGCCAGGCTACTAAGATTCGCAGCGCAAGAGATTCGCCTGACATTCTCCTTAACCTTACGCAATGCCGGCATCAAAATGGCCATCAGCAGGGCAATGATAGCGATTACCACCAGAAGTTCTATCAGTGTAAAGCCTTTTCGGTTGCGCATGACATTGCCCCTTAATTTTCAATGAGGCATGACACAATTCGTGGGTAGACCCAACAACGATGATTATAACACATCCTCAAGACCGATTTAAAGCACGATCTCTGAAAATGTGGCCTATGATACCCTTCGAGTGGAGATCGTCGATTCTACGAGGGCAAAACACCTCTGAGGGCTACTCCGGGAAATACTGGTCGAACAATGGATCGACCTCAGCATCGAACGTTCGAAACTCAGAATGCAGATTGCTAAGCAGGAGAGATCAGGGTAGCATGGAACTCGGTACTCTCAAGAACCATAGTGTAATGGACGATATCCCGCCGGAAAACTACCGGGCTATGCTGGATGCAAGTCTGGAGTTTGGGGTTTATTGAATTGCTCAAAATGACCGATTAGCCAGTTTGAGAATGTCTAATGCCTAATGAAAGATTCAGCCTGACGGCCGAGCTTATGATTGACACAATATGAGGAAAGCAAACCAAACATTGAAATCATCACAACTGATCATCGCTTTGTTTTTTGTGCTCTCACTCAGCGTTCCCAGCGGCGCGTCGCTTGAAGAGGGATTCCTAAATCCCCCGGACTCGGCTCGGCCTGGGGTTTACTGGTATTTTATGGACGGTAACCTTAGTCGTGAGGGTATGACCGCCGACCTGGAGTCGATGAAAAGGGTCGGGCTTGGGAATTTGGTTTTTCTTGAGGTGAACGTAGGCGTGCCCCGTGGGCCGGTTGACTTTATGAGCGATAAGTGGCAGGATTTGTTTGCACATGCGGTTCGTGAGGCTGAACGTCTCGGGATCGATATTACTCTCGGCTCCGGGCCTGGCTGGACAGGCAGCGGCGGCCCATGGGTCAAACCCGAGCAAGCCATGCAGTTTTTGCTTTCCAGCGTAACCGAAACAAAAGGCCCTGCAAAATTCGATGCGGTTCTGCCTATTCCGCAGCAGCGACCAAGTCCCTGGGGCAAGATGCTGACTGATTTCTACGAAGATGTCGTCGTTTATGCCTTCCCCAAGAGCGCCCCGGTCATTACCGATGTCGCCGAAAAGGCCCTTTACCAAAGATTCCCTTATACATCGAGAGCAGGAGTCAAAGAGTTTCTGCCTGCCCCTGCCAAATTCGATGAGGCTTCCGCCCAAAGCGTTATTTCGCCCGAGGACATCATAGACATAAGCAAGTATTTGGATTCTGATGGCCGCCTTCAATGGAATGTCCCTGCCGGCGACTGGACGATCGTTCGAATGGCCCGTCGCGCCACTTGTGCAAGTACACGTCCCGCTCCAAAGGCGGGCCTTGGCCTGGAATGCGACAAGTTCGATACCGCGGCGTTGGACCATCACTTTGCAAACTATTACGGCAAACTGCTGAAGAAAGTTGGCTCGCGAAGAGGCAAGAACGGCTGGACGACGGTACACATAGACAGTTGGGAGATGGGCTCGCAAAACTGGACGAAAGATTTTCTTGCCGAGTTTAAGAAGCGTCGCGGGTATGAAGCAAAGCCGTACCTGCCCGCATACAGTGGACGTGCCGTAGGCAGCCTAGAAGAATCCGAGCGTTTTCTCTGGGATGTTCGCCTGACAAGTCAGGAACTGGTACTGGAAAACCATGCAGGCCACTTAAAGAAACTTGGGGCGGCCAACGGTTTTGAACTCTCCATCGAACCATACGACATGAATCCAACCGCCGACCTGGACCTGGGTGCGGTTGCCGATGTCCCCATGTGCGAGTTCTGGAGCAACGGGATGGGATTTGACTCGTCGTTCAGCTGCATCGAATCGACGTCCATCGCACATACTATGGGCCGGTCTATAGTTTCAGCAGAAGCGTTCACTGCAGGTGGACAGGAAAGATGGAGACAATATCCATGGTCGATGAAGAACCAGGGCGACTGGGCCTTTTGCATAGGTGTCAACCGTTTCGTCTATCACACCTTTGCACACAAACCGCTCGGCGACGAGTTTCGCCCGGGCATGGCCATGGGGCCGTACGGCGTACACTGGGATCGCGGCCAGACATGGTGGCCGATGGTCAGTGATTACCACGAATACGTCAGCCGATGTTCACACCTCATGCGACAGGGCGTGACGGTTTCTGACATCTTGTACCTGACACCCGAAGGTACCCCGCATGTGTTCCGCGCCCCGGCAGGTGCATTAGAAGGCACCGGCCCGCTTGCAGACAAGAAGGGTTACGGCTTTGACGGATGCTCTCCAAATATCCTCATGAAAAGGGCCAAAGTTCACAGAGGCAAGATCGAATTTCCCGGCGGAACCTCATACAGCATAATGATCATGTCCAGGTTTGAGACCATGACGCCGAAACTTCTGGCAAAGATCGAAAGCCTTGTTAAGTCAGGCGCAACGGTCGCTGGTTCGCCGCCTGTAAAATCACCGAGCCTGTCAGACTACCCAAAATGTGATGACAAAGTACAAAAGCTTGCAAAGAAAATATGGGGCTCCCTGGAATCGCCCGAGGAAACAACCAAACGCAAATACGGCCGAGGTACTATCTACTGGGGCGGCGTTCTCCCTCCAGCAGCAACACCTGCCCATGATCTATATCCTGACTACGACGAAACTGTTGCCTTGCTAAAAGAGATGTCCATAAGCGAAGATTTCACATCCACCGGCCCGGTTCGTTACGGCCACCGCACCACAAAACACCAGGAAATATACTTCGTCTCAAACAAGTCCAGCGAACCCATCCAGGCCGATTGCACATTCAGAGTCGCCAAGTCCAACCCGCAATTCTGGAATCCCGTCACCGGGCAAATACGCGAACTGCCGCAATGCAAAACCGAAAATGGCCTCACAACCATCCCCATGCAGTTTGTTCCCTATCAAAGCTTCTTCGTGATCTTTCCCGACAAGGGTTCATCCAAGCCGGTGGCAAATGCAGGCGGCGTGAATTTTCCCAAGACAACACCTGTGACAACCCTGGAAGGATCGTGGGAGGTCTCTTTTGATCCCAAATGGGGCGGCCCGGAGAAGGTCACCTTCGACGCCCTCCAGGATTGGACCCACCATGCCGAGCGCGGCATAAAGTATTATTCCGGCGTCGCGACATATCGGAAGATCTTTGACCTTCCTCATGAGTCAGGAGAAAGGATGCATCTGGATCTTGGGACGGTTCACGATATCGCGCGTGTGCGGTTGAACGGTAAGGATCTGGGAGTAGTATGGTGTGCGCCCTGGCACGTGGACATCACAGATGGTGTGAAAACAAAAGGCAATGTACTGGAGGTGGAAATAGCCAATCGATGGCCGAACCGCATGCTCGGCGACCAGCAAGCACCAGACAAAGATGTACGAACCGTGCAATGGGAGTCCGGCCTTCTGGGCGGCAAGGAGTACAAGACCGGCCGTTATACCTTTGCTACCACTGGAGGCCCTAACAAACTCCTGTCTTCAGGTCTGCTGGGACCGGTTACATTGCTGGTTGACTCTGCGGTCGGTGGGACTACCGCTGCCCCGCCGAAATACCGTGACGGCCGACCCGCGCCGACGCTGCGCATGGACGCGAAGGACCATGGCATCGTGCTTCGCTACGGAGGCGGCCCCGGCAAATGTGACAGACTCGGCGCCCGTGACGTATGGGTGTTTGAAGCGGATGGGACCTATCACATGCACTACGATGCGGCAGGTCCGAAAGGATGGCTGTGCTCCCTGGCGGTGAGCAAGGACCTCGTTACTTGGGAGAAGAAGGGGCCCATCCTGGATTTTGGGAAGCCGGATGAAGACGACTCGAAGTCTGCTTCCTATGGCGTTACCTATTACGACGACAAAGAATGGCACATGTTCTACTTGGGAACGCCCAACGTATCCGGCCCGCCGAATCTGGTTCCGTCATTTCCCTATCTCACAATGAAAGCGAAGGGACAAAGTCCGGCCGGACCGTGGGTCAAACAGAAGGACGTCATACCGTTTCGAACCAAGCCCAACACCTACTATTCCATAACGGCCAGTCCCGGCCAGGTCATCAAGAACGGCGATGAGTTTCTTCAGTTCTTCAGCGCCACGACCCGCAAGCCCGGGAATCCCTGCGTTCAGCGCACGTTGGGTATCGCTCGGACGAAGGATCTGGATGGGCCATGGACAGTTCATCCACAGCCCATGGTGCCGATCGAGGAGCAGATCGAAAATTCGACATTACATTATGAAAAGGCCATCAAGGCCTGGTTCCTCTTCACCAACCACATCGGAATCGACCGCGGCGAGTACACCGACGCCATCTGGGTCTATTGGAGCAAAGACCTGAACAAATGGGATCCGGCGAACAAAGCCGTCGTTCTCGACGGTCAAAACTGTACCTGGTCAAAGAAGTGCATCGGTCTGCCGTCTGTTGTCCAGGTTGGCAAGCGACTGGCACTGTTCTACGATGCGCCCGAGGGCAACAGCACCAGCCACATGAGACGGCACATCGGCTTGGCCTGGCTGGATCTGCCGCTGTCAGTGCCGCGAGATACCGAGTAAAACAACAACAGTTTCAAACCGGGAACTATGCCCTAAGTCACCCTTCTTCAGATGCTGAAAAACACCGCCAAGACAAGGGGACATCGTGTCTCCATTTTGACTCCACAGGCCTTGATTTTGCCCAAATTCAAGCCCCACCTAGGCCACATTTTGGCTGAAAAACGCACTTTTTTGGAATTGAATAGTCTTCAATGGACTGTGCGAAAAAGAAAGGGCTATCAAGTCATAGTAGTTATCGCTCAGGGAGAGCTTTCAAGTTTCCTGTTATCGTGTGCAAACGGATGATAGCATTATCAACTAAGCGTTCTCCGGCACCAACTTCAACATAGGTGGAATAACTTGCCCCATATCCACCCTCTGAAGCAGCCTGGATTGTGGGAAAGTACGAAAAAACGTCGTTGCAGTAGCCCAGAAAGAAAGTATTGGGAATAGGTGAGCGATGGCGAAGAGCAATCTGGAAGTCGTCAAAAAATTCTCCCGGGAAACCTATCCAGGCAATCTCTTCTCCCAATAACACTATCGGAGTTTCCGCCTTAATAACCGAGGGGCGGTCTCTGATCAATTCTTCATAATATTCTTCCCCGCGCTGCTTAATATAGAATTCTTTCACTTTCTCATCATTTAGGTCATAGCGGTATTTCAATTCAGTGACATATTGATACGTGCTTAATATGAGTGTATCTTCTTCAACTGGCTTCATTGACTCAGCAATGCGGACGACTTCCTTTCCCAATGCAATTCCCGTTTGCTTTAGTTTCGAGTATGTATCTTGATTACTTTCCTTCGGCCTATCATACGGATTAATCTCGCCACAGGCTCCTTGCATGTAAAGACAAGTACCACCGAGACGTTCCTCGACATACTTACGCATAACGCCGGGAAATTCTGCGGAGTACTTCAGATTCGAGCCCTCATAAATCACTGGATGACATGCATAATGAACGAGCATAGCAATCCATTTGCCATCCATTCCCTTAAAACCGGCAACGCCAACAGTCTGATCGACTGGAGTGTTCTCTTCCCTGTCCGGATTACTCCACAGCATCTTAACGGTCCCATTCGAGTTGACCACACGCCGGTCGTATGAGATATCTGCCGAACCGTACCCTATTTCAACTGTTGCAGGAGATTTCGATGAAGCAGCATTCTTTATAACGTCATATATGTTTCTCTCCAGTGTTGGTAGCCAGGGATTCTCTTTCGAAGGAAGATCAGGTTTCAGATCGGGACCGGCATGTGTATGAATGGCCAAGAAGAGAATAGTAGAAATCTGCAATTCTCTTTCCGCTTTCTGACGGATGCGTTCACAGACTTCTCTGGGTGGCGGACTAATGAGATCAAGCACAACCAATGAAGCGCGCTTGTTTCCATCATCTAACACAATTGATTTGGCGTATAGAGGATCCCAAATGCCATTAGACAATTCTTGTCGTGAGGCATATCCTCTCATAGGCATCCCCAGTGGTGGGGTAATATCGACCGTTGCAACTCCAACCTCCAAAGCATGAGCGGTTGTCGACATGTCTCCGTTTTCACCGGCAACTAGCAAAATAGAGGAAGAAGCAAATATTAGAATGAATCTGTTCAAAAACATAGTTTCTCCTTTAGGTAATCAAAAAAGGTCCCTACCATACTACTATGTCAAAGCTATATCAGAGGTTGATTGTTCATCTTTGTCAAGATAAAGATAGGAGAGGAAACACTGGCGCGAAGCACCAAGAATGAAAGGAGATGGTGCGGACGTATAAAGTAGAACGTATTTCTTGGGTAATTTGCCCTGCATCGATTTTTCTAACTTGCCTCGGCCTTGGGTAATACCAACTTGCTGCCAGTTGGCGGCTCTATAACAGGTCCCTGTAAAGCGATTAATCTCAACAAATGTCTCCATTAACACAGGGCGATAGTTGTACCGGGTGTACCAATCTTGTCTTATCTGTTTACAGGCTAATGATAATATCTTGGATGCCAGATTCCGTGACTGAATCCAGGGCAGGATTAGAAACCGGGCATTGTTAACGATTAGATGCAGATTACGTAAGTTCTTTAATGACAAGGTGGACCAGGTTATTCGGGTGGACGACCACTTACGCTTGACAAATGCAGATCACCCACCTAAAGCGACGAGTTCTCGTTCACAAAAGTCCAGGATGTCGTGACGAATCGCAGCGCAATTACCTGCCGCTTCAATCGGCTTTCTAACAACCTACCGAACAAGCCGAATGTCGTCGAAGTACATCGTCCCTGTACCGCCGGCGGCAGCCGGGCTGCCCTTTGTGCCAATGCCAATGGTAATCGTATTGACATTGGCCAGGTCCACGCCGGCAAACGCCTGCAGATCGATTACCCACTCGTTCCATCCGCTTATTTGCGTTGCAGCGGGATCATCGTGATACACTACCGCGTTGCCGAGAGCGACAAACATCCGCTCGGCGGAATTAGCTGAACTGCCGCGGAACCACAACGACAGCTTGGTGACGCCTTTCTCGGTCCAATCACGCGGATAGGCCAAAGTCACAGTTGCCTCAGACGTCTTGAGGTTATTGTCGAAGCGATATATCATCGCCTGGGCGCCGCTGTTTACGATCGTCTGCTCGGCATAAGGCGGCAGATCATTCCCAATCAGAGCGCCATTTGTCGTGGTGCCGAAACCATCCATCCACTTGTCGAATATCCTGTTGACGCCTGGCTCCCCGGCAAGTGGATCAATGTCGTCATATGATTCGAAATCGTCCACAACAAGGAAGTTGGCCGTCATGAAGCTCCAGAGGGGGCCCGTCCATGGACTGTCCGGGTTGGTGTTATTGGCTTCATCAATACGCCAGTAGTACGTTGTGTTCCATTCAAGGTCGCCGGCATCATAGCTCTCGTTACCAAGGTTCCCACTGCCTTTATACTCAGGTGAACTTGTATCGGCGCTTTTCACGGCTTCTCTATCTGCGCCGAAATAGACCTGATGTGAAACGGCATAGACTCCATGCGACCATGCAAGAAGCGGCGACTGCGTTACATCCACAGCACCATTAGCCGGCTCCGAGCTACCGACGGCGCCCTGAGTAAGAAAGCTCCAGACCTTACCTTTATGAGTTTCGACGACATCAAACTCATCGACACGCCAGTAGTAAGTCTTGGCTAAGTCGAGCGGGCCGGGAGTGTAGGTTGCAGTTCCCTGAGGAAGGCCGCCGACTGCGTTGTCGACATCGGCAAAATTGTCGCCGAAATATACGGTATGCAATTGGGAACCGAAACCTCCCGTCCAACTGAGAGTAACATCTGTCTCTACAGATTCGGCACCATCAGCAGGGTCAGGTGCATAGGCAGTCTTGGGGGGAATGCTAAAGCTCCAGACGTCCCCTTTCCACGGGCTGTTCGGGTCAGCGTCGTTGACCTCGTTGATTCGCCAGTAGTAAGTTGTCCCTGGAACAAGACCATTAGGAATAGGAAATCCGGGAAAGCCGATGATGAGCGTCGTCGTGGCCTGATTGCTCTGGAACATTATTTCGGCCCCTTCGTTGACATCGTCGAAGCTGTCGCCAACATATACATCGTGTGAGACTGCAAAATCCCCCGCGCGCCAGGTAAGGCTGGCCCACGTGGCTTCGAGGAGAGCACCATTGGCCGGGTTAGGAGATAACGCAAACGGGTATCCTCCCACAGTCCCCGTCATGGCAGCCACTATCTCAGCCTCCGTGAGAGCATGGTCGTAGATGCGCAGATCATCGATGAGCCCGGAAAACCATTTTGAACCCCCATTTTCATCGATACCACCAATCCAGACGTTGGTTGTACTCCCGGGATTGATATCCTCGCTCCCAATATTTTCCCCTACTTTGGTGCCGTCAACGTAAACAATATAGTCTGCGGTTCCGCCCTGATCGTCAACAACACCGGTTATCATATGCCACTCGCCGTCCATGAAGCCGCCTCCATCTGGGACGTCACCATCTACACCCTTGTGTCCACCTTCATAGTGACCACAACGTGCGGTATTCTCATCAAGCAGCATCAGCCAAAACGGGGTTTGACTGCCATCCCACGCATTGCCGATAATTATGTCGTCATCATCACCGACATCGTTAGGTTTTACCCATGCTGAAACGGTTAAATCACCCGTGAAGTCAAATGCTTGATCTGCAGCACCCAAATCCACATGGTCACCATCACCGTCCACTTGCAGAGCCCCCGCTCCAAACTTTCCCTCTGTGCTGATCGCCGCATCACCTTGGGCAGTTCCGCCCAAGTCGCCAACCGAGTCCATAAAGCCGTCATCAAAGGACCAGTAGGCGATCAGTTCGGCACTCACGTTCGTTGTCAAACCAAACACCAAGAACAGCAATACAGAACATACAGTGCTTCTACTCATGATTCTACCTCCTCAACACAATTGAGTTATTTTGCTCTGCCTTAGCTACATGCTCAAGGCCAGATTCCATTTCAGTAACTCACGACTAACGCCCTCTTACTTGAAGTCAATTTGTACACTTTTCGTCTCCATGGGGAGGGCATAACGCCCGGTGACGTTTTCGGTAATAGGCTCGTTATTCATTGTAAGACGTGCGCGTAAAGTCGGGGGAAGGGATAGGATGAATCCTTGAGGAGGCCGGGCGCCGCCCAAGGTCAGGATACCGCCCCGCGTCGTGTTTTGCCAACGTAGATCCAGCTTGCCAAAATAGGTTGGCAGGTTCTGAATGGTCATGCCCTGAGGGTCACGGAACCATTCCGGTGATAGCCCGGCAAGGAGAACCAGCCGGTCGTTCTGCTCGTACACCAGGCAATCCCGCATCAGCAGCCAGACTTCGGCGATGGCCCAACCGTGCGGCATGGCCACTGCACGGTTCTTGTCGGGCTCTGTCTTGCTGTGTGTCCAGGTCGTACGCAGATGATGCCAGCCGCCGGAGCCGCTCTTGCCGCCCTCGTCAAAGGCATACCAGTGGCGCATCTGGGGATGGTCCAGGTGCAGATCAACGGTGCCGTATCCGGCTTGTCGATTGCCGGCCAGCAGGCCCTGGTGGGCCGTGGCCGGGGCGAAGTAACGCCAGGTGACCAGTTCACGTGCCCCAATCCCTTTGAACTGATCATGTGCCTTGCCCTCGTCCAAGGGATACAACTGGCACGGCCAAAGGACGGAGTAGCTGCCGTAGCTCTTGCCAAGATTCTTGCTAAAACGCCGGTCATACTCCTTCATGAACCGATCTGCCAGTTGTCGCCACTGTTGAGCTTCCTGTGCCTGGCCCATGGCCTCGGCAAGGTCCCCGACGACACGCAGACCCGCAATATCAAAGGCCTCTGTGTATTCAGGATGGAAGCCGTCACAACGGCCCGGTTTAAGTTCCAATCGTTCATCCTGAGACAGGGCTTCCCCATATTCCAGGCTATCCAGGTTCACCCAATAGGGGCCTTGGGTGTTGCGATAATATTTGATCATCTCGGCGATCTTTTTGGCTGACGGGTAGATGCCTTGCAGCCATATCCGGTCGCCAGTCAATTTCCAGTGCTGACCCATACTCCACAGGACTTGGCCGGGATTGTCCGCCTCGGGATAGGGCCGTCCGTTGAAGGGATGGGCCAGGAAATAGTCGATCACGGCCTCGGACATGCGGGGTAATCCGGCCTTTTGCATCATGTTCGCGATGTACATGCCGTCCCTGTTGAACACCGTATAGTTGAGTACCGCGACATCGGCAGCCCCCTCGTTCATGCAGAGTCCAGCATGGGCCAGCATGACGTAGAAACCGTTGGTCCAGCGCGCTTCGGGCAGGTCCAGTGCGACACGGCTGTAGAACCGGTGCCAATCGTCACGTGCCTGCTGAAACAGGTCGCCAGCAGTAATGCCGTGGTAGCAATCCAGGCCGAGATCAGGTATATCAATGCCGTCGGCATTGGAATGCGGGACTGCAATGTCGACGTAGTTTGTCGTCCTAGGGGTCCATTGGTGTCGCACGGCGCGTCGGCCCGGGTGTACCGGACAGACCAATTCGACCGTCTCAGTCCGACCCGCCGGGATTTCCAGCTCGAAACGCAAGGCCCCGGAGCAGTCTCCTTTTTCTGAAGCAGACGATTGGGCCTTGGGTATGCCACCGCGGAGTGCCATATTTCCAATCGTATCCGTCGGCAAAACCCCGGCCGCAGAGGGTCGAGTATTAGCGACCAGTGCCGAATGACCATCAGCCAGGAGGGCATCGCCCTCGGATCCGACAGTTAGCTTTTGCACATCGAATCCAGCCGGCCCCAGGGGCCGCAGGGCCACGTAGAGGGAAACCCGTTTGGGTTGGTCACCAGTATTGGTCAGATGCGCGCGTGCGCCCACCAAGTACACATCACCCTGAGCGTGCACGCGCTTGACCGCGCAGACATCTGTACGAACGTCAACCGCACCGGTGCTCCACTGTGACCAGGGGATCAGGAGGCGATCCTCCACCAAGCCATGGGTGCACTGCACCTCCTCTGAAGTGGGGGCGGTCAAGCGGTCACGAGCCGGATCAAAGACCCAGAAGTAGATGCCGTAAGACCCGATCCCCGGGGAAAAATTTCCTTCGGCCTCCACAAAGGTCTTGAGGCTGTCCAGGCTGTTGGGGATGCCGATAGGGATATGGACTTTGCCCACCGGGTCCAGTTGGCGTGTGTTCCGAGAGAGTGTCAGTTTGTTAATCCATACCTCGTAATCACCCCACGCCTGGCCGGCCTCTGCAAAAGGCACCATGGCAAGCTTTTGTTCCATACCGCCTGGAGTAACACCCCGGATGGGATACAACTGGTCGCCGAACCATTCCCGGGACGGCAGTTTGCCGCCATTGTCCGAGACAGTGCTGTCCGTAGCCAGAACCTGAGGGCCGCGCTGGAGAGCCATCTTGTCCGGGTAGCTTTCTCCGCCGTCCAGGACTTTAAAGGACATATCCATATGGATCTTCACCTGATCACCCGGCTGCCAGGTCCGATCGATGATTAACAGGCTGCCGCTACGGCCCTGGTATCGCTGCTCATGAACCACTGCCTCAAAATCGTCACACCAGGAAGGCACGTGCAGGGCCAGAGGAAATTGGGTCCTTTGCGGAGAGGCGACTGTGATTGCGACCGTGCCGGTCTTAGGATAGGCCGTCTCAACCTTCAACTGTACGGTCGTGCCCGCGTTTTTGATGTTGTAGGTTCCAGGCTTGTAGAGAAGCAAGGCGGGTTGGTTCCCAATCGTACCGGCCGTGAACTCTGCAATCAGGGCTATGCCCCGTGGAATGCTCGACGAACAGCAACACACGTCCGGCAGGATGCCGTGCGTGACTTCGCCATAGCGCTTCCGGTCACCGGATCAGGGGCAGGAAGTAGGCCACCTGCCCAGTGTGCGGTGATTAAGCCCCCAGCAGTGCATTGAATGTGATTCGTTCCAGTTCGCTGGCATACTTGGCCTTGCCCGTCAGACGTAACAGATGCCAGTTGAGCTGCAGCCAGGTTACGGTCACGCACCCTTCAGAGCAGGAGCAGAACTTGGAACCCTGGTATCGACCACTTCCATCCAACACGCCGTCGCCCTTAAAGTGCTCTGCCCAACTGCTGGAGCCAATAATATCAATGATCCGCATTAAGGCCATAATGAGTCGATGTGGCGTACTTCAAGAGTACTCAATAGATCGGGGAGTTTTCTGGTCGAACAGGCCTTACGCATTATGGAACGACGATGAATCGCGTTAGTCTGACACGTAGGG
>JADHXR010000173.1 GCA_016782865.1 Phycisphaerae bacterium
CAGCCAGGGCATCCATCCCCCTTGACGCACACTGGTTTGCCAAACGTTTGGCTCGACCCAGAATTTGTCATCGTAGTCTGAGGTGTACATAAAAAAGACGGTCCCCCACTGACGCAGATGGGCCTTGCAGACGGTAGATTGCCCTAACTTTCTGGCCTTTTGCAGTGATGGCATAAGAATACCCATAAGTAATGCAATGACCGCAATCACGACCAGCAATTCAATCAACGTGAACCCTCTCTTTTCCATTGAACAGAACTCCTGTTGTCTTGAAACACTCGCCGCTTCGGAAAGACCAGTCAGTACGCGGTAATGGTCTTGATAAGAGCCTATCATCCGTTATTCTATCATGATCCGTTCTTCCTGTAAAGCACGGCGCCGACACCGCATCCACAAACAAACAGTAAAACCACGAGCGGTCGGTGAAACGAAGATGAGGGATGGCAGTTTGGCCGAGTTGTCAGACCTTGTTCATTCTTTTCGTCGGTTCAGCTCATTGGCATGCCTCGCTACGAACTGCCCTAAGTATTCCAAAATACTCGAACAACAGGGAATGTACAGGAGCACAATTACGCGCGCTGCGATTGTACAACTCAGATTCAATTGCTGCAATATAGAACTAAGTCTTGACGCTCCTGTACATGGTAAATACGATGTTCAAAGCGTGGGCACTAGTACTGAAGTGGGCAGCTTTTGAGGAGTCGAGAGATGGCTTCACTCTTCATCATCTCCGGAGACCAAAAAGGTGATTACTATCCGCTCGGTGTTCGGACCAATGTAGTTGGGAGGGACGAGGCGCTTCCCATACAAGTATTGGATGATTCGGTTTCGCGGAAGCATCTTCAAATTCGCTATGACAAACAACAGGACGAGTATCTCGCTCTCGATATGAAGAGTAAGCACGGTGTGTTCATTAATGATAGGAGAATTGTCGAGGAGACTGTTTTGGCCGACGGCGACGAGATCCTGATTGGTCAAACCACCCTGTTGTTTACTAAGAAGGATTTTGAGGATTGGGAAAGCGCACTGTCACACTTCAAGAAGGTCGGGGAAAGAATGCGTCCTACCCATATTCAGTAAGTCTGTCGGCAGACGATCTGATGCCCTTGTGACCGGTCAGAATCCCGAAACGGGAGGATTATAAACATGAGAACATATCGCGGAGCATTCTTTGTTATAGTATTTGTCCCAAGTTTGTTGATTCTGAGCAGTTGTAGAAAACAGGATGCGAGCAAGATCGAGGAGAATACAAGCGAACAAAATGCTTGGGAGCTAACTAAGGTGGGCGATATTGAGTTCAAGTGCTCGTCTTTTTGTTTCGTACGAATCCAGTATTCTTCTCGGTACGGAGGCGGTTATGAAGGAGCACGTGGTCGGCCAGGCAGTCCTGGCAGGGGATATCGCGGATACAGCGGAGTCGGCAGGTGGGCAGTAGACTACCCGGACAGTGATCTAAACCTCTCCGCCCGATTCCAAGAGGTCACAGGGTTACCAACAGATCCAAACGGAAAGGTCATGCAACTGACTGACACCGACCTGAACCAGTATCCATTTATCTACATCAGCGAACCTGGCGATCTGGTGCTAAGTGAAGAAGAAGTTGCGAGCCTACGCAAATACCTGCTAGATGGTGGTTTCTTGATGGCGGACGATTTTTGGGGAGAGGACGAATGGCACAACGTCTACTATGAGATCAAACGGGTCTTTCCCGAGCGAGAACCACTCGAACTTTCCCTCAATCACCCGATTTTTCATTGCTTCTACGACATTGACGAGAAACCGCAAGTCCCAAGCATCGGACATGCTCTCAGCGGCCGCGACTCGGGCGTGACCTGGGAACGACACGACGCACGCGAGGTGCATTACAAAGCGCTCTACAACGACAAGGGCCGGATGATGGCCATCTTCTGCCACAATACGGATCTGGCCGATGGCTGGGAGCGAGAAGGTGAAAATGAATGGTACTATCGTGAGTTCTCGCTCAAGAAGGCTTTTCCCATGGGAATAAACATTGTTGTCTATGCGCTGACGCATTAGCATCTGTGACACTGACGATCTGAGCCTGCAATAGATAGCACACGTTTTTGAATATCTCGTGTTGGAGAGCCTCTGTGCTCCTTGCGACGTGAGAATCAGACATGTCTCAAGAGAATAGGTGCGACCACGAAAGTGATGGCAAACATGCAATGTCATGCAAGAGAAGGAAACACCTTGTTCTTGGAGCAGCTGTAGCCCTCATTGGGTTGCTGTCCTTGTTGGTTGTCCTGTGGCAGCTAGACTCTGACCTGGACGCAGAACTTCGAACTTCCGCCACGCTGGAGTAATCTGACTTCTCTTAGGCGGTTTTCCAGATGTTTGCATCTGCGTTACAGGCTTTGGTAGATAGCTTCAGGTGAGGACGCCAGACGTCTTTGAAGAATGGTTATCTGTTAGGGAATCCGCCGAGGATTTCCCGGCGTTGCGATCTGTTATTTTGCGCAAAAACAACTGCCACCCAGGGCTTATCTGATGCTTGTTTCTTTGTATGCCAGGTATGTACGATTGTGTTTTTGCCCAGGTGATCTGTCCGTTGGGTCTGCGTCGTGTCCTTAGGGGCGTATAGATTCCATGTCTGAATTGAGAAAGGGGTATCTGTTTGTGTTTCTGTGGTGAGTTGGATGGCAATCGTTCCATCCGAGGATGTCTGAGAGGAAAGTGTGAAATCACCCCCTTTTTGCAGATCGGCTTGGTACAAATCACACATGAGCCATAGCCAGCGCGACGAGGGATGCACCCATACCTCTTTCCAGTTGTAGCAGTTTTCTGCGGGCCAGTAAGGGATATCCCGGTTGAAATGGGTCTGAATGCCCACAGGCAGAGAGCCCACCATATCGCCGGACATGGCCGTATACTGGGGAGCAAAATCATAACCTTCGCCATACATGGTGCTTTGGCAGAAGGGATTGCGCCCCAGGACCCACTGCAGTTGCTTTTGGCACAGTTCGATTAGCTCAGGTTTGCGCCGCAGGTACGCGGCAATGGAAAGACCTTTGGTTTGAGATAATACGGTTCCGTGGTTACCGCGGAAGGCCTCCCAGATCGGAAACAGGCGTAGGTAATAGTCCCTGCTCAAGCGAATCCCGTTCTTGACTTGTTCCTGGAACGTCGGATTGTCGGATTCATGAATACAATACACTGAGGCCGGCAGCATAGAGTAGGGGGCCGTGTATTGGCTAATGCGGAGCATGTATTCGGAGTACAGGGCCACGCCGGCATACCACTTCATCCAATCCGGATGGTCGGGAAAGAAATCGCACAGAGTGCTGAGTCCAACGATCGGGGCCTGTTCATGACCTCGGTGGGCATAGTGCAGGATTCGGTCCTTTTTGGGACTGGTGTGGAAAAAGCCAGTCAAGGGCAGGTCCCAATCCGGCAGGGTCTGTTGCTGGCAGCTTAATACGATTTCTGCCAAGCGGAAGGCTTCGTCTGCATAGGTCTCTTCTTGCGTGGCTCGGAATAGATCAATGGCAGCACAGAGGCCGGCTGCCGTCAATTCCAGTCTGGGATTCTTCAGTTCTTGTGTGGCTGCCTGCCAGTCTTCTTGTGCAGCCTGTAAACAATAGGCCGAACGAATGGCATCTTCACCTTTGAGCTGTTGACTGGCGAGGGCCTGGGCCGAGACCGCGCGCAATTGGTCCTGGGGACGGTCACTGGCCACAAAGGTGACATCATCCACATTGCCGAGAATACCGTCGGTCCAGAAATCCATGGTTGCCCAGGTACAGCGGAAGCCGTCACCAAAGCGGGTCTTCAGCATCCAGTCCAGTCCCCACTGCGCTTCCTCCCTGAGAGACTGTGACAGGATTGTGTCGGTTTGACGCAGACGCTCGGATAGGGCCAACATGGCATACACGGCTTCCGTTGTATTAGTCAGCCCCTGGGACAGGTCACCCGCGTCATGCCAACCGCCGTTGATCAGGATGCGTTTGTCGCCGTGTTGGCAAAGCCAGTCCCGGTGGCATACATCGTGGATGCCGGGAATGGCAAAGCCACAGCGTTCGCAATAGAAGAGGTTGATGGTCTTCCAGATGGTCTGGGCCCAGATATCGGGACGAATCTCAAACGGTCGTGTCGTAATGTCTCCAGCCTGGATCAGATAAGTTCCCGGGCGATCGACCTCAGTGAAATCCAAGACCTGGTAACGGCCGAGATGATAATCCTGAGTTCGAATAGATTTCGTGAGGACGCGATCACCCGTCTTTGTGTCGACGATGCTGAAATGTATGGCATTTAAATGACTGGCCAGGGCGATTTTGGCGCTGTCGGGCACATAACCTGTATGACAGAAGGCTAGGCGTCCCGGGGCTACATCCCAGCCTTCAAAGTGATCGGCGTCGACTTTCTGTAATGTCAGATGATCGAAATCGTAACACACTGTCGTGGTAGCCCCTGGTTCATTGCCCTGCAGTCGATAAGCGAATTCCACGCCCGTGACTTTATCGCGACCCAGGTGAGCTATTTCCCAGACCACGTGATTCCATTGATCGGGTTGTAACAATACGAAGTTGCGACCGTTGCGATCGTAAGGGCCCGGTACTTTTTCCTGTCCGTCATTGTGTAATGTCAGACATAAAGATATCACACGAAAGCCGGGAAGGCTAGGGTAAACCGAGAAGGAGATCCGGTTGTAGTCGCTCCAATCTTGACCGGAAACTCTGCGTATCACAATGGCTGCACCAAAGGGCCGGCCTTTGGCACCTCCGGGTTTGTCACCTTTGGTAGGGGAGGTCAAACGCAGGCTTTGGGTACCATCTTGGCTGCGTTCCTGCGTCAGTGTCATCTTGCCGAAACCCTGGTGGAACCAAGTAACGAGGTCTTCCATATCATCCAGCAGACGTTCAGCATGGACCGGTTTCTGGAGCCAACGGTGACCAATCGTATTTTCTGCGGGGATCGGCATGGGCATGTTCGGTCGGGAACCAGCTCTGCACCATGTTGTCCACGCGCTGAAAAGCAGGAATAGAACCAAAGTAATACGTGTGACTAACTGCATGGAGTTTTCCTTCTGCCAAACGGTCCAAACCATCATGGATCACAAGTGGCTACTGAGTAGGGGCCTGCTGGGGATATCCTACAGATTGGCCCATCACGATGACCTGGTCTTTACGCAGTTTCAAAACATCTCTCAGCTTGGTACGGTCTACACTGTCGCGTACGACCGTGCCTAATCCCTCAAATGCGCAGTACAAATAAACATTCTGACTGATCGCACCCGCATGAAAAGCCGCATAGCTGGGCTTCTTCGCTTGAAAACGATCTGCTATCTTAGCGTAGTCGGATACATAGATAAGGTTGATCGGAGCGACTTGGGCATACTCCTGCGTTGCAGCCAGAGACCGAACATCTTGATCCAGGACCGGCACTAAGGTATGTTCCTTTGCCTTGTATACATACACTCCCTTTTTAAGCACTACGTAAATATCAGTATCCTGACAATTCATGGCTGTGGCAACAGTACGATTGCCCGAATCCTTACGATTGATGCCAAAAGCCGCCCAGAGCAGGTTCGATAGCTTTTCCAGGGGAATCGTCTTTGCAGCAAATGCCTTGGTAGACATCCGGTGGTTCAGCGCTTTCATCAGAGGAATACCGCTGTTTGTATCCGGTGGAACGAGTTGAATTGATTGAAGTGATTCAGCCCAGCTTAAGGAACCGATGCAGCAGGTTATGAAAATACTGAGGATGATCGTAGCAGACACTGCTTTCATCGTGGACACTCCTTAATAGTCCTATGTTTCCGAATCTTGCTCATATTGTTGACAGTGAATCTACGTGGCACTGGATGGCTTTTCAAGAGAAAAACGCCGGGAAATGCGTTACGATGGAACATATGAATGGAGCCGGCGTTTTCATATATTGTTGAATCTTCCTTCTACTGTCGCATTAGGCTCCTGAGGGAGAACGGTTGCTCTGCTGCCGGCAGCGCTGTATCATCCTCTGCAAGCTTGTTTCCGGCGAATATACGGTGGTATGTCGGTGAAAGGAGTGGTACCGAGCATGGCTCAAAGACTCTATCTTGTATCATTAATGTTGTTTGTCGTCGCCGGCCCCTTTGGTATGTGCTTCGGCCAAGCGGAGTATGAGGTCAGGACGACCCATCCGCGGCTGCTCATAGAGGACATGCGAGAATTGGCCCGGCGGTGCGATCCGGCGTCGCCTGAGAATAACGGACTCGCCGATGACTACGCGCTTGTCAAGCAGCGGGCGGACAGTGCAGTCCAAAGAGGTGGCATCCGGTCTATCACGAATCAGTGGGCGGTTCCCGAAGACCTGATGAATTGTGGCATCGCCTACCTCGTCGAACGCCAGATGGGGCACGAAGCCAGCCCTTATGCTGAGGTCATTGTCAGGCAATGGGGCGACGGCAGCATCATTTCTAACCCGAAAGGGAGCAACTTCGGCTATCACGCCATCGCCTATGACTGGATTCACGACGCCCTAACACGGGAGCAACGAGTTCGATTCGGCAACGCCCTCGGCACTTGGTTGCGGTTCTTCACGAACGAGCCCCAAATCCTGCTCAAGTGGGGCCACTGGGAATACAACCAGACCTGGGGGCCAACTCACCTGAACGTTATGAACAGCCGGGATTCTCTCACTCAGAAACTCCTGATCGCCCTGGCCATTTGCGGCGAAGGCACGAAATTCGAGACCGACGCGAAGACATTTCTCGACTCCTGGAATCAACGCGTGCCCACCGAGTGTATACCGGCCTTCAACAGGATGGGCGGCGTCTGGTCGGAATCGTACGGCCACGGCGCTTATGGGCCGGTCACCGTCATTCCATACGCCTTTCATGCGTGGCGCACCGCGACTGGCAGGGACTTGTTCAAGCTGGCGGAACCCTGGGGCTATCCGGTCGAATCCCCGCGATGGGTGGCCTATACGATGATGCCCCACAGCGAGCGTACGGCATGGATCGACGACGGAAACGGTTCCCGACCGGCCGCATTCGCCCGCGCGGCGCCGATGCTTCGCGACGGGCTTTCTCAATGGTTCTGCGATCGCGGGCGGCAGTGGCTCGGTGAACGCTGGCAGCGCGTAGCCTGTTACGATCCTTCGATTCGAGCAACCCCGCCGGACAGGTTGCCGCTGGGCTACCTTTTTCCCGGTGCGGGGCACGTCTATATGCGCAGCTCCTGGAGCGATCCAAACGCAACCTGGGCGTTTTTCGGCTGTGGACCACAGTTCGCTGGTCACGCGAGAGACGATGAGGGCCATTTTCTGATCTGCAAGCGAGGCTCGCTGGTCTCGCGCCAAGGCGGGCGGGGTCACAACGACTCTGATCATTACGCTGGCGGCTCGCTCATCTACAACATTGTCACGATCTTCGATCCGAATGAGAAGTTTCGGCGGGACCAGAACAATGAGAACGACGGTGGCCTGCTGAGACACGTCTACGAGAGCGGCGGCCTGCCACGCCAGCGGGGGCACATCACTGCCTTCGAGCACAATCCCTATTACACTTACGCCGCCGCTGACGTTACCAAAGGCTATAGCGACAAGAAGGCCCGCGAGGTGACCCGTCAGTTCCTGTACCTGCGGGGAGAGCGGGAGTACTTCGTCGTTCTTGACCGTGTGGAGGCATCCCGCCCAGACTTTGCCCGCCACTTCTTCCTCCACGTCCCCAGCGAACCCGAGCGTCGGGCGAATGTCCTGGCATGGCTCAGTCTGCCCGAGGCTGATGGCGATAAGGCAGTGCTTTCGTACGGGCGTTCGCGGATGTTCCTGCACACCCTGCTGCCCCGCGAGGCGCAGATTGTAACGCGAGGCGGTCCCGGGCGGGAAGCGTGGGGTCACCCGCTGGAACCGACAGCGCAATACAATCACATGACTCGGGGCCGGCTGAAACCACCGATCTGTCCCTGGCGGATCGAGGTCGGCGACCCCAACGGCGGGAGCCGATCTCTCTTCCTGCATGTGTTCGAAATTGCCGATGAAAAGATCCGCCGACCGGCTACCCTCACGTTCATGCCACCGGCCGGAGTAGACATTGCAGACCGATGGCAGGTGCGTCTCAACGCAACAGGTGAACTTGGCGGCACAATAAATGACAAACCTCTGACAACGACCGTCAGAATCGAATCGCAGTATAATTTGGAGGAGAAGTGAAGCCATGAATCGCCGTGAATTACTCAAAGACCTCGCTCTGGCGGCGGCCGCGTTACCGTCGATGAGTGGTGGTGCCCTAGGCGTTTCAAATTCTGACCCGACCCAGGATTGGCTCGCCCGGTGGGAGAAGAATATTCTGGGCAGGGCACGCTCACGCTATTGCGACAAAGAGATGAGCGAAGAGATTGGGTGGCTGATCAGCCCATTCCTCAACGGTTTCTATTATGGCTATCGGGCCACGGCGGATGTCAAATGGGTCGCTCTGTTGGTGGATTGGGCAGACGCCTGGATCAGGCGTGGCGTCAAGGAGCCGGACGGCTTTGTCGGCTGGCCCAAGAGTGGGACGGGCGGCGCGGTGGAGGAAGGCTTCTACACGGACAGCCTGCTGGGTGAGGCGATGGGGCTGCGCCCCGTCATCCTGATGGCGGATGCAATCCTCAGGGCCCCTGCACTCAAAGACAAATTCGGCCCACAGGCCCAGGCATATCTCAAAGTGGGTGAGCAGGTCTTCGAGAAGTGGGATTCGCGCGGCTGCTGGCGTGAGGTCACCAACGGCGGGCTCTGGGTGGTGCCCTTGTTCGGTATCGACCCAAAGACCAGGCAATGGACCGAGGGCTACGCCCGGCGCAACACCGACGGGTTCTCCAATCCCGACAACAAGGAAAACCACATCGCCCGCTGGCTCTTGGCGATGTACGACGTGACGACCAAGACCGTCTACCGCGAGCGGGCGGAGCAATGGTTCCGGCTGATGAAATCGCGAATGAAGACGCGCGAAGACGGAAAATATGTTGTCTGGAACTACTGCGAGCCCGCCGGGCCGTGGGACTTCAAGGCCGATGGCTTGCCCAAGCACTGGGTCGGCGTCCATCCGAACGGCGGCTACTACCAGATCGATGTCGAGGCCATTGTCGCTGCCTTTGAGCATGGGCTGGTCTTCACGAGGGAAGACATCCAGCGGCTCGTCGCCACGAACCGTGACTTCATGTGGAACCAGAAGGTGACCGGCGCCAAGTTCCAGCGCATCGATGGCGGCCGGCCGGATCCACGATGGAAGAATTCCCCTGGTGTGCTCTGGACCGCGCTGGTGCCATACGACGAGACGCTTCGAAAAGTCTTCCTGGCAAACCACAACCCCTCCAGTTGGGGTGGCCTGTCCGCCACACCCTGGTTTCTCGCTCGCGAAGCCGCAAAACAGAAAGAGGTGTATCTATGAGATCTCCGTTTGCTTCGAACCGCCGTCAGTTTCTCCAGGCCGCCGCCATCGCGGCCTCCGGGCTGTCACTGTCGGCAAATGCGACAGAACCGCAGTCACTCCCGCAAGGCAAGCCCAGAGTTGGCTGCCTGAGCTGGTGTTTTCACAGTTTGAGCCCCGCTGCGGATCCCGAGCCGGCCTTGGATATCATCGGTGAGCTGGGCTTCGACGGCGTCGAATTGATCGTGACGGCAAGTAGAGACCTCAAGGAGTTCTGGACAGACGCCCGGATCGACCGGCTCAGCCAAAAGCTCCAGCGAAACAAATTGCGTGTGTCGCAGTTCGTCCTTTTCCAACCAGTGGTCGAGGATCTCTCGAGCACGGATCGAGCCGCTCGCGAGCAGGCACTTGCCTACTTCGAGGCGGGCTGCCGAATCGGCAAAGAGCTGGGCGCTCCGATCATCAATATCGTAGCTCCCTGGGCGCGCGAGCTGAAAGGGCCGACGGAGTATCTGCCCCGCTACTACGAAATCCAGAATCCCAAGCCGGGCCAGAAGTATCACATCGACATTACGGAAGGATTCGATTGGGACCGGGTATGGAACGCCTACGTGGAAACCACCAAAGCCTGCCTTTCGCGGGCGAAAGCCCACGGCCTTAAGTTCTCCATCGAGCAGCACACGCATTGTTTAGTCCCGGACGCGGCGTCGTTCCTGCGGCTGTGGGACCAGATTCGCGACGACGATCTGGGCTACAATCTCGACGCGGGCTGGACGCTGCTCCAGCGGGAATACCCTCCGGTTGCGATATACAAAGTGGGCAGGCACCTGATGAACGTGCACATGCGCGATATCGACGGCTTGATGCGACAGTTCCCGGCGTTCGGTCGGGGCGTGATGGACATTGAGGCGATTGTCACGGCCCTCAAGAAGGTCGGCTTCAACGGCTTTGCCTCCATCGAGCAGGACCGGCATCCCGGCGATCCCGACATACGAGAAACCTGCCGCGAGTACCTGCGGATCATGCGGGAGCACATATGAGAGATTATTGAAGTAAGGCACATATTATTTCCATTAAAGAAGAGGTAGAGACGTATGGCCATCTTTCAGATAACCTCGGGGCCCCCGGCACCTCAGCCCCGTATCTCGCGACGAACGCTCCTGAAGGGTTCGGCCGCCGCGGCCGTGGCGATGGGGGCGGCGGAACTGCCATCGGTGTGCGCGGCCGTCGAGCAGCCTGGTCCCGGCACGTCGGGCGGCCCGCTCCGCAAAGGCAAGGTCATCGACTGTCATGCCCATTTGACTCATCGCAGCCGGGCGACATGGGAGAGTGACGACCGCAAGCTCATTGAGGCGGCGGACAAGCTGAGAATCGACCAATTGTGCTGCTCGACCCTCACGCCACGCCGGCCGGCGACCGCCGACGGTTTTAGAGAGTGCAACCGGTGGACGGCCGACGGGATGAGCCGGTTCCCCGGCCGGGTGCTCGGCTACTGTTACGTCAATCCCGGCTACGGCACAGAGGCATTGGAAGAAGTCCGCCGCTGCATAGAAGATAAAGGCTTCATCGCTATCAAGCTCTACAACGAGTACACCTGCACGGAGCCGGTGGTCTTTCCCATCATAGAACTGGCGATCGAGCTGGGCGTGCCGATCCTGCAGCACGCCTCGCACTCCCACTACTTCGTGGAGGACCAGCCGCGTATGTCCGACGGCGGGCACCTTGCTGAATTGGCTCGCCGCTACCCGGAGGCCATGCTAATCTGCGCCCACATCTCCGGCGGCGGTGACTGGGAGTGGACGATCAAAGCCCTGCGCCACGCGCCGAACGTCTTGCTCGACACCAGCGGCAGCGTGACGGATGACGGCACGGTGGATATGGCAGCGGCAGTAGTGGGCGTGGATCGAGTCGTCTTTGGCTGTGACTCTTCCATGACGGCAGGAGTCGGCAAGATTCGCGGGGCAAACCTGAGCACACAGGACAAGCGGAAGATCTTGGCGGGAACATGATGAGGCTTCTGCGGAGGCGGAAATCATGATCATTGACGTGAATGCTTATCTCGGCCATTTTGCGTTTCGCCGGCTGCGCCACAACACGGCCGCATCGCTGCTGGCGCTGATGGACTCAAAACAGATCGACAAGGCGGTCGTCTCCAGCGCGAGCGCCATCACCTACCGCAACGCTCAGGCCGGCAACGAAGAGGTGGCCGAAGAGATCCGCGGTCATAGTGACCGGCTGATTCCGTTTGCCGTTATCAATCCGTTCTACGCCGGGTGGCAGGACGATTTGAAAACCTGCCATGAGGAATTCGGCATGACAGGCTTGCGCCTCTATCCCAAATGGCACAACTATCAGCTCTCCAGCCGACATTGCCGGGAGTTAGTGAATGCCGCGACCGAGCGAGGTATGGTCATCTCCATTCCCATCCGCGCCGAGGACAACCGCCAACGAAGCTGGCTTCTGAACGTTCCCGACGTTCCGCTGGAGGAAATAGTCGAACTGGTGAAAGCCCACCCAGAAGCACGCTTTATCTTGCTCAACGGCATCGGCTACACACGGTGCCCGCTCGGGCGCAAGGACAATAGTCTACCATCCAATTATGCCATTGAGCTGTCCCGCTTGAGTGTGGTGCTAGCCAATGAACTCGGGCAGCTCATCACGAATCTTGGTGTCGAGCGTGTGATGTTCGGAACCGGAATGCCCTTCAAGTATCCGGATCCGGCATTGGTTAAGATGGAAGTATTAGACGCGAGCGAAACCGATAAGGAAAAGATCCTATCGCGGAACGCAATGACTTGGTTGAGGTCGTAACAAGAACGAAAGCCAAAAGGATCGAGCAATGCAAGGAAAAGAGAATTATTCAGTCATGCGATTGACATTGGCGGTTTCCATGTTCGTATCGATGTGCGCAGCTTGGCCGGCGATAGGGGCCGATGGGCCGCTAGTGGTCGAGATCTGGCCGGACACGGCGCCGGATGAAACCGGCAATATCGGCAAGGAGAAGATCCGCATGTCACCGAAGCTGGACCGCAGGCAAGTCGAGGTTACCGAGCCAACGAGGCTGCTGACCAATGTCACAAAACCGACGCTGACGATCTACCGGCCGGCCAAGGAGAATGACGCTGGGACCGCCGTGCTGATCTGTCCGGGTGGTGGCTACTGGGATCTCTACTGGCAACTGGAAGGCGAGGAAGTGGCCGCCTGGCTGAACTCTATCGGCGTCACCGGCATCATTCTCAAGTACCGCGTGCCGCGCCGACCCGATGAACCGAAGGGCGAGCCGGCCCGACGCCCGCTCCAGGATGCGCAACGAGCCATCCGCTTAGTGCGGAGCAAAGCCGGCCAGTGGGGCATCGATCCGCAGCAAATCGGCATGGTTGGATTCTCGGCTGGCGGCCACCTGGCGATTGCGACAGCAACGAGCTTCGGTCTGCAAACGTACGAGCCAGTCGATGATGTTGACACGATCAGTTGCCGGCCCGACTTCGCCATTGGAGTCTATTCGGGCTACCTGAAGGCGAAGGACAAGGACGAGATCGCTCCCGGTCTGCGCATCCCGGCCGGAACACCTCCGATCTTCCTCGCGCACGGCGGGGACGATATCATCAGCCCACCGGAGCACAGCGTGTTGATGTACCTTGCACTGAAGAAAGCCGGCGTCCCGGCGGAGCTGCACGTTTATGCCACGGCCGCACATGACTTCGGAGTTCGCCCGAGCGACCACCCGTGCTCCACATGGACACAGGCGTGTGCCACTTGGCTGCGACATCAGGGATTCCTCAAGAAGTAGCATGATTATGTGTTACTTGCCGAAAAGGTTTGTAACTCTGAACATTAAGGGCAAGCTAATCCCAAAATAAGAGGAGAAACCATGGAAAAGGTCAATAGAAGAGAGTTTTTGAGTAGATCCGTGGCGGGAGGCGTTGCGACAAGCTTTGTTGTATCGGCCAAAGGGTCGGTCAGTACGGCCGGTGAGGCTGGACCTAAAAGACCTGCCAAGGATGACATATCACTCGCCCAGTGGGCCTTGGTCGGGGAGATTCGCGACGGTAAATGGAAGAATTCTGATTTTCTGAGAATCGCCAGAGATGATTTCGATATCAACGGTATTGAGTTCGTCAGCACGCTATTCGAACTGCCGACGTATTCTTACCTAAACCGACTGCGACGAAACGCGGAGAAACACAACGTTACGATGATCCTGATTATGGTCGACGATGAAGGAGAGACCTGCGATCCGAGCAAGGAAACACGCATCCAGACTGCCATTAACCATCGCAAGTGGGTAGATATAGCCAAGTTTCTCGGCTGCCATTCAATCCGCACCAACTGTCGGGGTCCGAAGAATGCGTCGAAGGATCAGGCTCTTGAGTGGGCTGCCGATTGCTACAGCCGTCTGCTCGAGTATGCTGCCCCTGCCGGCATAGGGATTTTGATTGAAAATCATGGTGGGCTGTCGAACGATCCCGACTGGATGGTCTCGCTATTCAAGAAGGTCGACAATCCCTATTTCGGCTCATATCCCGATTGGAGAGGTCCGGGCGGAGGTTTTGACAACTACGAATATCTCAAAAAGATGCTCCCATACGCCGGCGGGATGTCTTACAGAAATCAGCCGACCGAAGAACAGACCGCCAGGCTGATAAAGCTTTGCCAGGATTCCGGCTATAGGGGCTGGTATGGCATTGAATCGGGAGGCCGTGAGCAAATCAAGATCGGCAAGAAGCTGCTCGAAAAGTATCTCTTCGGAAAGGGATGAAACGATACGGTTCAAGGTTTGCGCTTCAGAGTTGATCGTCTCTGAATCCACCGCAAGGACACGTTACATGCACTGGCTGATTTGTCGCTACGTACCTTCATCTGTATCGATACGTCGTGTGTGCAACCAATATTCTTTGACGCAGGGAGCCACGGCCATATGAAACACCAAACACTTATCTGCTTCATCGCAATCCAGGCCTTTGTTCGCACAGCCACACTGCTGGGCGTCGGTGCAAATATTATTCCCACATAAATCCTTCTGCAACATTGACATAAGGTCGTGACGGACGAAAGAAATTGCTTGTTGAAGGGTGATTTCGTAATGTGTTCTGACTATGAAACAGAAACTATGGTTAACACTCGTCACATGTCTGGCCTATTGCATCGACAAGGAACTGTACAAAGCTATTGATTACTTGCGAGAGCAGGTGCGCGTCCTTGTAGAGCATCAGGAAAAGCAAGATAAACGTATTCCATTAACCAACAGTCAGCGGATGCGAGTGGCGGCCAAGGCCAAACGGCTCAGCCGGAAGATGCTAGAGCAATGTACAGAATTGTTTACGCCAGATGCTATTATGCGCTGGTATCGAAAACTCATTGCTGAAAAATATGATGGATCTCAGAATCGAACGTATGCTGGTCGACCACAGATTCCACAGGAGATTGTGGATCTCGTCATTCGGTTCAAGGAAGAGAATCCCCGCTGGGGCTACAAGAAGATCAGGGACCAAGTTGTTTATCTGGGCTACGATATCTGCAAATCGAGCGTAAAGAACATCTTGATCGAGCATGGCTATGATCCTGAGCCAGACTTGACCGTCAGATCAACTTGGCATGAGTTTATCAGGAGCCATTGGGACGTGTTAGCCGCCTGTGACTTCTTTACGATAGAGCTTCTTGTAGGCCGTAAGTTGGTTCGCTGCACGTTATTCTTTGTGATGGAGCTTGCTACGCGTAAGGTGTTCTTTGTCATAGAGCTTGCTACCCGGAAGGTGTTCTTTGCTCCAGTCAAGCCACAACCAGACGGGGAGTACATGAGGCAAGTGGTGAGGATTCTGACCGACAGTGAAGACGGTTTTCTGTATGGAAAGCGTTATCTAATCCATGATCGTGATCCGTTGTATAGAACAGCAGGATTCCATGAGATACTAAAGAGTTCAGGCATAGAAGCAGTCAAGCTTCCTGCCCGAAGTCCTGATTTGAATTGCTATGCGGAACGCTTTGTCAAATCTGTCAAATCCGAGTGTTTGGATCACTTGATTCTCTCTTCCGTGGAGCAGCTTGAATACGTTATTCAGCAATACAGTGAGTATTATCATCACGAACGTATCCATCAATCGTTGGATCGAATGATTGAGCCTAAACACATGATTGATGATATGACTGAGATTGTTTGCATCGAGCGTTTGGGCGGATTGCTGAAGTCGTACCATAGATTAGCTGCTTGAGTAGGGGGGCTGCGACTGGGGCAATCAGACTTGTAGCGGAAGGTGTACGCTCTTTATCATAAGAAAAGTCTCTCATTGGATGTTAGCAGCCACCGTTTAGGCTTCGATGCAGCTGCGAGTAACCCCAAATGCAGCGGGGTATCTATGGTGAAACGAAATACATCCCTCTATGGACCAAGCGTTTATGCTGGGATGAATATTTACACCCTA
>JADHXR010000174.1 GCA_016782865.1 Phycisphaerae bacterium
GTTGCGGGCACATCTCACCGCAGATAAAAGCTCCGTCCCCTTTCGCGAAATGGCTGCCGAACTGAACATGAGCGAAGGCGCCGTCAGAGTCGCGGCGCATCGCCTGCGGCGGCGCTACCGCGAACTGTTGTGGGATGAAATCGCCCAGACGGTGACGACCGAAGATCAGATTGACCAGGAAATCCGCGACCTGTTCGCCGCGCTGGCCCGTTGAGCCGATGCGTTCTGGAAAAAATGCCCGACAACGTGTAACCTTTCTACCGGTTTGCGTTAGTGATAGGATTATCCACCGTGACCTCAAGCCCTCGAACATCATGGTCACCCTGCACGACGGCACTCCCGTGCCGAGGGTGATTGACTTTGGCATTTCCAAGGCGACGAATCAGAGACTGACGGAAAAGACGCTTTTTACGCGCTATTCCCAGATGATAGGGACGCCGGAGTATATGAGTCCTGAGCAGGCGGAGATGAGCGGGCTTGATGTGGATACGCGGACGGAAGTCTATTCACCGCAATCGGGCGCTGGTAATCAGCATTACTTCGGTTCTCGTCGTGCTTCTCGCAGGCATTGTGGCCTCTACGGTCTTAGCGATAAGTGCGTACAGGTCCCGTGCTGAAACTGAGCGGCAGGCGACGATATCACAGGCCGTGGCAGATTTCCTCACCGATGACCTTCTCGGGTCTGTTGCTCCGGAGAAGGCCAAAAGCCCCGAAGTGACCGTCCACTCTGTTCTCGACGCTGCGTCAAAGAGCCTGGAGGGCAGATTCGAGGGCAAACCTCTTATCGAAGCATCAATACGCGAGAAGCTGGGCGAGACGTACCGGAAACTCGGCGACTACAAAGCAGCCGAGCCACACCTGGAGCGAGCGTACGGGATTCGTGCAGAGCAACTTGGCGAGGAGGATCTCTCTACACTGACCTCCGTGCATAACCTCGGTTCACTATACTTGGTGGAGGCACGCCACGATGACGCCGAGCCACTTCTGGTGGGGGCATGGCAGATAAGGCGCCGCCTGTTAGGTGAGGACCACCCGGACACGTTGGCGTCCGCGGTTCAGGTGGCCTACTTGTCTTTAGTTTTCGGTTCGTCAGCGGTCAGCGATGTGGAAGGGCTGTTCGCCGAAACGCTCGAGACCGCTCGTGGCGTTTTGGGTGACGAGCACCTGGTTACGCTGGATGCCATGCTTGGCCTTTCTATAGTCTACATGGGCTCGAGTCGGCACGAGGAGGCCGAATCGCTATACGCAAAGGGGCTGGAGACTGCAGAGCGAGTACTTGGCGCCGAGCATGAGGTTACGCTGCAGTTCATGAACCTATTGGCCATGTCGCACATCAATCAGGGCCGGTTTGGGCAGAGCGCACAACTGATCACCAGGGCTCTTGAGATTAGTCAGCGTGTGCTGGGTAACGAGCACCCAATCACGATACTGTCTATGTTCGTGCTTGGCGCGACCTACGCATCTCAGGAACAAGATGACGACGCAGAGCCGTTGATGGAAGAGTCCGTGCAGCTCAGTCGCCGGGTCCTGGGCGACGAGCATTTTTGGACTTTGTTCTATATGCACAACCTTGCCATTCTATATAGAGACCTTGGCCGCTATGAGGATGCAGGACCACTGCTCGTTAAGGTGATTGAAGGACAACTGCGCCTGTTCGGCGAGAAACACCAAGATACGCAACGCAGCATCACCCAGCTTGGCGACATGTACAAAGACCAAGGTCTCCACGACGCGGCGGAGCAACTGTTCATTAAGACTCTTGAGAGACGACGGCGTTTGCTCGGTGATAAGGACTCACTGACGGAAACCAGTTTCGCCGAGCTTTGCCTGCTGTACGAAATGTTGGGCCAATACGATAAGCTGGAGACACTGTTCTTGATGTGGTTTGGGAGGCAGCGCGCGGAGCTTGATGAAGGCGATGCAGTCTACCTGGACGCACGCGCCTGGTTTCAGGCGGCATACATTGCGGCCGAGCTGCGCAACGGCCCAGAGGCAATAGAGAATGCAACCAAAGCCTGCGAACTGACCGACTGGAAAGCCGGCACGCATGTAGGCACTCTCGCGGCAGCCTATGCCGAGACCGGCGATTTTGCCTCTGCTATTAAGTGGCAGAAGAAAGCAATCGATCTACTGACTGAGGAAGAACGTCCCCTGTACGGGCCCGAGTTTGAATCGCGGCTGAAACTGTATGAATCCCGACAACCTGCACGTCAGAGCTTTGTAAGAGCTGTGGCGTGGGTCAACTACAGCCGGGGCCAGTACTCAGAGGCGGAGCAAATGCTGATCGAAGCGCTGGAATTCAGCCGCCGGGTGTTAGGTGAGGAACATTCGGAGACACAGGCCTGCCTGGAAGATTTTGTCAGACTCTACGAAGCCTGGGACAAGCCGGAAAAGGCCGAAGAATGGCGGGCAAAGCCGCCTCGTAAGGAAGGCACAGAAGAGGAATGATCTTCCCGGAAGAACCCGGCAAGGAGATGTTATAATGGCTGACGAAAGACATTGTAGCGGATGCGGGGGCGAGTTGGCGCCCGATGCGCCACAGGGGCTTTGCCCGCAATGTCTCATGAAGCTGGGCCTGCCCACCGACGCCGATGCTGGCAGAGCGACCGTCTCTGGCGATCAGAGCGATGTTCCCACGATGACCACGCCGCCGGCGGTTTTCGTGCCGCCCTCGCCGGCCGAACTGGCCGGGCAGTTTCCACAGCTTGAGATACTCGAACTCTTGGGCCAGGGCGGCATGGGAGCGGTCTACAAGGCCCGCCAGAAGCAGCTCGACCGCCTGGTCGCGTTGAAAATTCTGCCGCCCCAAATCGGCCAGGACGAAGCCTTTGCCGAGCGGTTCATGCGCGAAGCACGTTCGCTGGCCAGGCTGAACCATCCGCGGATCGTCTCGGTTCACGATTTCGGACATACGCAAGCCGGCCTGTACTACTTCATTTAAGAAGAGAGGGCTCGGCAAGGCCGGACGCCAGCCCGGGATGTTGTTTGGAATCAAGATCGAAGATCATCTCAAGATAGTGACATATATCAGAATAGGAATTGGCAGCCTGTTTCTTGTGGTCGCGGTATTTTTGTTCTCGTTACTCGCCATCCCTGGCATAGCCTCGGGAGAACTTAAGGACATGGCTATCCTATCAGTTCTTGGTGTTGCGTTGGCACTTCTTCCCCTGGCATTGGCCGTGCCGAATCTCATCGGCGCCCGCGGGCTTATCAAACGCAGGCGCTGGGCCAGGATACTCGTGCTGATCGCGAGCGTCCCGGAGCTATTCGCTTTCCCCGTCGGGACCGCCACCGGCATCTATACTATCTGGACCCTGATGCAAAAAGAGACCGTTCAGTTGTTCACGGACGATCCGGCCCAGGCATAACCGCCCGCTGCTACGGATCCAGCTCCTTGCCCTTTCGCCCGTAATCGTCCTCATGGCGGTATTGATCCTCGGTGCTCCAGCGGCCGAAGCAGACCACGAGCATTCGAAAAGCGGTCTCTCCAGCCCAGAATCTGTGTTTGACGCCGGGCTCGATCAGGAACTCATCGTGAGCTCTGGGATTATAGACTTGACCGTCCAGCTCCAGATGCGCCCCGTCGTCGAGGAAATGGAACAGCTCATATCGAATCTCGTGCGAATGCAGACTGGCGCGCTGTCCGGGGCGGACATAGGTCAGATCGACCGAACAGCGCTGGTTGCGAACCACCATGTGGATATCGCCCCAGGGGCGCTGCGATTTGATCGTCTCTTTTCCGTGCCGAGGGTCCATTAGAATTCGAAGATCAAAGTGTAAAATGCGAAATTGCAGAGCCGCTTGGCGGACTGTCTAGAACAACATCCCGGCTTGCCGGGAGTCCGAAATTTTGACATTTGATATTTGATTCTTACATTCACTTTCCGGGATTCCGCAGTTTTACATTTTGATTTTTGGATTTTGATCTTGTTTCGCGATGTTCAGCAACACACCCACCGCTGCGGCGGAAAGCAGCATGCTTGTGCCGCCGGCGCTTACGAACGGCAGGGGGATGCCTTTTGTCGGCACGACAACCGTCACGACGGCGATATTGAGCGCCGCCTGGATGGCGATCGCCAGGACAATCCCGCCGGCCAGGAGCTGGCCGAATCGGTCGCGGCAGCGCATGACTACCAGGATTCCCAGCCAGATGAACAATATGAAAAGCAAAATCACCGCTGCGTTTCCAACGAAGCCCAGTTCTTCGCCGATGATCGCGAAGATGAAATCCGTCGTATCCTCGGGCAGATGGTCGTACTTGCAGATCCCCCTGCCCAGTCCCTTGCCCCACAGTCCACCGGAGCCCAGAGCGATCAGCGACTGCTGCGGCTGATAGTTAATCGTGTCAGTCCATTTCTCAGGGTTCAAGAACGCCCCGATGCGTTTTACCCGCGTTGGTGAGCTTGCTATCGCCTGATAAAAGACAAAACCCGCAACCGGAAGCGGGGGCAGGATGTGCCACAATTTTGCCCCGGCGATTATCAGCATCAAAAAGGCCAATAGCGTTATCAATGCCGCTGTGCCGAAATCCTCGACGATTATGAGTGCGGCCACAACGGCGACGACCAGGCAAATCGGGGCAAACCTCGTGAAGAACAATTTGATCTCGTCGCCGAACTTCGCGCACGCCGCGGCCACGAAGAAAATCACGGCCCATTTCGCCAGCTCGGATGGTTGGAAGCTCACGGCGACGGGTCCCAGGTGGATTCTTATCCACCGAAAATGCTCGTTTACCTTGGGAACGAACCGCGGGAAGACCGGGTAAAACCGCTGAAGAAGAACTACCGCCAGTAACACAATGCTCAGCAGCAACAGGTAAATCGTCGGATTTCGCGACCAGCCGTTGGCCAGGCTCAGTTTGCGATAATCGACACCGGAAAAGAAGTACATAACGCCGCATGCCAACGGGAAGAACAATATCTGCCGCAGACCAGTGTATTCGTAGAATCTCTGCAATTCAAACTCCTGGCCGACGCTAGCGCTGGCAGAGAAGACAAAGACCGTGCCGATGGCCATCAGAAGAACGACGACCATTGCAATGCAGTCGGCGGCCGGATTGTTTCGTGTCGCAGTAATCATTCAATTTCGTCGTACCCTGAGACCCCCTATCCTTCGACAGAGCTTGCCCCATTCGGCTGCGCTCAGGGCGGGCTCTGAACGAAGTTGAAGGGACGAGCCTGAATATATATTCGGCTTTCAAGGGCTAATAACAGCAGAAATTATCATTCACGAACCCCAAACCCGGATTTCCCGGGTAATTCAAGGCCGAATACGCCTGCCCGTTTCCTGAGGGGGTCAGTCTTTCCGGTCACCCTCTCGCCGCCGTTCCGCCGGGCGGAGATTCTGAAATTGGCTTTGTTTTGCATTTTCTACTGGCCACAGAACGCAGAGAACGGCGGCCTTGTTTAGGATCCATTCGGCGTTGCTCAGGACAGGTTGAGAGCTTAGTGCTTAGAGTTTCCGGCCGAAGGCCGGCTTTTGGCTTTGTTTTGCGCAACTGACTATTAGCCACAAAGGCACTAAGGCACACTTCGACATTGGACATTCCTTGTTCGATATTCGATATTCCAATGCTCTTTGCCTCCCGATTCCCTCCTCTCCTGGTGACCGGCCCCCTGTTATCCTGGTTTCCTGTTCGCCTGTCTTATCCTGTGTTCTTTTACCTTTTCACTTTTCCCTTGCCGCTGCTGCCTTCTGCCTCCTATCTCATGGTGTCCCCAGATATCGCATCAGCTCAAGGATGACATGGCGAAATACACCCGGCCAGTCGTCCAGTGACAGTCTCTGCGTCTGAGCTGTTAATACCGGATTAAAGCTGTCAAACAGGCGATTTTGCTGGGGATTGACGATCCTTCGCATAATTGATGTAACTTCCTTATAAAACAACAGGTTACATTATAATTGGACAAAATGGCATGTCAGCACAGAAATTCGATAAATTATTATAAAATCAGCAGTTACGATATAATTCTACTGGACTTGACTTTTGTGTCAGGCATCTGCATTTGCTTTCTGTACAGAAAATGTCACGAAATACTTGAAATCCCATTTTGACTCTGGTATCATACAGGTTCGCACACGGAGGAGCCTCTAAATTGAACAAGAATGGCAAAACCCGAAGAGATATTGAAAGGGTCTTGATGTGAATGCAACAAGGGCGGGGTTGGTAGTGACAATTCTGGTATTTCTCACTTTTCATGTTTTGACGGAGCAAGTGATGGCTGAAAGCGGGAATGAGGATAAGGCGGACCCCAACTCCGTGACCTACTTGGATGATGTCGTTGTCACACCTACGGGAGATGAGGAGAGCGTGTTTGACTCCATCCGGTCCATGACGGTTGCCGATTTGGACGATCTTGAGGGCAGGAACCAGTTATCAATAATAGATACACTGGATGATCGAATCGGAATCTGGATTGAGAAAAGAACAGCGACATCCTCCGATCCTGTACTTCGCGGACTGTCAGGTGGCAACATCCTTGCCCTGGTCGATAGAAATACCCTGACGACGATGTGGGGAGAGGGTGGATTTGCCGGAGACGACATGTACGGCAAGATTGACTCAGAGTCTATCGAACGGATTGAAGTTGTCCGGGGGCCATCGTCTGTGCTTTATGGAACAAATGCGCTGGGCGGCGTGCTCAACTTCATCACAAGGCAACCACCTCTGGACTATACGTCCGGGGGATATGAGTTCGGAGGACGCATCAAGGGGGCGTATGGCAGCGCAGCAGACTACAAGCTGGGACGTGTCGAGACCTGGGGTGCTTCGTCGCAACTGCGTTATATCCTGGGCCTCAGCGGGCGCGATGTCGGCAACATGAGAGCAGGAGGAGATGTTGGACACATCGACCCTTCCGGGGGTGAAGACCACAGCGTGGACATGAAGGGCGAACTGAAGCTGGGGGAAGATCAGTACCTTGATTTCAGTTCTCAGATCATGCGCCGGCCGGAGGTATATCGTTCCTATCGACCGAACCAGGTGAATGAGAACGACCGAACGGGCGTATCGGTTGGCTACCGGTCCTACATGTTTCCATGGGCCGATGAGTTCGAGTGGCGCGGATACTACCAGCACAAGAAAGACGTACGGGAATGGCTGGATTCAGATAAGGAAGGGGTGGCCAGATGGAACACATATTCGTCTGATTTGCGAATCAACAAGCTGGTCAAGCAAGACCATGAGCTGACGGCCGGAGTACACTATCATCTGGATGTCGCCGAGAGCCCGGATGATGAACAGTTCACCATTACAACTGCACAGACAGGCAGACAGAAAGCCTCGCCTGATACTGATTGGGACAATGTTGGCGTTTTCATCCAAGATGAGTGGAGTCTGACGTCTCGTTTGAAGATGACCGGGAGCTTCCGAAGCGACTACTTCCGCTTTGAAGCGGACGACAACGTGTTCTACACTATTCCGGGATCTACTGCTGCCGAAAATGTGGCTACGCGGGATCCGGGTACATTTACGGAGGAGGCTTATACGGGCGGATTGGGACTGCTGTATGAGTTGACTGAGTCCTGGAATGTGCTGGGTTCATGGTTTGGAGGATACCGGCTGTTTCCACCCAGCTTCGGATTGCGTCAGACCGGATATGGCTTGTTGGCGCCCAACGGGCTGTTGGATCCCGTCACTGGGGACACTTTCGAGCTTTCCACTCGTATGCGTGGAGAGGTTGTCAGTACGACGCTGACAGGCTATTACACAGACTTCGACAACTTCCAGCAGCCCGTACGGGGCAGCTACAACGGGATGACGTCCTTTGACTTCGATGGAAACGGGACCGTAGATTCTGACGAGAACATCTTTGTCAATGCCGCTAACGGGGATGCATACGTACAGGGAGTAGAGTTGGAGTGCGAGGTAAATGTAGGATCGATCTGTGAAGACCTGGACGGCTTGCGGGTGTTTGGCGGATTCATGTGGAACTATGGCAAGATGCAGTTTCCCGGAATGGAAGAGGAGCCCTTGCGTCACACGCACCCGGCCCGAGGCATTTTCAAAATCCGCTACGATGATCCGAAACCGGCCAAGAGATGGTGGGCGGAGTTCGCCGCGGACGTAGTGAACAGATATGACAGAGTGAGCGATTCACGTCTGAATGGCGACGTAGGGTATCGTGATAATCCTCAGGACTCGACATCCCCGATGCGCTGGTCAGTGACGCCCCTTACTCCGTCGTCGTGAATCGAGAATATCCTCCCTCCGGCAGAGACCATCGCGGCCAGGCTGGGTGTGTATTCATGGCTACGCGACCATAGTGGATCGGCAACCCATTTCAGATATCGCGTTGGACCCACCTGTCGATCCCTGGAAACGGCATTGCCACTGGCATTGTACAGGTAATGAGTCCATTCGTCGACGCCTTCCGGCCGCTGCTTGACGGTCTCTTGCCACTTGCCGTTCCGCCTTACGTATGCCACTCCCAGCGGCGCCAATACGCGCATGACTTCTTCCATCGTAACGCCACCCAGTTGGTCGGCCACGATCAGGTTGACCAGGTTGTCGACGTACGGTAGACGTCTGCCGTCGAACGTGTCGACCGACACCCTGCCGTAAAGCCCCAGCGAACAGACATGTTCATGCGCCTCGGCCACTTGCTCGGGATCCATGTCCAGGCCATGTACGAGATACTTGTCGTTGGCGCGCAGCGCGGCAGTGAGTTTGCCGTCGCCACAATCGAGATGTACGATCAGCCCTCCACTAACGCCTGTCGCCCCAAGTATCTCTTTCGCAAAGTCATCCTGTGCCCGCAAGGTACAGGCCGACATGCACAGGACCGCTGCCACAAGAACCCTTCTCATCTCATTTCTCCTTCGTTCGACTACCACCCAGACATATCAGGTCGCCGCTCTTCAAACTGACAAACAGTTTGCTTTCCGCCGCTATCATCCCGTCGAATACCGGTATCGAATTCAATCTGTGTTCTGCTATTCGTGTTCCATCTTTTTTGCTAACAGCAAGAAGGACTGCACCGTCTTCTCCGTTCCATATACTACTTTGCTTCTCCGCATCCTTCTCCTTTTTTTTGTACGCTGCCGCGGCATTGCGGAAGTAATCCTGCCCTTCGTCAAAAAAGTCTCTGGGTCCTGCAACGAACAGATGGTGCCTGGTGCCTACCATGGCTGTAACGTGCAGCGGGACCTCGTTGTCCTCCCACTCGCAGTCAAAAGGTTTCTCCGGGATGGATTTTGGGCCGTGGGGCGGAGAGAGCTTTCGATCCAATGTCATGCGTGGGAATCTCTTTGCCTGGGCAGCTTTGAACCTGTCATATGCGTAGATATCTCTTGGCTCATTCTTCTTCGCCGTCGCGAACAGGCGGTATTCCATGGATGTTGTCCAACGGTAGTACTCCGGTTTCCGGCCGAATCCGTATAAGGTCGTATCATCCATGACTAGCAATCGACCTGACGGATTGTAGCGCCCCGCGGCGCAGTACCCATTCCAGCCGCCGGGGAAACATCTTGCGTAGGTCCAGTATGACCTGTGGAACCAGTTGTCATCCAGAAAGCCGGTCGGCGAGAACAGGTGTGCTGGCTCTTCCTCCTCGGGAAAATGGCTTATGCGGCGACGCACGCCTTTCTTGTCGAAAGGCAAAGAACGCATGTAAATATTCTCTCCGTCACTCGCAAGAACATCCGGTAACGTCGTCGTCATATCCAGCCACGAATCATACTTCTGTATGGTGCCGCCACGTACAGGGTCCTTTTCGTCCATAATTGTCTCGGATATCTTCTCCCCTGTAGCCGGATCTAGACGCAGATAGCGCAGGCCGCCATCGAGAAACATGGACCGTCCGGCTACACAGTGGGCCTCGCCATCCTCGAGCAGGACACTTCCGTGTACCGGCCAGGCCGATTCAAGCTGCCCGTATGACATCAAGAGCAACTCGCAGGGATATTGAAGGCAGGAACATTAAAAGGGCCTACGGATACAGGTCCATTGTAAATAACGTCTTGCTCACCATCGAAACCAACATAAACAACCTGATCCTCCCAGGAGTTGATATTGGGATCAGCGAGTTGAAGACCTGGCAAATCCGGGGCTTCGAATCGGTACAAACCCTCCACATCGGACGTCTCCGCGTATCCGTCTGATGTGGTAGCAGTGCTTAAATCAACTATACTTGAGTACTCTACGTCACCGGCCGGAGGTCCCCTGATTTCGATTGATGTGGCATATTCAATGCTCAAATCAGCATCATTTGCATGAACCGGCATGCTGCCATCCTCAGTTGGGGGGGCAGGACTTCTTGGTGTCGGTTTCGCAATCGTTATGTTAACGATAGCCGTCGCAGTGGTTCTGTTCTCAACATCCTCGACGCTCAGGTCACCAGGTGTCGCACTGAAGTCGTCAGAAGAGTCCACGTTCATACCAACGTTTTCGTCATCGGCAGAGAACGTGAGAATTGGCTGCAAGAGATCTGGCTCAAGCTGGTCGGATGAATCCAATGGTCGGTGAATTTCCTGTTCTGTATTTGGAAGCTGCTCCTCCGCTTCCATGAGTTCCGCATGCCTGACCACCTGCGGCGTGGCATTGAGAAGTGCATCTTGGAGGGGATCGAGTGGGGCAATATTGAGCAAGCCATCCCCGGAAAGCAAGATTCGTGGCTCGAGCCTCTCCAGGATTGGAGGCTTGATCGGCATGGAACCCGTCCATGAAGAACGCTTACGGTCCTTTATGCGATTAAGTATTCCCAACACCTTGCCTCCACTGCAAATATTGCCGAAATAATCAGGCCACAAACCAACAGACGGCAATGACACAACAAATCCAATCCAAGCTTAAGAAGATGGCATCCTCCGAGTCTTAACGGCGCCAAGTGACACACGCCTTTTTATCAGCATCGCAGATAGTACTGTCAAACCCACAATCAGAGTAGCGATCTTGTAAAGTCTCAAATGCCTCCCTTCGTCCTGAATGCCGGCATTAAGCTTATTGATAGCCGCATCCTTAATCGAGCCTGCAGCCTCGGCGGTAACGGCGTTTTCAGCATCGCGCACCAATGGCTTGCTCAGCGTAACCGCCGGTGTATCGCTGCTTAATCCATTTGCAGATATATCATTTGGGATGAGAACTGCAGAAGCAGGATCTAATGTCTCAGCTTGGCCGGAATTGCCCAATACGGCGTCTGAGAAGACAAAGCTGAGTTCAGGAGCGTCATTTTCTGGCAGTTTGTCCGTTGAGATAAACCTTGTATTCTCTGGCAGCACTGAGTGTACAACCATCGGCACGTAAAAATCCATGTCTAATTCACCCATAGCCACGCCAGTGCTGCCATTTCTCAACGGGTCTGTGGTATAAACTGGCACATTGTACATCCCATTTGAAAATGCTGGGCTGATCGTGCTGTCGATCGATGTCCAACTGCCGTTATTATTGTCAGTTGATAGATAGCTAATACTACCTGCGGAGACTATTGCTGCAGCACCCACGTCGTCCGCGGGACCATAATGCCCTGATATCGTTTCATGGGCCAACACAAGATCGCTTGTACCTGGCGGAGAAGGTATGTTGTCAGTCCTGACAAGTACGCCTGGGTCAATAATGGTACCATTAGCGGTCAGGTCGTCGTCGCCACGCCGGCCATCGACAAAATAGAGGCGGATGACATCTCCATCGATGACAGCTCCCGTTGTGCCATCGAAATCGAACTGGTACCAATGCGGTAACGGGTTATCCAGCGTGCCGCCGTATTTGTAATAGCTGTCAACGATGGAACCATCCGGTACCAGCAGCTCAACCGTTACACTACCGCCCACCGGCATTTCCACAATCATGAACTCAAAGAATCCGTAGGGTGCATCCACTCCAAGGGGTATATTATCTGGTGATGGATTGTCGAGAGAGTTAACATTTGACAAGGCATAAGCCTCGCCACAGACGATGGTCACATAATCGCCTGTCACAGTATGCCAGGAAGCGACGTTGTCCTGTGTCCAGTCGGAAAGGCTATCAGCGTTACCGTCGAAGTTCTGATCAGTACCGGCCGGGCCGAACTCTTCTCCGGAAAGAATACCATCGCCGTCGGAATCTGTGCTGGGGTCGGGTGGGCTCACAGTAACGGTCCAGTTGTCATTGTCGATTACGTTCTTTACATACTTGCCGTCCGGACAGAGCGGGTGTCCGATGGCCCAGGCAGTATTGACCAGTTCGCCTACATCGTCTGCAGTAATTGTGTATACCCGGTCGAATTCTACGATCTGGCCCGGCTGCAGAATGCCGTCCCATATCTTATGGTCTTTACTAGGGTTGATCATCGGATCATAGACTTGTGCACCGCCGTGCTGGACCACATCTCCAAGGTTCTTAACACGGAAGTGGTAAGTAATGGTTTCACCTGCCTTAGCCGTGTCTGGTCCGGTTTTGGTCAGGTCAATGACGGCGGTGAAAAAGCCGAAGTCGACGTCAGCATTCTGCTCGCCGGTGGTCAGGATTACGGGATCCGACCGATATGTGGGCGGATTGCCATCACTGTCTGCCGTCTCGTTGCCGCCCCGATCCTGTAGCGTGGCGTACCAGCCTTTCAGCACGCCACCAGGCAAGAAGTTCTCAGGCGAGACCTCAACAACATACGTGCCGGCATCAAGACCAGTGAATTGATAAAGGCCCACTTTATCGGTTATAGCCGACGCAATACGGTTGCCGGTGATATCGAGTAAATTGACAGCCACACCCTCAATACCGGGCTCACCGGCGTCCTGAATACCGTCCACAAGGTGGCCAGAACCGTGATAGAGATCATGCCAGATGAAGTCACCGATACTGCCATTCGACGGAGTCACTGTGGGAATCACTGTGACGGTCCAGTCAGCATTGTCGCTGACTTTCTTTACATACTTGCCGTCCGGACACAGCGGGTGTCCAACGGCCCAGGCCGTATTGACCAGCTCGCCTGCGTCGTCTGCCGTGGTCGTGTACGCCCGGTCGAATTCGACGGCTTGGCCCGGTTGCAGGACACCGCTCCAGATCTTGTGGTTCCCCTTGGGATTAAGCATAGGATCGTAGACTTGTGCACCACCGTGCTGGACTACGTCTCCCAGATTCTGCACACGGAAGTGGTACGTAATGGTTTCTCCGGCCTGGACCGTGTTTGGTCCCGTCTTGGTCAGTTCAATAATGGCAGTGAAAAAGCCGAAATCGATATCGGTGCGATCTTCACCAATACCCAGGTTGATGATATCTGACCGATGTGCGCGCCGGTCGCCATCGCTGTCTTTTGTCTCATCGCTGCCCTGATTCTTGAACGTACCATACCAGCCGTAGAGTACACCTCCACAGAGGAAATTCTCAGGCGAGACTTCAATGATATATGATCCGGCTTTCAGACCAGCAAATTGATACGCGCCGATCCCGTCAGTTGTCGTAGAGGCGATCACCGTGCCGGTCCCGTCAAGCAAATCAATCACCACACCTTTAATACCAGGCTCATCGGCATCCTGGATGCCGTCTACGAGATGGCTGGGACCGTGATAAAGATCATGCCAGACAAAATCGCCAATACTGGCAGTAAAAGGTTCTGCCGCGCTGACGGGCGCGCCGGGTTCAACAACGACACCATTAACGGTTATATCATCGTCGCCCCGCAGACCATCAACAAAGTGAAGACTGATGACATTCCCATCGATAACAGCCCCGGTCTGGCCATCGAAGGTAAATTCATACCAGTGATCAGTTGGATTACCAGGCGTTAAACCATACTTATAGTAGGAGTTGATAATGGAACCGTCTGGAACGAATAGTTCAACCATCACACTTCCACCCACCGGCATGCCTAAGATTGTGAATTCAAAGAATCCATAGGGAGCTTCCACTCCCGACGGCATATCATCGGATGATGGATTATCGACAGACCTCACGTTTGACAAGGCATAAGCCTCATTACAGGCGAGCGTCACATAGTCGCCTGTCACAGTGTGCCATGAAGCAACATTGCCCTGCATCCAATCAGGTACGCCGTCTCCATTGCCGTCGAAATTCTGATTACTGCCATCTGGGCCAAACTCCTCCCCAGAGAGAATACCATCGCCGTCAGTATCTACGTTCGGGTCAGGTGTCGGGACAGACGTAATCGTTAACTCGTTGCTTGTCCCATCAGCCCCCGTGTTGCCCGCCAGATCGGTGGCCGAAGCCTGGACATCATAGGTCCCGTCGGCCAGGGCAGGAGCAATTGTATCATCGGCCAGCGTCCACGTCCCATCGCCGTTGTTGACCACACCGTAGGCAGTACCGTCGACCGCCACCTCGATCACGGCATCGGGATCGTCCACCGTGCCCGTCAGCTCTGGGGTGGCATCGTTCGTCAGGAGCGTATCGACCGTAACCACCGGCGCCGTGGTATCAAGGGTGAAATTAACCACTTCATCAACACCACCGTTAAGTGGATTGCCAGCCTCATCTTCAATAGTACCCGTACCATTCAATGTGACGGTATATTCGCCGTCAAGCACCAGTGGAGTGCTGAAGGTAACCACCAGTGTATCGCTACCCCAGCCGCTTACAGAGTCAGGCGTGACAGGATTAGAGTCTGGATCCACTACTATAACATCACTCTCTTCACCAAAGGCAATCTCAGAGAAGGTAAAGGTAAGCTCGGGGGTCGTATCGTTGGTCAGCCCATCGGTGGGGTTGGCTCCGCTATCCTCGGAAACGCTCCATTCAACTAACGTGGGACCCTCGGTATCTATGGTCAGCTCATCCGTGGTACTGTCGCTGCCCGCGTTGCCCACAAGGTCTGTGGCCGAGACTGCCATATCGTAGGTCCCATCGGCCAACGCCGGGCTGATCGTATCATCCGCCAGCGTCCAGGTCCCGTCGCCGTTGTTGATCGCACTGTAGGCATTGCCGTCAACTGTGACCTCTATAACAGCATCTGGATCGTCAACCGTGCCGGTCAGCTCCGGAGTAGAATCATTCGCCAGTAAGGTATCAACGGTCACGACCGGGGGTGTGGTGTCGACCGTCAGCTCATCGGCTGTGGTATCCGCACCTGTATTGCCGGCCAAGTCAGTTGCGCTGGCAGAAACGTCATAGGTCCCGTCCACAAGTGCCAGGCTGATCGTATCATCCGCCAGCGTCCAGGTCCCATCGCCGTTGTTAACTGCACTGTATGTATTGCCGGCAACTGTGACCTCGATGACGGCATCCGGATCGTTCACTGTGCCTGTCAGCTCAGGAGTAGAATCATTCGCCAAGAGACTGTCAACCGTCACCGTTGGAGCGGCAGTGTTTACTGTCAGCTCATCCGTGGTGGCATCGGGGCCAACATTGCCCGCCAGGTCTGTCGCACTGACCGAAACATCATAGGTCCCATCGGCCAACGCCGGGCTGATCGTGTCATCCGCCAGCGTCCAGGTCCCGCCGCCGTTGTTAACTGCCGCGTACACATTGCCGGCAACCGTGACCTCTATAATTGCATCGTTATCATCTACAGTACCTGTAAGCTGAGGAGTCGAGTCGTTCGTCAGCAAGGTATCCACAGTTACGACCGGGAGTGTGGTGTCGACAGTCAGCTCATCCGTTGTGGCATCTGAGCTAACGTTGCCGGCAAGATCAGTGGCAGCAACTTCAATGTCGTAAACACCATCCGTTAGTGCCGGACTTATCGTATCATCGGCCAATGTCCACGTCCCATCGCCGTTGTTGACCACACCGTAGGCAGTACCGTCAACCGTCACCTCGATCACGGCATCGGGATCGTCCACGGTGCCCGTCAGCTCCGGAGTAGAATCATTCGCCAGTA
>JADHXR010000045.1 GCA_016782865.1 Phycisphaerae bacterium
ATTTTTCCTGTATGAGAGATTGCCCACCAGACTGATCAGCGGCTGGCGGCGACCCCACAGGTTGCCCCAAACCCGGCGCAGAATGCGCGGCATAGAATAGAAAGTCCGGTCGCAGGAGAGCATCTCGTCACTGATACCATCCAGAGACAGATGCTTATACTGGGCTACCGGGAAGGTCAGCGTGTAGTATTTCCAGTCTTCCGGGAATGTATCGAGAGCGATGCGGCCCTCCGCTTTCATCTGGTCCCACAGGCGCGTGCCGGGCAAGGGCGTCAGAAACAGCGCGTTGAGATTGTCCACGCCGTACTGGTTGGCTGCCTCGGCGATGCGTTTTCCGATGCCCGGTTCATCTACGTCCAAACCGATGATAAAGGAAGCCACGACCAGGATTCCGTGCCGTTGGATGCGCCGCACAGAGGCCCGAATGTCCCGGCCCTTCAGAAGATTGAACTTCTTGCTGAGTTCCCGAAGCCCCTTCGGCGTCGGCGACTCGAGGCCTATGAAGGCGCCCCGGCAGCCCGCCTTGGCCGCCAACGCCAGGAGTTCCTCGTCATCGGCGAAGTTGATCGTGGTTTGGGCGAACCATTCTTTTTTCAGTTTCGCCTGTACCATGGCGCGAAACAGGTCCTTGGCGCGGGCGATGTGTTCAGGACGCGTGCCCACGAGGTTGTCGTCCACCACCAGGACGCGTTTCTCGCGGATCATCCGAAATTCCCGAACGACGTCCCCAATGGATCGCATCCGGTAGTGGGCCCCGTTGAACGCTGTCACACTGCAGAAACTACAGTTCAAGGGACAGCCACGCGAAGTCTGAATGGCTCCGAAGGCATATCCTGTAGCCAACAAATCATGACGAGCGGCTGGGATATCGCTTGTCTCGGCGAGCCCTCCGTCATACCGGCGTTTCAGGCAGCCGTGCCGAGCGTCCTCCAGCACCTGAGGCCAGATGCCCTCGCCTTCCCCCGTTACAACCGAGTCCACACGCTCCATGACTTCGTCCATGCACATGGTTGCGTGAATGCCGCCCATGACGACGGGCACACCCAGACGCCGGAAGTGAGCGGCCACTTCATAGGCCCGGTTCGCCTGCGAGGTGAAAGCAGTGATACCCACCAGGTCCGGCAGAGGCATCGACGGATAGTCCGGCGCGCCTAAGTTCTCGTCAACGATCGAGATTTCCCACTCCTGCGGGGTCAGGCCCGCAAGAACCATAAGGCTGAGCGGTTTCCACACGCGGTAACGGTTCCAGCGGCTTTCCCTGACTCTGACGATGCTGACGAGCGGGTTGGAAGGATTGATCAGATATAGTCGCATAGCCTATATTCGCTCACAACCACTGTAAATCAAAAAGATACAGAAATCTCTGTGGCTTGTCCAGGCGTCTCATGCAGATCCGTATACATATTTCTTGGGCAGGGCCTGTAAAGCCGATTTAAAGCGCGATCTCTGAAAACATGCCCTATGGTATGCCTCAATGGAGGATCGTCGCTCCAACAGGCTGTGACGGACTGTACAGGAACCCTAAGGGCCTTCTGTGAGGTAGACGCGCCACACTTAACTTGAGGATTTCGCACAGTTGGCCTGCAACTTCCAATCGCACAGCGGCTTGCTGGCGGCCTCAATCGGTACGTTTGAGGGCCAGTCTGCCCTAGATGAAACATACGCGGCCCGGAGTCGGCCCGAATCGAGATCGTGGCCAGACGCCGCCAAAGAGGGCGACTAGGCGTGCGTATGAGTGGCTCTTTCTATTGTCTTGGGCTTATGCAGCCATCAGGAGCCAGCCTCAATAGCATCCTTTATGTTGGCCAAGACCACATCCCATTCACGTTCATTTCTCTTGGCCAAAAGGGATTCGGCGATCTTGCCTATAAGGGGGATTGGAACGGCATATTCACAAGTGACAGTCAGCTTGGTTCCGCCATTCTCCGGTTCCAGAACAAAACTCGTTGTCCCTTTCAGTCCCCCATCGAATGTTGAGGCAATCTTTTTGTCTTCCACGTACTCAGTATATGTGCAAGCCATGGATAGCTTAATGCCAGCCATTTTGTAAACCGTCTTGAAGCTCTTGCCGACTCCCTCACCCGTAATGTCAGTACAATCGACAGCGTTCGGAATATCCTCCATCATGTTCATAGGATCGCTGATTCTCGCAAAGACTTTTTCCGGCGGGGCATCAATAACGATTGTCTTCTCAAATTTTGCCATAACGATTTCCTTTCGTAAGAGAATGCAAGTGTCTAGACTATACACGATTTGGGATACTGTCAAGTGTGTAAGATATGTATGTTGAGAAAAAAGCCCCTGCTGGAAGGAGGAGTAAGAACAGCAGGGGCCAAAGATCGCGGCGAACCCCCCCCTTCGCCACGCTGTGTATGTTACGCACGTCGGCTACTGAAAGTTCTTTCTTTGATAAATACGTATTTTTGAAAGTGGCCCCTGCGGTGCGGAGGGAGAGGAAAAAGCGAGATATCCGCAGGGGCTTAGAGGCACAGTTGATGTATCCATGATAGCTCGTCTGGCCGGTCCAAGTCAAGGCCAAAGTGCCGCAGAAGCCGATTTTAAGCGCGATCTCTGAAAATATAGTATGGGCTGGCTCGAGGTGAGATCGTCCATTCTACGAGTGCAAAACACCTCTGAGGGCTACTCTGTGAGATTGCGTGAAGTGTCCCGACAGGCACTTCCAAACGCTCAGCGGCGTCCTGGGGGGCGCAGTAGCCCTTCCAAATCATGCTGGCGTATGAGATTCTCCAGGTCATGCCCTTCTATGGCTGCGAGCCTTCCATTCTCCTTCAGATAGGCAACTGCTTCCCTACTCATACGATTGTTGGTGACTACATAGCCACGGCTGTAGGACGGGTCCTCTGATAGTACGCCAAGCAACTGTTGCAGCACTGGCCTCCCGACAGGAGAGCTTACGAGCTTACACTGCACGGCAATCTTCTCACATGAAAGACCGGTTTCCTTAATTGCAATAACATCCACACCCCGGTCATTTGACGCTGGAGTCAGGCGAGTATGATATCCCATTTTCTGGAACAGCAACTCAACAAGAGCCTCAAAATCTTCCGGTGTTCCATAGCCGGACGCAATCTTCTTCTGGACCTCTTTTGACAGTTCAGCTTTGTCTTCTTCCTCTCTCTCGCTACGTGTTGACCGAATCCCATACTTGCCCAACAGGTCATCGTAGATATCGAACAGCATTTCGTCCTTTACTTCACTCGAAAGACTGTCGATAACGGTGTCGTACAAGAGCTGTTTCTCTTCGAGTTTTCTTTGAATCATATCTTCAATTGTATCTTCAACCCACAGGTGATACACAAACACATCCTTGTTCTGACCAGGACGATGCGCTCGGTCGGTGGCTTGATTTGCTGTGGCGGGATTCCACCAGTGGTCGAAATGGACAACGTAGTTGGCCGCGACTAACTCGTTGAGACCGACGCCGGCAGTGCGAGGATGCCCGACAAACACCTTCTTTGTGCCGTCCGTTGTGAATGCACGGAGAAGGTCCCGGCGCTTCAAGTCAGAAGTAGCTCTGCCATAGTTGAGCGGACCGTACTCCGAAAGTTCGTGCTCAAGCCATTCAGCCCCTCCGAAATCCTCTTGGCGGTATTGTGTGAAAACAAGAACCTTGTCGCCTTCAGCTATCACGTCCTCCAGGCTCTCCCGAAGCCACGTTAGCTTGACGCTTTCTCCGGTTTTCCTGTTCCGGTTACATATCTTCTTCAATTCGTTAATGAGGGTCAGAATGTTGAACGCCGTTATCGTCTCGCCTTTCTCGTGAAGATGGAGGACGTGCTCTCGCTCCATCTGCTGGTATGTCTGCTTTTGGGCGTCCTCAAAGCGAAGATAGACCGGAAACTCGTGTTTTTCTGGCAGGTCTTTCAGCACGTCTGCCTTGCGACGACGTAGGAAGAAAGGCTCGATTGCCCTCTTTGCTGATGCAGGTGTCGTGTCCTCGTACTTCAAAAGCCCCGGCCGCAAGAAAGCGTAGATCGCTATCAGTTCGTCGAGCTTGTTCTCGATTGGAGTGCCTGTCAGACCCCATCTGTACGATGCCTCTAGTTTGCGTACTGCCTTTGTTGTGCCGGCGCTCGGGTTCTTGATGCGTTGGGCTTCATCCAAGATGACCAAGTCGAACTTCTCTTTAAGTCCTGCTTCATCGCTCTTCATATCCTGCCTGAGTGTATCATAGGTCGTGATCCAAACATGAGTAGTGTAATGCCAACAATATTCCCTATGCTCTTTGCCACCGCGCACAACGGTGACGTGCAAATTAGGGCTCCACCTCTCCATTTCTCTGTCCCAGTGCGGCAAGACGCTGAGTGGGCAGACAATCAACGCCGACTTGACATCACCACGCTGGAAAAGAAGCCGCATTGCCAGGATGCTCTGAACAGTCTTCCCCGTGCCCATGTCATCTCCAAGTAGAGCACCGTCTCTCTCAACAAGAAACTTGATGCCATCCCATTGGTAATCATACGGATTGCATCTCGGAGGAAAGTCAAGATAGTCCTTGAAATCATAATTATCAGTAAAACTCGATAACACCTAAATTGGGAAGAGTGAATTGTGAAGGGTGAAGGGTGAAAGAGTCAGGCATAGGAAGAGTGAAGGGTGAATGGTGAAGAGTGAAAGAGGATAGCCACATTCATCCTTCATACTTCATCCTTGGGCTTTTGCTTACCACCCGCACAGCAAACTCAAACGTCCTTTCCATAAGGTCATTTCTCACTTCGCTCTTCACTCTTCATACTTCACCATTGTCCTTTCGCGGCCTACGGCCGCGTAGACTCCGTCCCCGTCGGTGTCCCGCAGGGCGTGCCGTAGAGCCTTCACCTTTGGCTCCAAAGAACAAGAATACCGCCGCCACAGGAAATCTACGCCGTGAGAGGCAGATTTGCAAGGGAAAAAGATGTCCTGGAAAGTGAGAATCTGGCTTGTTATTGACTATTGACTATTGACTATTGTTTTTCCCGTTCGACGGGCTCAGAGCTTGTCGAACGGGGCCCCGAACGATTTTTCTCGGTTGTCCCGAATGCCGAAGATATCTACCCGATAGAACGGCAAAATCCCGCTTGTCGGCCCAAAACGGCCCAAAACAGTTGTGCTTGGCGCTCAAATTTGCTATCCTGGTACTAGGCTGTGTGAGGTGAACATTTACCTAAGAGGACATATGATGTGTCCGGATGGACCAGGAATAAAAGGTCGTGCTATGGCAGATTTTACAGGTAATTTCGCCGATTCGAGGCCTGCCCAAGCGGCGCCGCGAGCGGATCAGCGCGAACGTGAGATCTGCGGGCACGTCTTCGACATCAAGAAATACGCCATACACGACGGACCGGGCATCCGAACAACGGTCTTTTTCAAAGGCTGCCCACTGAAATGCCGGTGGTGCCATAATCCCGAAAGCTGGAGTATGCATCCGGAGCTGGGTTTCCGCAGGGGTCGCTGCGCGAAGTGCGGGCGATGTGTGGAGGTCTGCAAAGAGCAGGCCATTTCGCTCGCCGAAAACGGACCTGTGACAAATGCAGCCGAGTGCACCGTTTGCGGCGAATGCGTGAGCGCCTGTCTGAACAGCGCAAGAGAGATCATAGGCCAAGAAATGACAGTCAGCCAGGTTGTTAGCGAGATCAAGAAGGATGCAATCTTCTACGACCAGTCAGGCGGCGCCACGTTCTCCGGAGGCGAGCCACTGATGCAGGGCGAATTCCTCCTGGCACTGTTGAAACAATGCCGAAACCAGGGCATACATACGGTCGTCGACACGACCTGCCATGCAGAACTTCAAATCATCCAACAAGTCGCCCGGCACACCGACCTGTTTCTCTGCGACCTCAAACATATGGACGGGACAGTTCACAAGGATTTTACAGGTGTTGAAAACGATTTGATATTGTATAATATCAGGTGGCTATCGAACGCCGGGAAGAGAATAACGATCAGGATTCCGATTGTCCCAGGCTTCAATGACGACCGGAGCAACATTGAAATGACGGCAGAGTTTGTCAGATCGTTGGGCAATGTGACCAGAATCGATGTTCTGCCGTACAACAGCGGTGGAAAGGAGAAATCGGCCCGGCTGACAACTGAGTTCGATCTCATGGAAAGCGAAGTACCCACCGACGAAGACATGACTGTGATTGCAGATATCCTCAATAGCTACGGCTTCGAGGTCAAGATAGGGGGCTAATAAGATGAACGCACGAGTGACAAAGCTGCGCGATCAGAGTGTCGAGACCAGACCCTACATATCGACCGAACGGGCAGAGCTGGTGACCGAGTTCTACCGCGGCGATGTTCCGCTGCGCGAATCCGCGGCGGTCTGCCGGGCCCTGGCGTTCAAACACATAATGGAGAACAAGACGGTTTGCATTAACGACGGCGAGCTGATCGTAGGCGAACGCGGTCCGGCGCCGAAGGCAACTCCGACCTATCCGGAATTGTGCTGTCACAGCCTTGAAGACTTGCGCATTCTGGATAGCCGGGAACGTACACCTTTTGGCGTCGCAGACGAAGTCAGAGACGTTTACGAGCAGAAGATCATCCCGTTCTGGACCGGTAAGACCATGCGGGAAAGACTGTTCGCAGCGATGGATGAGCAATGGCATCGGGCGTTCGACGCCGGAGTCTTCACAGAATTCATGGAGCAGCGCGCCCCAGGGCACGCCATACTCGACGACAAGATTTACCGCAAAGGTATGCTCGACTTCAAGTGTGACATTGCGGAGAATCGCAGGAATCTCGACTATTTCAACGATCCCCGCGCATACGAGAAAGACCAGCAATATTGGGCGATGGACATTTGTGCCGATGCCGTCATCACTTTCGCCCGGCGGCATGCGGAAAAGGCGGCGCAGCTCGCGCAAGATCAGACCGATCCTCTCCGCCGCGCTGAACTGGAACAAATAGCCGAAATCTGTTCATATGTCCCCGCTCACGCGCCGCGGAACTTCTGGGAGGCTCTGCAGTCTTACTGGTTCGTGCACCTTTCGGTGATCACGGAATTGAACACGTGGGACTCTTTCAACCCGGGCCGGCTCGACCAGCACCTGCAACCGTTCTATGAGAAAGGCCTCCAGGTTGGGACGCTAACACCCGAGAAGGCCAAAGAGTTGCTGCAATGCTTCTGGATCAAATTCAACAATCAGCCGGCGCCTCCCAAAGTCGGCGTAACCGAGCAGCAGAGCGGAACCTATACGGATTTCGCCCTGATTAACATTGGCGGGCTCAAACCATCCGACGGCACCGACGGCGTCAACGATGTTTCGTATATCATGTTGGATGTGGTAGACGAGATGCATCTGACCCAGCCGAGCGCCTGCATCCAGATAAGCAAGAGGAATCCCGACCGCTTCCTGAAACGAGCCTGCGAGGTAATTCGCACCGGGACCGGCCAGCCTTCGGTGTTCAACACCGACGTCATCATCAAGGAGATGCTCGCCGACGGCAAGAGCATAACGGACGCCCGCAGCGGCGGGCCGAGCGGGTGCGTGACGGTCAGCTCCTTCGGTAAGGAAAGCTGCACGCTGACCGGCTACATTAACTGGCCCAAGATTCTGGAATTGGCCCTCCATGACGGCGTCGATCCCAGCTCAGACCAGCAGCTTGGTCCCAAGACCGGCGACGCCCGGGAGTTCACGTCATACCAACAGTTGATGGATGCCTACAATAAGCAACTCGAATACTTCATCGATCTGAAAATCAGAGGCAACAATATCATCGAGCGTCTTTTCGCCAACTACATGCCCGCACCGTTTATGTCTATCGTGATGGACGACTGCATCGCGAGCGGAGTAGATTACCATAGCGGCGGGGCACGATACAATCCGACCTATATCCAGGGCGTCGGTATGGGGACGGTGACCGATTCACTGGCGGCGGCAAAATGCCATGTTTTCGAGCGGCAAGACATTACGATGGATGAATTGCTGGCCGGGATGGAAGCCGACTTCGAAGGACACGAGAGTTTGCGGCACACGCTGCTGGAACATTCGCCAAAGTACGGCAACGATGACGATTTTGCCGATACCATCACCGAGGAAGTATTCGACGCCTATTACAACCTTCTCAACGGCCGGCCGAACAACAAGGGTGGAAAATACCGCGTGAACCTGCTGCCCACGACAGTGCACATTTACTTCGGATCGGTTGTAGGCGCCATGCCGTGCGGTCGAAAGGCAGGCGAATCGGTCTCCGAAGGTATTTCGCCAAGCCGGGGAGGCGACCGCCACGGACCCACCGCCGTGATAAAGTCGGCCGCCCGAATCGACCACGTCCGCACCGGGGGGACCCTGCTGAACATGAAATTCAATCCGCAGGTTCTGGCCGGCGACGACGGTATCGAAAAACTGACGCATCTTATCAGGTCTTACTTCAAACTTGACGGCCATCATATCCAGTTCAACGTTACTACCGCCGAGACGCTGAGAGAGGCCCAGCAGAATCCCGAACAGCATCGCGATTTGATCGTCAGAGTGGCGGGCTACAGCGATTATTTCGTGGACGTAGGCCGGGACCTGCAAGAGGAAATCATCGCCCGAACTGAGCAGCAGGCATTCTAACACGTAGGACCTTCGCTCCAAAACACCTCCGCAAAATCCGTGCATGGGCGCGGAATTTGTGATATTGTCTTGCGACGTGATTTCGCTCTGGTCGCTCTGGAATTTGCAGGAGAGCCGTTATGAAAGCAATATCATTTACAGTGTTCTTGTCCGCCGTGGCCCTTTTCCTTTTCGGCTGTGTGCATAACGCCGAGGAGAGGCAATTGCAGGAGTTCGTCACGGCTCACACAGCAAAGGTCGAACCCCTGTCGGATGAGGCCAATCTCGCCTACTGGGACGCTTCAACCACAGGCAAGTCCGAATATTACGACAAGCTCAGCAGATTGCAGATCAGAATTCGCAGAATCCACAGCGATCCTCAGGAGTACGCATTCCTCAAAGATGCCAAGGAGTGCGGAAAAGTCAAGGATGCCGGACTCGCCAGGCAATTGGACAAGCTATACTACGGGTATCTGCAGAACCAGATAGAGCCGGGATTGCTCGAGAGAATTGTCGATGCGGATACTAAGGTCCAGGAGAAGTACAACAACTTCCGCGGCACCGTCGAGGGCAAGAAGGTCACCAACAGTGAGGTCTACGCGATTTTGACAACGGAGAGGGACGTCCGCAAAAGGGAACTGGCCTGGAAGGCGAGCAAGCAGGTTGGAGAGGCGATAATCGATGATCTTCTCCAATTGGTGAAGCTGCGCAACCAGGCTGCGCGAAAGCTCGGCTTCGACAATTACCACACTCTCTCAATTGTCACGGGCGAGCAGAGCAGGAAGGAACTGGACCGTATCTTCGATGAGCTTGGCGAACTGACAGGCGAGCCGTTCGCACGGTTAAAGGAGGAACTCGACCGCATCCTGGCGGACGGCTACGGTATCGCACCGGCAGATTTGATGCCCTGGCACTACCACGATCCCTTCTTCCAGAGAACGCCGTTGGTATACGACCGGGACCTCGACCTCTACTACAAGGGCAAGGACGTCAAGGAGTTGTCGCAAGAGTACTACGCAGGCGTCGGCCTGCCCGTGGATGACATTCTCGCTCGAAGTGATTTGTACGACCGCCAGAACAAATACCCGCACGCTTTCAGTCACGATCTGGACCGCAAGGGGGACGTCCGCATTCTGTGCAACCTTCAGAACACCGAACGCTGGATGGAAACGATCCTGCACGAGCTGGGCCACGCGGTTTACAGCAAATACCACGACCCAGACGAGCCCTGGTTGCTCAGGGAGCCGGCGCATAGCTTTACTACCGAGGCGATTGCCATGTTCTTCGGCCGGCTGAGCCGCAATGCCGCCTGGATGCAGGAGATGCTCGATCTGTCGGACAAAGAGCGAACGGAGATTGAGCAGGTCAGCGAGAAATACCTGCGATTCGGGCAGGTTCTCTTCGCCCGCTGGGCGATGGTCATGTACAACTTCGAAAAGCAGTTGTATGCCGATCCCGACCAGGATTTGAACAACCTTTGGTGGGACCTTGTGGAGAAGTATCAACTCATCAAGAGACCGCCCGGACCTGCCGATGCCGGCTGGGCTTCCAAGCTGCATTTCACGACCGCCCCTTGCTACTATCACAACTACATGTTGGGCGAACTGTTGGCTTCTCAACTGCATCACCACATTGTTCACGACGTCTTCAAACTCGATTCCGACAACAACCTCAGTTATGTGGGGAACAAGGCTCTGGGAGATTATCTGCGCCAAGAGGTCCTGGGCCCCGGGGCTCGTTATCACTGGAACGACATGATCGAAAGGGCGACCGGCGAGCCGCTAAGGCCCAAATACTTCGTCGAGCAATTCGTGGAATAACGGTAAGAGCCGCCCTGAGCACCCGTGTAAACCTCGATTGCGAATATGCACTGTGGAGCAAAGCATGATTTATCTGATCGCCATTTTCATCTACCTGTTAGTCTTGGCCGGCATCGGCATCTACAAGTCCCGTCAGGTCAAGACGCAGGAGGACTTCACCGTCGCCGGGCGGACGCTATCGCCCTGGGTCATGGTCTGCACAATGCTCGCCGTCTGGATCGGAACAGGCTCGATCGTCGGCAACGCAGGCAAAACCTACCGGATCGGCGCCTCGGCCCTGTGGTTACCCTGCGGGACCTTTGTGGGGATGATCCTGCTTTCTTTTATAGCAACTCGTGCGCGTAACATCGAGGCGCTAACCGTGCCAGAGATCATCGGCAGGCGATTTGGCGGCGCCGCACGCGTCTTGGCGGTCATAGCTCTGATCCTCGCCTACATGGTGATTGTGGGCTATCAATTCAACGCCGGCGGCATGGTGCTGGAAGTGATCGCCGGCCAGAAGGACAAAGTAACGCTCGATGCTGGCAATCCGCTGACCAGGAGGCAGCTCCGCAAGGGCTACTTCAGATATGAACCACCGGCCGATTGGACCGGCGTGGCCCACGTCGGCTTCGAGGCCAAAGACAAGAGCACGGGACAATGGTCCAGCGCCCCCAAGCAGTTCACCGTCCTGGTAGTGCCTTCCAGTGAAATCATCGCAGTCAACGAGGCCCTGGAGACGGCGCTCGACGAAGGGGCCGTCACCGGCCTCCTCGCGGCCGTGAGTTCACTTGACAGCATCAGAGCCTCCGAGATCGAGGGCTTGGATGATCTTGACAACGTGGTCGCTATCAAGCGCAACACGATCACACGGATCACGATCAGAGGGTACGGCGAAGGCTTTGGCAACGATGAGCAGATAGTCCGGCTTGCCGGGACGCCGAAAGCGGGAACGGTGTACCTGCACGAGCCCAAGCTGACCTCGGAAAGAGCCACAATCATCGCGGCGTCTTTCATCGTGGCCTACACGATGCTGGCCGGCCTGATGAGCCTGGCTTTTGCGGATGTCGTTACCGGGACCGTGATCATGGGGACGTTGCTGATCGCATTCCCCATAGTGTTAATCAAGGCAGGCGGACTCGCTGGCATGGCGGCCGCGTTTGCCCAAATGGGTGATCGGCCCGACCACATGAAGTTTTGGGGTATGTTCAGGCCCGTGGACTACATCAATTTCTGTCTGCCCGTGTTCCTGCTCGTGCTGGGAGACGCAAATCAATATCAGCGGATTTTTGCCAGCCGCAACGCAAAAGGCGCTCGCACGGCAGTTATCGTCATGATCTTTGTCGCCCTGATCATTGAGGAACTCATCATCGCCGAGGCATGGTTTGCCAGCAGTCTGATACCCGATCCCGAGAATGGACGCTTTGTCCTGATCTATGCGGCCCGACACTTCATGCCGCTGGCCCTCGGGCTGCTGTTTATGATAACCGTCGTAGGGATCATCATTTCCACTGCCGACTCATTCCTGCTCGTCCCGGCCACTACCTTCATCAAGGACATCTACCAGGCATACATAAACCCCAAGGCTCCCGAGAAGAAAATCATCTTTATGAGCCGGTTCATGGTCCTGACCTTCGGTGTGATCGCATGGCTCGTCTCGCTCGCATTCGCCGAGAGTACGACCGTTTTTGAAAAGGCGCTATATGCCTTCACGGTCTACGGCTCAGCCATCACCCCATGCCTGGTCGCTGCGCTCCTCTGGAAGGGCGCAACCAAGGCCGGCGCGATCACCTCGATTCTCGCCGGCACCGTCACCACAGTCTTGTGGGGAGAAGTGATAAAGGATCGTCTGCCGGCACAGGTGGCGGAACTCGACGCGGTACTGCCTGCAATAACGCTCTCGGTACTCTGCCTGATAGTTGTCAGCCTCTTGACTCAAAATCAGCAGCAAAGTGGAGAGAATTCATAGATGTTTGCCCCCAGTGTTTATATCGGAAGAAGAAAACGTCTGCGAAACGACATAGGTTCAGGCTTGATTTTGTTCTTGGGCAACGAGCAGAGCCCTATTAATTATCCGGACAATCAATATCCTTTCCGGCAGGACAGCACCTTTCTGTATTTCTTCGGGCTCGATTGCCCCGGCCTGGCCGCCATCATCGACGCGGACCAGGGCATCGAGTGCGTCTTCGGAGATGACCTGACCGTTGACGATATTATATGGACAGGTCCTCAACCACCCCTTCAAGAGAAATGCCAAAAGGCCGGCGTCTCTGAGACCGCTGCCCTCGACCAATTGCAACTCGTGCTGGATAGAGCCGTCGCACAAGACAGGCAAATCCACCTTCTCCCCCAGTATCGGCCTGAGAATATTCTGAAAATCCAGCAATTGCTGGCCATACACCCGGCGGTCATCCAGGATCACGTCTCTGAATCATTGGTACAGGCGGTCGTTGCGCAAAGATCTATAAAAAGCGATGACGAAATCGCCCAGATCGAAGCGGCGCTGGACATGTCCTATGAGATGCAGACGACGGCGATGACAATGTCCAAGCCCGGCATCTATGAGCGACAAGTAGCAGCGGCGATGGAGCAAATCGTCCTCTCTCGCGCCGGACGTCTCTCGTTTCCCACGATCTTCTCAATCCACGGCGAAACGCTGCATAACCATTATCACGGCAACATTATGAATGCGGGCGATATAGCCGTTAATGATTCGGGGGCGCAAACGCAGCTTGGCTATGCGAGTGATATTACCAGGACGATTCCGGTAAGCGGAAGGTTCTCGCAGAGACAAAAGGAAATCTACGCTATCGTCCTGGATGCGCAAAACAAAGCGATCGAGGCGGCGAAGCCGGGCGTCGAATTTAGAAATGTGCACCGCCTGGCGTCGGAGGTTCTCATCTCGGGGCTCAAGGATCTCGGATTAGTCAAGGGCGACGTGGCCGAAGCGGTTCAAGCCGGTGTCCACACGCTATTCTTTCAATGCGGCCTCGGGCACATGATGGGGCTTGATGTCCACGACATGGAGGGTTTGGGGGAAGATTACGTCGGCTATACGGATACCATCAGGCGCAATCCTGAATTTGGCTGGCGCTCGTTGAGACTCGGCAAGGCACTCGAGCCGGGATTCGTCATAACCGTAGAGCCCGGACTTTACTTTATCGGCGAGCTGATCGACCGGTGGAAAGCCGAGCAGAAAAACGCCGAGTATGTCAACTACGACGCCGTAGAGAAATACAGGGATTTCGGCGGGATTAGAATTGAAGATGACGTTCTGATCACGGAAGAGGGCTCTCGCATGTTGGGCAAGCCGATACCGCGGACCATCGAAGAAGTCGAAGCGATGTCCTCGTGAGCCCGATGAATCTCGCAGGCTCGAGACGAGAGATATCCACGAGGACATGGCCTGTTAATCGTTAGCTCTTGTACTTCTCCCAATAGTCCGGGAAGAATTCCTTTGCCTTGACCTCAAGCTCCTGGTCGCTGATGGCGGTCAGGCGACCCTCGACGTCGTACTGGTCGATGACCCAGCGGGCCAGCTTGTGGACCCTGATCTTGTTGATCCGGTCGTCGCCGGTCAGGCCGAAGAACTCGCTTACCCAGTGGGCCACGCCGTCGGCACCGCTCTTGTCGGTAATGGCAACTCGCGGGGGCCTGCCCAGGAGCTTCTCTGTATCGAAAATGTTGTAGATTCGCTCATCCTGGCGAAGCCCGCCGGCGTGAATACCGGCACGCGTGACATTGAACGCCCTGCCCGCGAACGGATAATTATCGGGAATCGGCAAGCCGATCGATCGCATGTAATCGGCCAGTCCTGTTATGACGGTTGTGTCTAAGCCGCACAGATCTCCCTTGAGGGCTATGTACTCTATAACAGCACTTTCCAAAGGCGGATTGCCGGTCCGTTCGCCAAAACCGAAAAGTGTAGTATTGACGAAGTCGGCGCCATACAACCATGCTGTACCTGCGTTCGTATGCACTTTGTGGAAGTCGTTGTGCCCGTGCCATTCCAACCTGTCGCTCGGCACGCCGCATTCCTGCGTGAGCTTGTAAATCAGCTTGGGGATACTCCTCGGCAACTCGGCGCCCGGATAGCTTATGCCAAAGCCCATCGTATCACAGAGCCGGATCTTCGCCGACAGTTCCTCCGGAACATGGCTGCTCATCTCCATAAGGCGATCCACGAACGGCAGCACAAAGCCCTCGATGTCGGCACGCGTCACATCTTCGAGATGGCACCGGGGACGAACGCCTGCTTCAAACGCAGCGGCTACCACCTCGCAATAGCTGTCCATGCACTCCTTGCGGGTGCGGAATTTCAGCTTTTGGAAGATATGATAATCCGAGCAGCTCGTGAGCATGCCCGTTTCTTTGAGCCCGGCTTCCTTGACGAGCCTGAAATCTCCCTTGACGGCGCGAATCCAGCCCGTGCACTCCGGATACGTGTGGCCCAAAGCCCGACACTTGTCCAGTGTCTCACGATCGTTCTTGGTATACAGAAAGAACTCGGTCTGCCGGATCACACCGTTGGGCCCGCTCAACTTGGCCAGCAGATCGTAAATGTGGACCATCTGCTCGATCGTGTACGGAGGCCTGGCCTGCTGGCCATCGCGAAAGGTCGTATCGGTTATCAGTATAGGCCTGTCCTTGACAGCGGCGAAGTCGAACTCAACGGACTCGCCGTCGATGTACTCGACGACGGAACCTCCAAAACGAATCAGCGGGGGCAGACTATGCGGAAAAACGTCCTCAATCAGATTCGGCTCTTTTGCGTCTACCAGACGATGCTTTTTCTTGGCTTTACCCATCAAAAGTCCTTTCATCTCGATTCTCGATTCTGGATTCTCGGTACTCGTTCCTCGTCTTCGCTTCCTGCGAGTATCGAGCATCTGGCATCGAGCATCTCAGCATTTTCTCTGCTACTCTTCTATTTCAACGCCCTGCTCTTTGCAGACCTTGGCAATGAACGTGATCGCATCGCCCACCGTCTCAACAGCCAGCGCAGCATCCTCGTCCATCTCGATACCGAATTCCTCTTCAAACATCGCCACCAGCTCAATCGAATCCACGCTCTCGGCGCCCAGGTCGGCAGTGAAACTATCCTCGAGCTTCATGTCCTCTACGCCCAGTTTCGCGGTGGTGATTGCCCTTACGCGTTCTTCTACTGTTGCCATATGTTCTACTCCTTGTAAGTTTACATTGACAGTCTTCTGCGGCCCTTCTTGATGGCCGCTTTGCGTACCGGCGATGTAATCTCGAACACCGCGTCCCACATCGCCTCTGTCTGCTGGGTCCACTGGCATCGGCGCCGGCTCATGGCGGTTTTCGCCGCCTCGTAAAGCCTGCCTTTGCCGAAACCCTTGGTCACAATTCCCTCGATAAACCATCCGAAAGACGGGATGTGCTTTGGCAGCGGCTTGCCCGTGGCCATAATAAGCGCCATCGCCCCGACATACGAACCCGTATTCAACAGGGTCCCGATCGACGTCTTCGCGTGGTCCCCGATCAGCGAGCCGACCTTGGTCGAACCGGTATCGATGGAGCGCCGGCCGTCCAGCATCACCGAGACATTCGAATAATCGTTCTTCAGGTCGCTGTTTGTCGTGAGCGCTCCGAGGTTGACCCACTCGCCGACATAGCTGTGGCCGAGGAAGCCGTCGTGGTATTTGTTGGAATAGCCGTGTATGATCGACTCTTCAACCTCGCCGCCGACTCGGCAGAAATCCCCGATGCTGTTGCCCTCACGGCACTTGGCGCCGAGCAAAAGCGAATTCTTGCCGATATAACAAGGCCCTTCGACCCGGCTGAAGGGGTGAATCTCGGCCCCTTCGTCGATGTAGATCGGCCCGTGCTCGGCATCCAAGGTCACCATCGGATGGACCTTTGCTCCAGGCGCCACGTAGACATCCTTCTTACTGCCCCTGATCGCAAGCGGTTCTTCCACATTTCCTTCAATTCCACTTCGCCCGGCCACCGCAAACTCAGTTGCTATCTCCTCGCAATTGGCCAATACGAGATCCCAGGTGTATTCCCAGGTGGACAGCTCGCACTTGACGTTTGGCAGACTCGCCTTGGCCGAGGCAACGAATTGGTCGATACTGCCCGCCGTCAGCCCACCGACATCTTTTTCGCTGATTCTGGAGTAAAGCACCTGCCCCTGCTCATTGATCCCGATTTCGCTCGGACCCTTGGCTTTAACACCTGCTTCCGCAGGGGGAGCCTGCCCCCCCGCAAGCGCGGGGTCAAAATTCGCTGCCTTTACCGAAGGATCTACTAAAAGCAAATCATCACCAGCCAGCATCGTCACGTCATTCACCGGCTTTTCAACCTGCGTCCTATAATAGGTCGCCATATAATCAGGAACGAAATACGCAATTTCATCAGGGTTGATCTTGGCAATCAGCTTGTCCTCGAGCGAACTGAAGCCGCAACGAAGCTCCCAGATAGGACGCCCCAGCACCAGGGGATAGAAGTTGCTCCTGTTCTCACGCAGACTGTCGATCAGAATCAACCGCATCAAGGCTCCTTATTTCAATTCCAGGTCAAAGATTCACACAAAACGAGGCTTTTCAGTACTGATACTCAACGATGAACCGGGGATTTTACCAGAAAGACGCACTGGCGTCCACTGCAAAGCCAATCCAAAAGATAGAAATTATTTCCGGACAAATTCGGTGAGAAAGATAGGATACGGACTGCAATCGGTATCTAATTGACTTGCACAACTCAATCTGCGCGTTAACCGGATTTGCCAAAATCTCTGACGATACGAGACGCCGTACCGGGCCAGTGACTCTATTGGGCTGTGAAGCGGTCCTCATTGAGAATATCGCCGTCTACGCTGTGATGTCGGAATGTCACGGCTGGCTTGCCCTGGGAGCGGTCCACCGTAACAGCGAGGAATCCTCCGGTCACTTTGAGGTACCTGTGCTCGGGGTATCGCTGGTCGTTGGTCCATCCGCCGGCGTGTTTGTCGCTGGCCGGGCCGCATGAATATTCCCTGACGCCGGTGGCCTTGTCTACCGAGACGTATTGCCAGTGGCGGTCTCCGCAGATGACGTATATGTTCTTCTGTTTCGAGAGGAACTCTCTGATCTCATTGCCTTCGTGCTGGAAATCTTTGTTTGAGTGGTTGTCATGCTTGTTGGCCCGATCGGGTCCGACCACTGGAGTCGGGCTGATAAGGATCCGAAACGATGCGTCCGATTCCCGAACGGTTCGCTTGAACCATGCCTTTTGCTTTTGGCCCCAGATTGTCTTGTCGGGGCCGTCCGGCATCGTATTAGGACTGCGATAATCACGCCCCTCGACGAGCCATATCTGGAGGTCCTTGCCCCATCGAAAGGTGCGCCATGTCCGATCTCCCATCGGCACCTGCTCGCCGAACACCGCCAGGCCCTGCTCGAATGTGAAATCTCCCATGAACCTCGTCTTCCTGGTGGGCCAGCAATCGTTCATCCACGTGTCGTGATCGTCCTTGATAAAATAGCTCGCAACCTGGCGATGGAATTCCACGTTGGTGGCCAGACTGTACATCCGCGCCCAATGCCAGCGGGCCAACGGCAGGGTCTTGGCCAGTTTGTCATAGTAGACGATATCACCGGTGTGGACGAAAAAGCTGGGATCGAGCTTAAGCATGGTGCCATAGATCTTGTACCCACCGCCGACGGCATCCTGATCCGGATACGCCTGCCCCGTCGAGACGGTGAAGACGACCCGTTCGGATTGATCGCCGCGAGGCGCTGTTCTGAATCCGCCTTCTACCACGCTGCCCGCGTCTGTCCCCGCCTCCACGCGCACCTGATACCTCGCGCTAGGCTGGAGGCCGGTCAATTTGAATTGACATGTATAGTCTCGTTTTGGGTCCACGGCGCGCCAACCGGTTGGCCTCCAATCGGAGGCTCCCGCGAGTTTGTACTGGACCCTGATCTTCCCCGATGCTCCAGGGGCGGCCCCTTCAATCGTTTCAATCGTCGAACCATCGGGAAACTCAACGACGCACTCGGCGTCAGGCCTTCCGCTGCCGCGCCTCTCAGACAACCTGCCGGCCGCCGGATCACGATAGAGAACCTTGGGCATCGGTGCGTCCGATCCCACCCGTTCACGGTTCTGTGTCAGACGCGTCCAGACAATCGCCGAACTGTCAGTCACTTCCCCTATCTTAATGCCGGTAGCCTGGTAGGGACGTGCGGACAAAGCCCTGCCACCACCAAACATGGTCAACAGAACTAACACCAATACGGTCTTTGTAATGTGTCTCAGACTCATCGGAACATCCTTTCTTAAAGACTATTTCGTTTTCCACAGCTACTGTATCAGAACCGCCGCGAAAATAAAGACGTTTCTGTGCAGGCGTCCCGTGCGTTCTTGTCATTGCCGAAGAATGTGATATACTTATCGGCAAATAGTCAACGTATGTGGTTAGGCAGGCTGAGGCACTATGACAAAGCAATTCAAGATCACAGGCAATAGATTATCCCAAGCGGGGATCGCGGTACTGCTGCTGCTTCTGCTGGCTCCGGGGGCTGTTAAGGATGCATTTGGCGAGCCGCAGACCCAAGAAAGGGTGAGGGTAAAAAGAGCCCCCTCTTCGCGGGCGGAGATGAATCTCGCAGATATCCCTTTCAAGATTCTGTTCGAAACCTACCGCAGGACCGATGGCAGGGAGAACTGGGAACTCTTCCAGATAAACGCCGATGGTTCTGATCCGGTCAATCTCACTGAGACCCCGGACCTTGACGAGATGTATGCGCACGCATCTGCCGACGGCACGAAGATATGTTTTGTCGCCGATGAAGGAACGGGCAGAAGAAGGCTTCGGAACGTCTATTACATGAACATCGACGGGACCGGGCGGGTCAAAGTCGCCCGGAACGCGCGACAGCCGTGCTGGAGCCCTGACGGCAAGACTATCGCTTATCTAAAGGGCGAGTATGAGCGCTACAGCACGAGAGAGTATGCAACGTCGGAGCTTTTCTTCTACGACCTCCAGACCCGGCAGCACAAACCGCATCCGAACACAACCTTGCATCATATTTACGCCATCTGCTGGTCGCCCGACAGCAAATGGTTTCTCGGCGCCGTCCATGGAGGGATGGGCTACAGTGATACGATACTGGCTTTCGACGCCGATGGAACACGCACGTTCGATCTGGCGCGATGGGGAGTCAAGGGGTGCAGGCCCGACATTAGTGTCGACGGCATGAAAATGGCGTGGGGTGAGACAGACTGGGACTTGTGCCTGGGTGATATCGACCTCTCGGGCCGCTCGCCTCGGGTATTGAATGTACACAAAGTCGTCGGGTGCCGGCGTTCGGAGAAGGTTTATCACGTCGATTTGTCGCCGGACAAGAAGTATATCGTTTTCAGCTATGGCCCCGGGGAAGGCGGACAACAGGTAGGCGGCAAAGCGAGAGGCTGGAATTTGTGCGTTAGCGATCTAACAGGAAAATGGGTCAGAATTACCACCGACGGGCTCCACTACAAGGAGCCTGACTGGATACCGATCCGGCCAGCGGAACCGTGAGAAAATGCAAATATCAAATATCAAAATTAAGGAGACTAAAATGGCAAGTAGGTTCTACACAGCGGCAAAAAGCGTATCGGTGCAAGTTTCATGTGTTCTTTTCTCTCTTTTGCTAAGTCTCTTCTGGGCAAACGCAGACGTGTGCAATGCACAATCGGCAGGCGAACTAAAGCTCGTTCTGACTCCCTTACCGCGAACGGAATTCAAGTTGAAGGAAATCCGCTGCAAGATCGTGTACGAAACCTTCCGAGAAACCAACGGCAAGGAGAACTGGGAGCTGTACCTGATAAACGCCGACGGATCCGACCCGACCAATCTTACCAATACGCCCGACGCAGACGAGATGTACCCCCACGCTTCACCCGACGGCACGAAGGTCTGCTGTGTCGTCGATGAAATGGTGAACAACAGAAAGGTCAGAAACGTCTATTTTATGAACATCGACGGGACCGGACGGATGAAGGTCGCCGACAACGCCCGTCAGCCCTGCTGGGGACCCGACGGCAAAACCATCGCGTACCTGCCTGCGGAAGTCGAACCCTACACGATCAAAGACTTCGCCACGAAGGGTCTTGTCTTCTACGACGTAGAGACCCGTAAACATAGAGAACACCCGAACAAGAACTTGCATCATCTCTACAATATCTCCTGGTCGCCCGACGGCAAGTGGTTCTTGGCCACCGTCCACGGAGGAATGGATTTCAGTCACGCCATACTGGCCTTCAAGGTCGACGGAACCAGTATTTACGATTTGACCAAGTTCGGAGTCACCGGCTGCAGACCTGACTTCAGTTCGGACGGCAGGCGGATAACATGGGGGCTGACCGACTGGGATCTGTGTACGGCTGACATCGACCTGACATCCGGCGAGCCTCAGGTTACGAATGTCCGCTGCGTTGTGAAGTGTGAGAAAGAATACGAAGTCTATCACACCGACTTTTCACCCAGGGGAAGATACCTCACGTTCAGCTACGGTCCCGAGGCCGTCGAGATGGTGGGCGGCAAAGCACCTGGCTGGAATATCTGCGTGACCGATCTGACGGGTAAGTGGGTGGTAATCACCACCGACGGCAACCACAACAAAGAACCTGATTGGGTTCCTTGCCAAACATCGAGCAACTAAGCGACGGCAAAATCCAGATAGTGTCCGTGAAGGAAGCACAGCGAATGCGATTGAACAAAGCAATAGCGGCGACTTGTCTTTTGACGATGATATTTGCGATCTACCCGGGCTGCCGCCGAACCGAGGATACCGGCAGTGCGCCCGATGCGATCACAACACAATCCGGCCTCGAAATGGTCGCAATCGGCGGCGGTTGGTTCGAGATGGGAAGCAGCGAAGGGAGCGACGACGAATCCCCCGTGCATAAGGTATGGGTCAGCCCTTTTTGGATGGACCGATACGAAGTCGTCCAGGAGCAATTCAAAAAGTTTCAGTTCCCGGACCCGTCCCATTTCAAGAATCCGAAGAATCCTCTGGATCAGATTAACTGGACGGATGCAACGATGTACTGCAACGAGCGATCGCTCGCTGAGGGCCTGGAGCCTTGCTACGACGAGGAAACCTGGGACTGCAATTTCGCAGCCAACGGGTACAGACTCCCCACGGAAGCCGAATGGGAGTACGCCTGCCGGGCGGGGACAGATTCACAGTACAGCTTCGGCAGGGCCATCCAAAAACTCAAAGCCCATGCATGGTTTGCCGACAATTCGTCCGGCAAAACCCATCCGGTAGGGCTAAAGCAGCCCAATCCGTGGGGACTCTACGACATGCACGGAAACGTATCGGAATGGTGCAGTGATTTCTATGTCGAGGATTATTACAAGCAAAGCTCCGAGAGAGATCCAAGGGGACCGGCGAAAGGACAGGAAAGAGTCCTGCGGGGCGGCGCCTGGAACTCCACCGCCGACAGTTGTCGATCAACCTATCGTACGAGCGATCCTTCTATCAACGACACGTGCCTGGCCAGCGACGCCATAGGGTTTCGCTGTGTAAGAAATGCGCCCAACAACGTATCAAGTGAACCAACCATAGATGAGTGAGAATCAAACGAAGAGTGCAACTAAGACAGGATTTGTCTACGACGACATCTATCTCGAGCACAAGACCACGCCCGGTCATCCGGAAAGGCCGGAAAGACTCGTCGAAATAATCGAGAGGCTGAAGGCCGAGGGGATGTACTCTCAATTGGTCGAACTAAAGCCCACCAGAGCCGGGCTCAATTGGATCGAGACTGTTCACTCGCCTGACTACATCGAGCGAGCCAAGCGCAGTTGCGACAAGGGAGCCGGCTACCTTGATTCTCTGGATGTCCCCATATCCGACAGGTCATATGAAGCGGCGGTCATGGCGGCCGGAGGCATGCTCGCCGCGGTCGACGCCGTGACCGAAAAGAAGGCCGCCAACGCATTCTGTGCCGTTCGACCGCCCGGTCATCACGCACTTGAGAACCGGGCAATGGGGTTTTGTATCTTCAACAATATCGCCATCGGCGCCAGATACATTCAAAAGAAATACGGCTTGTCGAACGTGCTGATCGTGGACTGGGACGTGCACCACGGAAACGGAACTCAGGCAACGTTCTACGACGACCCAACGGTGTTGTATTTCAGTGTGCATCAGTACCCTTTCTATCCGGGGACGGGAAGCCGGGCGGAGAGAGGCGAGGGCAAGGGCTTGGATTACACTATCAACGTCCCCTTACCCGCCGGTTCCGGCGACAGTGTTTATCTTGATGCCTTCGAAAAAGAGCTGAAACCTGCGGCTCTTCATTTCTCGCCTGATTTTGTGCTCATCTCCGCCGGCTTCGACGCCCACGAGAACGACCTGCTCGGTCAGATGGCCGTCACCGCCGAAGGATTCGCCAAGCTAACCGAGATCGTCAAAGCGATCGCTCTCAAATGCTGCCAGGGCCGTCTGGTCTCCACACTTGAGGGAGGTTATCATCTGGGAGGTCTGGCTGCCTCGGTAGAGTCACACATCCGCGTCTTGATGAAGGACCCCGCTTCGCGGGAACCCAAGTAGAAGGACACTGAATGTACTTCCACACCTGGCCTTTCCTGATATTCTTCCTCATTGTCTACCCGACGTATCTGGCCGTGAAAAGAACCAAGCTGCGACTGCCCGTGCTGCTGGCCGCCTCCTACTTCTTCTACGCATGGCTAAATCCGCTATATCTGGTTCTCATCGCCTATTCGACCACCCTCGACTATTGCGTCGTCATGAGAATGGCAAAAAGCCCTCGCAGAAAATCATGGCTCGCGATCAGTATTGCAAACAATCTCGGCCTGCTGGGCTTTTTCAAGTACGGCGCATTTGTCACCGACAATGTGAACCTTCTCTTGTCGTCATTGAACATCCCGTACGAAGTTCCCTCGCCCGGAATGCTCCTGCCCGTAGGTTTGTCCTTTTACATCTTCCAGTCGCTGAGCTATACCATTGATTACTACCGCGGCAACGTCGAAAGGGAGACGAGTCTCATAAGGTATGCCACTTTCGTCGCACTTTTCCCCCGACTGCTAGCCGGGCCTATCGAAAGAGCGAAGAACCTTCTGCCTCAGTTGCACAAAACGCCCAAAGTCTGCGCACAGGATATCACCGACGGTCTTTCGCTGTTTGTCGTTGGCTTGTTCAAGAAAGTAGCACTTGCCGACTATCTGGCCCTCTATGTCAACAAGGTCTACGCCGCGCCCGATCAGTTTCAATCAGCCGCCCTGATCCTGGCCACATTCCTGTTTGCTTGGCAGATATACTTCGACTTCAGCGGCTACACCGACATGGCGCGAGGCGTAGCACGGATGATGGGCTTTCGCCTGATGCTGAACTTCAACAACCCGTATCTGGCCGCAAGCCTCGGAGACTTCTGGTCGAGATGGCATATAAGTCTCTCCACCTGGTTCAAGGATTACCTGTACATTCCTCTCGGCGGAAATCGCAAAGGAACGTTCAACACCTACAGAAACATGTTCCTGGTCATGGTGATCTCAGGCCTGTGGCACGGCGCGGCCTGGACGTTTGTCATCTGGGGCGCGCTGCATGCCCTCGGGCGCTTCTTCACGCGCGAATTGGAAAGAACTACCTTCTACAAAGAAAAGGTCCCGAGATTGGTCAAACAGCTCTTCGTGTTCGCCTTCGTCACCTTCGCCTGGATATTCTTTAGAGCCGAGAGCATCGGCGACGCCTGGATAATTGTAACAAGGATATTCAGCTCAGGATGGGCGAATCCCTGTTGTCCCGTGCTGGCTTTGGCCCTTGTCTTTGCTGTGTGGCTTTATCAGTATGCTTATGAATCCGAGGTCAAGTGGGTCCTCGAGCTGAGGCCCGTACGAGTGGGAATCGTCGTCGCCATGATTCTCTACTTAGCCGTTTTTGCTCCATCGAGCGGCCAGGCGTTTATCTATTTGCAGTTTTGACAGGCTTCAATGATATCTCTGGCGTAATGAGGTGAGAGGTAATGCAGGAAAAAAGCATACTGGATGCTGGATGCTCGATACTCGATGCTCGTAGAAGCAGAAAATCGAGAGGCGAGAATCAAGAATCGAGAATCGAGGATGTCGCCTTTGGCTCAAACGGCATACGACTATCCGGATGGGAATGGATCCTCGTCGCAATCATCTGCCTTGCGACGTTCTATTTCGGGCCTGCCCTCTGGGGACAGCTCGGAGAACTCAAGTATGAACCCGACTATCGCCTGCCATACAAGCTCAGCGGTGATTACTGGCTGTACGACCGCCTCTGCCGCCAGGCTTGCTCGCGATATGACACTGTTGTAGTCGGCGATTCGGTCGTCTGGGGGCACTATGTACCGACCGATGGCACGCTCTCGCATTATCTAAATCAAAATGCCGGCCATGATCGATTCGCGAATCTGGGCGTCGACGGCTTTCATCCCGCGGCGCTTGGGGGGTTGCTTAGGTACTACGGTCGGGACATCTCGGGCAAGAAGGTGATCCTGCATCTCAATCCCCTGTGGATGACCTCCAAAAAACACGACCTGCAGACTGAAAAGGAGTTCCGTTTCAATCATCCAAAGCTGGTCCCGCAGTTTCCTGGCAAGATCCCATGCTACAAGGATTCGTTTCCAAAGAGGTTTTCCGCCGTGTTGGAACGCAATACACCTTTCCTCGGCTGGACATCACATCTGAAGATGACCTATTTTGAGAACATGGACCTGCCGACGTGGACTATGGAACATCCCTACCGGAATCCTTTGGGGGCTGTCACACTTGAACTTCCGGTCTCCGGAAATGATGATCCTCAAGATCACGTTTCCTGGCAGGACAGAGGGATTTCCAAACAAGATTTCCAATGGGTCGAACCTTATACATCGCTGCAATGGAGCTTCTTCCGGCAGACCGTTGAATTGTTGAAGGCAAGAAATAACACGGTGTTTGTCCTGGTCGGGCCCTTCAACGAGCACATGTTCAAGGCAGAGAGTCCCGGCGTTTACAGCAAAATGCAAAGTGGGATTGAGACCTGGCTCCGGCAGAACAACATCCCCTACTACATGCCGGAGACACTGCCCAGCGAGTTCTACAGCGACGCAAGCCATCCGTTAGCTGAAGGTTACGCCCTGCTTGCGAAACAACTCTTCGAGAATGAGTCTTTCAGATCAAGCATTCTCGGTGAGAAATGACAACAGCCCCTCCGGCAATTAGCCGGCCTTTTGGGGGTCAATGCCGAAATGCTTCAGCGCCCAGTCCACCTGATCTCGGACTATCGCAGGGTCGTTTCGATCACCGGCCTTGTAGTCTTCGCGCAGCTTTAGGACAGTTTCTAGCCCGAGCCTGTCGGTCTTCGCCTTTAGGAAGGGACCGAACTTCGGGTGGTGGATATGCTGCTTGCCCATCGAGTTGATCGGTAGCAACAACACGCGTTGCTGTACAGCAAGAATTACGGGAAGCGCCTTGGCGTCTGTGTGTCTGTCGGAACCTTTTGGGCAGCTTGTTTCTTAAGCTTTGACTCCATAGTCTAGTCCTGCTCAATAGCCGACACACTAGCTACTTGAATTACTGCATCAAGCAGAGCCGGATTCTGAAGCCCGCATTTTATGTCCAGAGATGTGACCCCAACCAGCAGTTCCGAAGATTCTATTTTCAGCAAGAATTGGATTATCTGATCCAGTGTAACTGCTCCGAACTTGACTTCAACGTTCGTTTTTTCATACAAATCACTTATGGCTGTAGTGCCTGGTGTCATGTAGATAACTTTCTGCATTAAGCCACAATCCTTTTGCACGCGTTCTACAAAAGATAGCATTTGCCTGCCTCTTTGCTGACCCTCTACCGTTAGGCGTATTTGTTCTAATTGACTCCGAAGAGCATTATACCCTTCGCTCTTGGTGTGCAATTTGTTAAGTGTTTCCTTTTTTTCCGCCACAACAGCTCTGAGCATCCTGACTCGACTCAGTGCCGGCCTTACGAAAACCTGGAAAGCTACGAACAGTCCAAGAAGTACTGCTCCACCAATGGCGAACTGTTTTTCTCTTTGTGTTAAACGCATTACATGCTCATCTCAATTCGATTTCATGGTAATCAACAAGCTAAAACGCACTTTGCCGTCCGTCGGATCCAGGTCTATGTTGCGAATTTCTACCGAGTCAAATTCGGGTATCTGCTTTAGTATAACCACGACATTGTCCACAGATTCGAAAGAAGTAGCAGTGCCGCTTAGCCGAACCAATTTAGCAGTCATGGAAATACCGGAAACGCTGACATTTTGGTCAGGTGTTATTTTTTCGCTGACATACTGCAGGATTCTAAGTGACGGCGCTCTGCCACGTATTTCGGTTGCAAGAGTATTATACTCATCCTCCAATAGCATGAATTTCTCAGTCATCTGTGCAAGCTCATTCACAATTCTTTTTTCCTCTGGAAGAGTCTGCGCGAAGACATCTCTAATCTCCCGCTTGATGCGCTGGTTCTCATTTCCCAAGGCATTGAGTTGGATGAAAAGACTGGCCACCAGCACCAATACGACAGCCAGAAGAAGAAATCCAAATACAAATGCGCTTCGTTTCGTTTTTGCCGTCTGATCTGCCTCGACTGCATCTGCGGCAAGGAAATCCATCGCCCCATTGTCCCTGTTCGCACCTATCAATGCCAGTCCCAAAGCTATAACCAGTCTGCTGTCTCTGGGTGGTTGCGGTGAGCACGTTATTCTAGTGAATGGCTCTAACATCTCAATCTCAAGATCGAGTTCACCCGGAAGCTTCTCAGATAAGTCATGAACCAGTTCGTCAGTACCGCTCAGCAAAATTCTTGGTGGTATAGGGACGTGCGAGTTGAATGCCGCCCGCAAGGTCAGGTCAATCTCACGTCTTAATGCAGGCACGTTGACTTCTGTTGTATCACCAGAGTTGAGGTATCTAACAGATACAAGCCTGTTCTTATCGCTCAGCGCCAGGATTGTCCGCCGACCATCCACATAGACGACGAGAGAACGAGTATTGTCAATCAGTTCGTGATTCAGCGCTGCAACCGCACGAAGTGCGCAAACATCCGCAGAAACTGCCGAACATCCGACACCTGCTTCACGCAGTGTTTCAACCCAGTCGCGAAGCTCAGAGCGACTTACGGCACCAACAAGAAACTCTCGATTATGTTCCTGCAACTCACGGTGGCTGTAAAAATCAACGACAAGATCATCAAAGAGAATGGGGAAATCGTCTTCGAGCTCAAAACTCAAAAGTCGCCGGATGTCTTGATTATCTGAAAGGTCCGTTCTGAAGTTACTGAAGAATACTCTACCATAGGGCATGGCAACCACCACAGATGCACGAGTGTCAAACTCCCCCTTGGGTACTGCTGCTCTAATTGCGGCCCGGTACCGTGCAGCGGAGCTTTCTTTTGCGGATGTGTCATCTGGCATTTGCTGTACGTGCATCCGCTCCAGAGACACTTTGCCCCGACCATGGCACAATTGGACCACGCTTATTCTGTTCTCACTAATGTCAATCCCGATCGATCGCTTCAAAGCAAGCCGCCTTAATAGGTATCAGAAAAATATCATTATAGCATATATTATTCAAAGTTCGCGACGCAGAACTGCTGCCACTTGCGCTGTGTCCTCGTCCTTTCTGAGCACAACCTGGACTTTGCGGACGAACTGCCCTGAAACGCCTGTTACCGTGGCCGTATAATAACGACTCTTGGACCTTACGGTCACCGATCCACGGATGGCCCCATATGCTTCGGGTGTCATACCAGGAATCTTCTGCAGTTGCCCAACGCTTTGATACCGGCTGAACTTTCGCTGCTCGACAATGTTCTGTGCCAAAGCGTAGTCTATGCTATCAGAAAGACTTTGGATTACTGTCGTCGAAGCTTCATTGATATTTATCTTGCCGTCGCCATAGACAGTGAGGAACCGTTGAATTCCCTCGACGGGCTCTATGCCCTTGCTTTCGTTACCAGGTCGGCCTTGAAATATTTCGACCGTCATGCCTTTCACTAACAGCAATTCACTCAAGACATCGAATGGCGCATTCTTGCACGGATAAGGATCTGGAAGGTCCTGGTAATAATCATTTTCGACGCCGGCATTCTCTCTCGTCACAAAGGAAAGCAATGTTACATCGTCATCGGAATCGACCCAATCGATCATTGCTGGAATCAGGCTGTAGCTGACAGGAGAGCTTTCCCCGTATTGGTAATTCAAAAGGTCAACCAGTCTCAACATTTGATCCACTCGACGGCGCCCAAGCTGGCCGGCCGGCGCACTGAGAGCATTTATGTTAATTCTGCCACTTTCATCAGCAATAGATATAGTGCAATGACCATCTTCAACTGGAACTCGAACCATCCCGGAAAAAAACGGACTGAGTTTCTCGTCCGAAAGTATATCATTGTTTTGCCTCAGTGCTGCCATTGAAATAGCAATGCCGGCTTCGGCACAGCTCAAAGCCTTGGCAGCGAGCTGAAAATTGTCGGCAAGATGGAGCTTTATCCGTGACTCATAATTAAACTCCACAATAATGACAGCCAGCACCGCGATAGTTAGCAAAACTGCGACCAAAGCAATACCCGACCTACTATTTCTTGATGAGTTTTGGATCATTGTGATTGCCAGCGTTTTCTCCCTGTACGGAATCTCGGCTGCGTGCGGTGGTTTCTTGAACTGTAACCGCAGGCGTTTGACATATTCGGCACGTTATGTGGGCAGCGGATATAAACGAAAGAGGACCGGTGTCTTCGGTATCCAGAACAAGTGAAATCCTTACAGCGTTAGGCAAGCCCATACTTTCATCTGAATCCCACTGCTGTTTCCATTTCTCACCATCGAAATACTCCAAAATAATACTTTTCACATTTGCAAAGACAACAAGCCAGTTGTAATCGTTGTCATCGTTCTCAAACCTGTCCACATATCTGCGCTCACTACGCAACAGCGTTGTTCCGGATTTATCCAACCTGTAGCTGACTGTGGCAAGCCCGCCAATATTGTAAGGCCGCCTCGATATCACAGCCGACGTCACGAACTGCAGGAAGGTCTGGCCCGGTGAGGCGTCTTTACCCACAAACAACGGCGGCTCCTCCCGCTGGAGGACTTCTCGCCCAGGACGACTATCGAGTGAGTCCTCACGGGCTTCATTTGCCCTGCTTGCGAAGCAGCAGCGCAATTCACATGTCATCCTCTCCAGGAAGAGTCTGGCTTGCTGCTCCAAAGCACTCTTTGGCTTACAGTGTACAACTGCTGTTGTCGCCGCCGTATAGCTACCGTAGACGGCGGTTAGAATAAGTGCAAGCATGCTCAGAGCCACGAGAATCTCCAATATGGTAAAAGCTAGTCTTTTTCGTCTGTACATCACCTTGTTTTCCATTAGTAAGGTCATCTTCACTTTTTTGGCGTTGACAACGCACTAAAACGACCGAACACAAGAACATCCTTTCGATTATATTCCACTACGGTTTCTGGCCTTCATGCCAGTTATCTGCAAAGACCATCAAGTCCCAGACATCTATATAGCCATCCGGATCCCCGAAGTTGGGTCCTGCCAGGTCAAATGTCGCGTCCCAGTTGTCCTCACCTGTTCGAGTATGCCAGTGATCGGCAAATTGCATCAGATCCCATACATCTACATATCCATCTGGCGGGCCAAAATTGACTCCGCAGAAGTCACCGATTAAGCTTGGGGACGTTCCCTGGAATTCATAGGCGCCAATATCCACATAATTGGGACTACCAATCCCGGTGTTCTCGACGCCTGGATCATCATGGCGAGGATTACCCAGGATATCGGCAGTTGGTGCAGAGTTGGCGTCGGCGGCATCGATACATGGTGAGCCAGGCTGCAAATTGTAGTCACCATTGACCCAGAAATCATCATTTGCATCCGCTGGTGTGCCGTTGGGATCCCAATAGCCAGCATTTACAAAACGCGGGTCAGAATCCAGGTTGCTCTCGGCCCAAACGAGAGTGACGTCTTGATCTGGCCAATAAATCTCAGCTTCCCCATTCATCAAATCGCTATGACTTATGTGCAGTGAGACTGGTGGTCCATCTGTGAGTTGCATTAATTCTACTTGCTCACCTCGGGCTGCTTTGTTATTCCACAGAATACAGTTTTTTACAATAGCCCCTTCTGTTGATCCCCATACACTAATGCCACCGCCACTCGAAGAAGCCTTGTTGCCAACTATGATGCAGTTTCTGATTTCTTCATTCCAGGCGTGGAGTCCACCTCCTATGCCACCCCGATTACCGGAAATGATGCAATTTTCGATAGATCCCTCACATGTGCTTAGACCTCCCCCCAAGCCCAGCGCTGTGTTATTCGATATTACGCAATTTTCTATTGAACCAGAACACTCATACAGGCCACCTCCACTGTAAGAAATATTATCTCTTATAGTACAGTCTCTTATAAGAGCATCACAAGAATACAATCCACCTCCAGAGCGAGCCTCATTCCCGCTAATCAGGCAACGGATCACGCTGCCATTGCAGTCACTCAATCCCCCGCCGGCTCCCCAGCCTCTTGGATGACGGTTATCCCTTATTACACAGTCCGTTATCGAAGCATTGCACCCGAAGAGCCCTGCACCCCTCTCGGCGGTGTTGTTGCTGATGGTACAGTTGGTGATCTCTCCATCGCAACCTGACAGTCCACCGCCTCCATGAAACTCGCCATAGTTGTCAGCGATTGTACAATTGGAAATCAAACCATCGCATTCGTCTATGCCACCCGCGTGCCACTCACCGTTGTTGCCGGTTATGGTGCAATGCATGATCGTAGCATTTGTCGTAATATATTCAAGATACATACTACCATCTCCCGATGGTTTGAGCACGCCCCCCTTCCCAGAGATGCCCCCGCCCGCCAAAAAGCTCGTCTCATAGCCGTAGCCACCGGTTATTGTCAAGCCCATCAGCATACATCTTGATGTTTCCTGGCCATCAAAGCGAACTGTTGGACCTCGATTTTGAGGGAATCCAGGCGCGTCTCTATCGTTACCGCCATTAATTATCGTGTGGGCAACAATTCCTTCATCGAATGGGTCGGTACTCTGCAAGATTATGTCATTTGCATCACTTCCCCCAAACTTAACCTGTTCAAAATATTCACCCTCCGAAACAATCACTGTGTCACCTTCGGTCGTCGCGTCGATACCTCTCTGGATCTTACTAAATGGATATTCAAGAGTTCCATTCTCAATTCCACTGGAATTCGCAAGATCGACCTGCAAAATGACAGGGTCAGTAACACTGAAAGTCCTGCCACCTCCACGTTGTGTTATCTTCACATCATCAATCCAGCAGCGGGAGTTCTCATCTGCGGGGTTCGGCCAGTGCGGTGGAAAACCTTCACAACGCCATGTCAAAGTGTGTGTGCCCGCTTCAATTTCTGTAAACAAACGAGACCAATCGCTCGGCGAACTACCTCCAAGCATGTTGTGTACACCGTCAATGTAAAGCCTCAAGCCGGCGCCTCTAGTGGCCTTGTAGTAGAAGCTGACGCTTCCTGGCCTAGGAATTGTGACGCTTAGTTCAAGGTAACTCAACTTTCCTCCCGTGACGTCTCCAGACCGGACGGAATAGACACCTTCGTGTGCTTGATCAGAGGTAACAGTCCAGTCAGTATCGCCATATGTCTGCCAATTGTCCGCACTAAAGTCACCTGTTTCAAAATCGTCGCCGTATCCTTGCCGGACTGCCTCGACTTGGACGGAACCACTTACGTTATCCAAGGGAGCACGGCAATATATAGTAGTGTCGCTCCATTCAACATCTGTGCCGATCCCTCCATTCGCAAAACGTATAATGCCTTCGGTATCGCCGAAATCAGTTCCTGCAATCTTCATACACGTCCCTGGTGGTCCTTTCTCAGGAGTAAGGCTGATTATATAGGGTAAGACTCCACCCGAACCTGAAGATGTGCTGCGATGAGCAGAATAATCGCTTTCACCATCTACGTTGTATGTTTTCACCGCACAATAGTATATCTGCCCGGGTATCAATCCAGTGATCGTCACCTGTGTCACGTTCCCCACGTCTGCCCCAGAGGCTGGATTGCCACCCTGTAAAGGACTGAATGGCGGATTGATCGAATCCTCATCATAGAAGATCTTATAACCTGCCGCCTCGCTCGACCAATTCCAACTCAACACAATCTCACCTGAACTAAGACCGGTCTGCGCCTCCACCCCTTCCGGCGGAGCCAACACTGGTGCAGTCTCCAACGACCAGTTAAGTTGGATACTCCCTCTCGCTCCGTCGTATCCATCTACAGCGACTTGGTAGGTAGTGCCTTCATCTGCTTGGAACCGTACCTTGCTCTGCACTCTCCCTCCTTCAGCATCATCGTTGGCTTGGATCTCAGTTAAATCACCGACGCTGTCACCGGTATAGACAGCAAGCAAGGTATCAAAATTGCTACCGAATGTGTCGAATGTGACGGTGCCGCTTGTTGATACAGTCCATTTGCCCCATACAGAAACGCCTCCACTGTTGTTGGCATGATCCGGTTCATCGGACTCTTTCGTGGCAACTATGTTAGACCATTCTGCTTGTCCGCTTCGTCCATTTAAAGTGAAAGCATCAGAAAAGTTGTCATTTCCCACAACATCGAATTCGATAATTGGGGCGAAGGGCTCAAGCCCAATCTCGTAGTGTCCCGGGGCTGTAAGTACAATTGGATTCTTGAGAACCAGGACACCATAGTAAACATTTTCTTCACTTTCGGCATACAGATTAATCGTGTCTACATGCTCCCAATACATGAATAGGCCTTCCCAACCCTCTTTATACAGATTGAGAGTTCTTGGGGCCCAAGTCATCGATGGCACGCCGGTCGAGTATTGACAGATCAAAGTATACGCCTCGTTTTGGATTAACGTTATCACGGGTGAAAACCGGTCTGCATCTATGGTTATCTCCAGAATTGGAGGATAATCCGCCGTGGCACCTATATGCGTCAAGATAGCCCATGTTGCACTTGCAGCATGACCCAATGCTGTACCTATGATTATGCCTACAGGCTCAAGCATGTCTGCCCACCACGGGAGAAGCTCTTCCTCGGAAGCTACATTCATGTCCCCAAAAGAACTGGGAGCGTAGTATGAGTATGTCCACTCTTCCCATTCCACTGTGGGTGGAGTCTCTGCACCAACAGTTGAGACAAGTGCGGCGACTATTAGAACAACGACTGTGAGAGCCGCCTGCCTTTCGTATATAGGTCTGTTTTCAAGCACTTTCTTTTACTCTAAATCAGACTATAGAGATCAGTTCAGCATGCTTTTGTGAAGCCAAGATTAGTCCCATCTTCTTTGCTGCTAGCTAATCACAACTTTGATAAGCTGGGAGTCTCTTTCACCAATATAGTTCAGGCATTTATAAGCACGGGTGTTTAGTGTCTTAGCCATGCACCGATCAACAAGAATTCCTTCACATAATTATCGGTGCAGCAATTAACGTCGATTTCGATTATACCCCATTACGGTTTCTCTCTTTCATGCCAATGATCCGCAAACACCATCAAATCCCAAACATCCACATAACCTTCCGGGTCTCCAAAATCTGTCTAACTTAAGTCACATCTTGCGTACCAATCTTGCTCACCAGTTCGCTTATGCCAGTGGCCCGCAACGGTGTAACAAGTTCTACTTTCTGCAAAAGCCACAGTAGAAAAAGAAAACAAAAGCGGTAGCCTCAGCACCAACGGAAAAATAGAAGTAGCTCTCCATGTCGTGCGTCTGGGAGCAAAACATCTATTCAAAGTTATCTGTCTACTATCAAGCATTTCTTCTTCGCTTGCGATGACAGAGTACTACTGCGTTCTCAATGAAAACAACGCATTCTGTCCGATTCTATTGTTGCGGAGTGCTTTTGCCTTCCAAAGCAGTCATGGTCACAACCTGGTCGATTGAAACATATGTCGACAGGGAAACCTGTTTCTGTCCCAGGCCCTCACGCCATGTGACAGCAACGTTCACTCGACGCAGCCCAGTCAAACCTATTTCTTCAAGCTCCTTGGCAAGTGCGTCGGTTACGCTCACCTGCCACTCGAAGATAACTTCATTGCCCTCATTTTCAAAGTTGCCGTTGTCAGTACCTATTTCGGGATAACCTTGGGCAATTACTTCGGCCAGTTTAGCCTTTCCGATGAGGGTAGCCCGGGACAAACACCCGGCTGTATCCATCATGGAAATGCTTGTGACCAGCAAATGCAAAAGGGGCACTAAGCTAATTACTGTGATAGTTAATGCAATAAGCACTTCCACTAAGGTAAATGCCTTGATTTCACTGACACACAACAATTTGGGTCCTCTGCGACGCCGCATTTTCAATTCATCTCTTCCAACTTGCAGGTTTGTACCTGACCTGATAATTCGTCGATAATAACGCTCATGGTTTCACCTGTGGAACAAATCAACTGTATCGCTGCCGGATCGGCCCAACCCTGCGGGCTGAATCTTATTGTTACAATATCATCTGAATTGGCATCCATGTCCCGAAGCTCTACCCCTGCGAACCGCACACCTTCGGGAAGTCGGCCTTTCAAGCCAAAATCATCAGTTATTGACGCTGTTTGACCATCTGATGTCTGGCCTGTAATCCAGTACGTTCCGTTTGCAGTGTCGAGGTGGAGCAAATGCGTCAACCGTGCGCAGGCAGCACGCTGATGGGCGTACTCGGCAACACTCGCAATCCTGTTGACACTACCTCGAAGCCGGGCGCGCTCAACCATACCGGAACCGAACCTTGGAAACACGACAGTCACAGAAATAGCAATAATTAGCAGAACTACTGCCAATTCAATAAGCGTAAAACCGTTTCCGCGACGTGGCATAGGCTATTACTCGTAGTCAAGGTTCCAGCTTTCAATGTCAGCGCCATCCTCAATTCCGCCGTCCTCTCCGTCCTTGCCGTAAGATTCCAAATCATAATCACCGCCCTGCATACCGGGGCAGATATAGATGTACGGATTGCCCCAGGGATCTAACGGAACTCTCCCTCCCTCTATGTAGCCGCCTCGTTTCCAGCCTCGCACGCCAGGATCGCTTACAAGGGCCTCCAATCCTTCCACAGTCGTCGGGAAACTGCCTGTATCGGTCTTAAGAAGTGCCAGGGCAGATTGGAAGTTCTTTATCTGAACTTTTGCTTTCATTCGTCTGGCTTGTTCCGGCCTATCGAGAATTCTAGGCATAATTATTGTGGCGAGAATTCCCAGGATGACAACTACTACCATCAACTCAATCAAGGTGAAGCCGGGTGGCCTACCGCGATGTTTTGAATATCTCAATACTCTCATAACTGTCTCCTTCTAGACAATTGCCTGGTTAATGTCGAAGATTGGCAGGAGGATTGCAAGCACGATGAATCCCACGATAGTCCCCAGTAGAACGATCATCAGTGGTTCGAGCAGTGACGTTAGTGCTTTCACTGTTGTCTCAACCTCATTGTCGAATACATCCGCAACATTGGCAAGTCCTTCTTCAATGCTGCCGCTTTTCTCGCCGGCGGCGATCATATGAATTACTATGGGCGGAAAAACACCGCTTTTGCGAAATGAATTGGCAATCCTTTCACCATGGCTTATAGCATCTTTTGCGTCTTCTACCACAGCCGAAACCGCAGAATTGCCGATGACCCGTCTGGCAAGATCAAGTGCTTCCACTATTGGCAGTCCGCTGGCCAATAGCACCGCCAACGTCCTTGAAAAACGTGATACGGCCATCTTAAGCGCCAGGCCGCCAAGAAGCGGGCATTTCAGCTTCAACCGGTCCCAGGTTTCTCGTCCCGCGGTGGTTCTTAACCATAATACCAAGGCACCTGCAAACGCTACGGGCACGGCGAGCAAAACCCAGAAATAGCGTTGTGTAAAATCACTTATCCCGATCAGCATGATGGTGGGCCAGGGAAGTTGGCGATTCATTTCCAGAAACAGTTTGGCAATACTGGGAATGACAAACGAAAATATGAACCCAACGACAGCTACCCCTGTAACTGCCATGAACAGAGGGTAGGCCATGGCAGCCTTTACTTTATTGGTAAGGTTGTTGCGTTTCTCAGACATCTCGGCCAATCGCGACAGGACATTCTCAAGCGTACCTGTAGCCTCTCCGGCACTGACCATACTGATGAAAATCTCCGAGAAAACTGCAGGATATTCCTCCATGGCTTTCGCCAATGAAGTGCCTTCATTTACCTTGTCGCGTATCTGTCCGAATACTCCAGCCAAGGGCCGATTCCCTAACTGCTCAACCATTGCCGAAAGAGCAGGCACAAGTGCAATTCCGGCATGCAGTAGACTCGCCAGTTGCCAGATAGCTGTCGACAGGTCTCGCCGTTTTATTTTGCGAAGGCCAACCGTCCGAGGTTGTCCGGTAAGCTGATGCTGAACGTCTATTTGTCCGTCTGTGATTTCCAAGACATGGACGCCGGCCGCACGGAGTCTTCTTCTCGCGTCCGCGACCGACGTCGCGTCGATTGTGCTTCGCTCCTTGTGGCCGGTGCCACCTAGCTGTGTGTATCTAAATACAGGCATACGTCAGCATCATTCCTCGTCATACTAAGCTACATCATCCTGCGTAACACGAAGAACCTCCTCGATAGTGGTGTCTCCGGCAAAGACTTTCCTCATGCCGTCTTCATGTAACGTACGCATATCCTTCTTCACGGCCGCTTCTTTAATCAAATTTGACCTGGCATTGGCCATAACCAATTCCCTCAACTCATCATCGACAACCATCAACTCGAAGATGCCGGTTCTTCCTCTGTATCCCGTGTCAATGCAATGCGGGCATCCCGATCCTCTGCAGAAGGTGCCGCCATCGGAGTTCAATCGGCTCCTGCTGAGGATAAGATGTTCTTCTTCACTGGGCTCATAGGGACTCTTGCACTTCGGGCAGATATCTCGTACAAGTCTTTGTGCCATTATTCCGATTACCGAGGAGCAGACCAGGTAAGGTTCGATTCCCATGTCAATCAGGCGGGTAACCGCACTGGCGGAATCGTTTGTGTGCAGCGTGCTCAAGACCAGATGACCTGTCAAAGCCGACTGTATTGCGATTCTAGCTGTCTCAAGGTCACGAATCTCACCTATCATAATTACGTCCGGATCCTGCCTGAGAATGTGGCGTAAGTAATTTGCGAATGTAAGGCCTATCTTCGGTTGTATTTGCATCTGCCCGATTCCCGGCAGTTGGTATTCGATGGGATCCTCTACCGTCACGATATTTATGGCTTCTGTGTTCAGCTCACTGAGAGCACCATACAGAGTTGTTGTTTTTCCACTCCCGGTGGGGCCGGTCAACAGAATTATGCCATATGATTTGTGAATAAGTTTGCTGAATTCTTTCTCAGTCTCCGGGGCAAACCCGAGTTGATCCAGGCCGAAACGTGCGCTGCTCTTGTCCAGAAGGCGCAAGACGACGCGTTCGCCGCAAGAGCTGGGAACTGTTGATACCCTGATGTCAATTTCTTTGTCGCCAATCTTGATCCGGCTTCGCCCATCCTGCGGAAGCCTGCGTTCGGCAATGTTCAGATCGGCCATAACCTTCAACCGCGATACCAGCGCTGCAACATATTGCTTTGACAGGGTGAACTTGTTGTGCAACACGCCGTCGATCCGAAAACGGACTTTCACTTCCTGTTCATAAGGTTCGATATGTATGTCGCTGGCGCGGGTTTGAACCGCCTGAAAAAAAAATGTATTGACCAACTTCACAACCGGTGCCCTGTTCGCAAGATCCAAAAGGTCTTCAGTTCCGGAGCTCAAGGTCAAGCTGGCAAGTTCTTCGTCGCTGTCAAGGCCGGTTAACGTCTTTGAGGTAGAACCATCATCTTCATAATAGTAGCGGCTGAGCCCGTCTTCGATTGCCGAAGACGCACACACAGCCCTTTCACATGGCCGGCCAAGGATATTTGCGACCGCGTCAAAAGCCATCACATCCAGTGGATCAGCAACGGCAACCGTCACAGTTCCATTTCCCTCGCCAAACGGGAGGATCTTGTGTCTCTTGAGGAATTCAATCGGCAGGCTTGTAACTAATTCTCTATCAAGTTTTCCCTGCGGTATCTTATCCAGATACGAGAGATCCCATTGTCGAGACAGTGCTTTTAGGACTTCGCTATCGGTAACATGACCTTCCCTGACCAATATCTGGCCGATTCGCTGATGCTCCGTTTCTCTTGCCTGTAAAGAGAGGGCTTCAGACAACTGATGCTCTGTAAGTGAGGTTTGCTCTTGTAGTATCTGTCCAATCGACTCCGCCTTCATTGCCCGCTTCTCTTTTCACATCCCGGATTCACTATATTCTTTTCTATCCACAACTACCTTCTCCCGCAGTTCCCTTCAGTTTTGCGTTTCCTGCCGTTTCAGGCTCGTTATTTCAACAAGATCGTCCGCGTCCGCCAGAACATGGGGGGTTATAAAAAGAAGCAGGTTCGTTTTCTGTATACGTTCCCTAGTGACTCTGAACAAACCGCCAACCAAAGGAAGATCGCCCAACAACGGCACCTTCGTCTCAACATTCTCTTTGTCATCCCGGATCAATCCTCCTATGACAACGGTTGTACCGCTCACAATAGATATGACTGTAGTGGCCTTACGTTGCGCTGTTGTCGGCGTCTCATTGCTCAATCCTGTGGCCCCTTCGACGAGCTTGGTGAAACTTGCATCAATCTCAAGGCGGACAAGACCGCCCGGACTTACATGGGGTGTGACCGACAGCTCTATGCCGACATCCTTAAAGTCAAAAGTCCTTATTGCCGTCGGCGTAGCTGGGTCAAATTCGGTAACTCGAGACTGCTTTACAAAGGGGACATTGTCGGCGACCACTATAGTGGCCTCTTGATGGTTGGATGTAAGTATGTGAGGTGTGGAAAGAACGTTAACTCCTGAATGTTTCTCCAGCGCCTTGAGAATAGCTCCGATCTCTGTTTGCTCCCCCACTTTCCTGTACAGACCGACTCCCAGGCCCTCAAGGTTACCCGAAGCTGCCTCGATGCGAGGGCCAAGATTTGTAAATCCAAAGCCCCGAACACTATCAGCTACAGCCTCATCAAGTGTTGCCCAATCAACTCCTATCTCTTTCAGCACATCACTGCTTGCCTCAATTATCTGGAACTCGACCAGTACTTGCTCTCTGACTATATCCAGTTTCTGGATCATGTCTTCAATAATCTTGTAATCCTGAGGCGACGCCACGACAATCAAAGAGTTCGTACTTTCATCTGCTGTTATCTGCAAGGGCTCACTGGATTTGTCAGCTATTCCTGCTGTTAATTTCCCCAAGACTGCCGAAAGCGATTTCTCAACTTCCGTTGCTTCGGCATGTTTCAGGTAGATTACGTGCACATTGCCCGCCTCGATAGGGCGTTCGACGTCTAATGTCGTAACCAGCTCACTAATAATCTCAATATCATCAGGATTTGCAACTATGACCAGGGAATTGGTTCGATCGTCAGGTATAATCTTCATCGTGGCAGGAACCCTCGGGGACGCCGTTCTTGGGGTCCTAATTCCTGGGCTGCCCGCACTACGCTGCATAATCTGAGTAATTTGATCACTAATGGTTCTGGCAGAACCGTATTTAAGACGAATCACGGTGACAGTATCTCTTGCTTGCTCAATATCAAGCTCCTGGGCCAGCTTTGCTATACGATGGATATTGGACGAAGTATCAGTGAGGATAATTGTGTTTGTCTTTGGGTATGTTGTTATACTGCCTCCCGTTGAGACCAAAGGGGAAAGCACGCTGCTGATCTCTGCCCCATCAGCGAAGTGCAGGGGTATGACTTGTGTCACAAGGCTATCATCTACAGGGATTAGTCCAGGATTGTTTCCGACGCGAATCAACATGTTGCTCTTTGCAGCATCAGCACGAGAAATGATCTTGACTATCTTGCCGGCAGGAACGGCAGCGAAACCCTTTACTTGCAGCACCGATTCCAATATATCATAGACGTCTCCAACGCGCATTTTCGTCGGGGACATGAGTGTGACAGTCCCCTTGACCTTGTCGTCAATGAGGAAGTTTATCCCTGTAAGATGGCCAATAGTCTTGATAAAGAGTCGGAGATCTACCTGATCAAAATCTAATGAAATCAAGCTATCTGCAGCACCCGGCTCCGAAAGAAGTGGCATATATACCAACGAATCGGTGGTCCTCGCAGAACCCCTCGATGAATCGTTGGCCGAACTTGGGCTGGCTATACACTGTGAAGATCGCAATCCCATCACTATGATGCAACTGTAAACCAGAATGCGTGAGAACCGGATTCTTGTTCTCAATACTCGGACACATCTTTTATATGGTAGCGTTCCCATCGCTCATCCGCCTGCCTGCTCATTTCTCAATAGCCAAATTGAATTGGCCCACTCTTGACTACTCTACTCTGAACGAAAGTGTCTTCTTTTGCGTGCCACTCAAAATCTGAATATCCGATGAAGATAGCGCCCGTGCTTTTTGTAGAACTTGGAATGCCTTACGCCTGTTGGTAATACTCTGCCCATTGATAGTCTGGATAATATCGCCATTCTGAAGTCCTGCATACTTGGCCATGCTCAGCCCCTCCAGACCTGTGATTCGCAAACCCTTCGACTCCCCATCGACAATGTGGGGAGATACTTTGATTGCCTTTAGAGCCGCTTCCACACCTCCAACCTTTGCAAGAAAAGCGCTCTTGTTTATTTCTCGTTCGGTGGGTGAGACAATCCTTACGACGTCCGAAGCACTTGGTTCTTTAGCTACTGCGGGTTCTGCGACTGTCCGGGACGGAGCAGACGTTTTGCTTGCCACAGATATGTTTAGTACCTCGCGGTGGCCTTCATTGTGAAGGACTACCTTGTTTTGTTCAATTGCCTCAATACGCGCGCCCTGAATGATGTCGCCGATTTGGTAGAGGTCCTGAACCTTGCACGTTAGGTCTTCGATCACCGCACAAGCGGCTTCTTTGTCTCCGGCAACTGTCCCGAGTAACCTGAGTTGAAGCTGATTCCTGACAGCAGGTTTTGCCGGCGGGGCCATAGACTTCTTGTTCTGGGAGTCTTTGTCGCCCACATCGGCTCCGGCAGAGCCAAAAATATTTCGCTCTAGAATCACCTTGGGATCCCCACCAGGTGATTTACTACTACCAAGATCAATTTTTGCTTTCGCAGCTTGGGGGATTGAATTCACAGCATCATCTTGCCCCATGTCTTTGGGAAGGATCAGGCTTACTACTATGCACCCAACGATAACAAGCAGAACGAAGCTTGCAACCGACAGTATTCGGCTGAGTTCAAGAGTACTTTTCATGGCCAGTCAACCTGCTTTCTGAATTTCACCCTGCAACTCTCCTGCAAAATCACATATTCGTTTCGACAAACGACAAGTCACACGAAAAGATATTATCACGTTCCTTACGAATCATCCCACGAACCAATCTCATTTAACGACCCCATCACGCGACACATCCGCATGATCTCTCAGGTCAGAACCGCTGCAATGAAGCCACAGATAGCATTAGCCAGACCATGAAAGAAGATCGGAGCCAGCAGCGATCCAGTCTTAACAAAGAGCCAGCCAAGAATCAACCCAGGGAAAAATGCAACAATTAAGATTACATCTCCCAAGAGCACGCTGTGGAACATGGCAAAAATGACTGCCGATATTATTATACTCATCAGTTGCGAAAATGCAACGCTTTTCTTGGTCGTTGTGGTCAATAAGCACGATATATTACCAGCAAATAGCCCCTGAAGAAAATCTCTTCGGCCACTGTAACGTGCATAAACTGATAAGCTAACCAGATTGCGAGAGCTTATGACAAGATGTGCGAAAGATTCTTGACACTACCGTCGGTCCCACTGGTGTTATTATCGGCGGCAACGGTCCCGACTCTGCGTCAGATGTCAGAAGAAGTCTCAGCGAAATTGGCATACGGCTAGCGCGACCTGGCCAGAGTTTCGTGGTGCTTTGTGGGATCTGCCAAGCTCTAAGGCCACATATCTGCGGAGCCGACACTTTCAGGATCGTATGTCATTGCTGTACAGCCAAGCAAGCACGTAGACGATGAGACCCTGGGCAGAGAATCAAAGTGACCTAGAATTTCACAGTGGCACCCACTCCGAACACACTTGCGTCGCTGGTGAACTGGCCCTCAAAGGCTAAGCTTACATTTTCGGCAATTTCGGCCGACAATCCGATGTAACCACCGAATACCGACTCATCCTCGATGTCATAGGAAGACTTTTGTCCGGCAAAACCGAGGTCCACATCTCCGTTTACGAAGTGCAGAAAGGGTCCGCCATATATACAGACATTGCCTTGTTGGTAACTCGGCCCCACTGCAATCTGCATTTCGTAGAGATCGAAGTCCGCGGTCACCAAAGAGCCACTGTCGACGTAACTGTCATCGCCCTCAATATGTGTTATTTGGAATAATATACCCCAGGGTGCCAGCGAAGAGTCAAAGACTTTAGCCTTAAAGCCAGCACCCCAGGCGAACTCAGCGCCCGAACCCGCTAACCCCGCCCTGCCCAACCGGACGAACAGTTCTGTGTTATCGAACGGGGCAGCGCCCACCAGGCCGAAAAACGCCTCAATGTCTATGTCACGATCACGGAATGTCACAGCGCCAGAGCGTGAAACATCGATATCGAACTCGCCGGTAGAATAGTCAAAGCCGCTTCGCCATTCCTTCTGTTTAAGATCACTAGTCGGTGGCCCCATGAACGTTAGAGCCCAAACCGGATTTACCGACAACAGAACAATGACAACTACAATCCGCCTCATAAGCTTCATAATGCTCTCCTTTCAGTAAGTACCCCATGTTCTATCAGACTGTGGCTTGTCGGATGCTTCCTTATTCTCTCTTCTTCACCCTAACCCGGCGTAGCCGGAACCAAAAAGGTTATTGAAATCTTCATTTTCGTATCATAAGATAACGACTGCTCCGCAGGAATCTTATTAGCGGCACCGTTGCGACTGCAACCAATACTATCTCTAGCATGGGAGGTGCGCGGGCAACGGACATATTGTACCTTTGTCTTGCCGAATAGAACCATTGCCCTCAAGATAATGCATCTGGCAATGCCCTATGGCATCGCCAGATGCATGATTCTATTCCCTGTCTGAATTCCACTCTATCCACTGCTCTTTGCTCTTCGCCTGCGTGCGTCCACCCGACTGATCGCCAACAACACAATAACATAAGCGATATACGGTAACAGAAATTCAACTACATTGCCTTGGCGGTTAGGTGATAGACTGCAGCCACCTCCGCTTCCGCCATGGTAACTTCCACCACTGGGAGTAACTGGAATAGTAGTAGATCCACCCCCAGCAAAGATAGTGAAGTGTGTGGTCTGGAAGCTGACAGTGTGTGGGTCAGATGTATCGTTATGCTGAACATTAGTTATGCCGTCTTGGCTCCAAGTAGCTGTTTCTAGGTTGTACCAATAAACAACATATGTCGAGTAGCCAGGACAATTTGCAGCAGCATGCGGGATGGTTATGGTCACCGGCTGGTTGAACTGTAAGCTACTGGGCCCAAAATCGTAAGGTAGCCCGAAGCCCCCAGACGGAGGAGCTGGAGGATTGACTACTTTCGCAATAGTGATGTTGTTGGCGTCGACGCGTTCTGGAAGTGCCCCGGTAGGAATCGTGATTTCGATTCCCACCGATGGCCATATCAACTTCACTTCGTTGGGACCGGGAACTGGATCCGGCGGGGGCAGTATATTTATAGCAGTCGCACCGGCGTAAAAGATATCATTGTTGCCATTTCTGTCGTCGACCCACACAATATATGGATTGCCGTTCGGATCGATCCCAATATCGGGTTTTGTCTGGGTGTTTAGCATACCAGACTCATCATTGATGAGTATATCCGTTCCGAAGCTGGAGGCGGTCTCGGCAAAGAAAATGTCCGCAGCGTCACCAAGATTGGCGTATCGACCATCTTGCCAGCACGTAAAGACTTTTACGGCGCTCCCCGTGCCCCTAACCGCTATAACCGGAGCACTTTGTGGACGATCACGATCATCTACAACATCTGGATCCAAGACCAACGGCCCTTGCAGACCATCCGTCGTAGCAGCGTGGAATATACTTCCATTGGGATCCGCATCGTCAATCCATAACAGGTGAAGCACTGTGCCGGAAGATTCGGCGGCAATTGCAGGAGCCCATTGATTGTTGCTGCTTCCGTCAACGACTGCTACCTCTGTCCATGGCCCCGTGGTAGAGTCTGCACCGTAGATGTCCGTGTCACCGTTTCTTGCGTCGGTCCAGATGAGATAAGCAGTGCCAGATGCATCTGTGGCAAGGGCTGGTTCTGTCTGGTCGGTGGGATCGGTCGTTATCTGTGTCGGAGTCCAAGTGGTCCCAGCGGGAGAGGTTGCCAGCCAGATATCGTAGTTGCCGGCACGATTATCCTGACAGGCAACGTACAGTGTATCCGGCCCAGCTTGGTTGATTGCAATCACGGGTGACATTTGATCGCTTGTGTTGTTCGGGTCGTCCAGATCCACCTTGACAGGAGCTGACCAGCTTGTCCCATTTGAGGAAGAGGAGACAAAAACGTCCCAGTGGTTGTTCGGATCGTTCGGATCGTTCGGATAGTCGGCTTCCCAGACAACGTACGCGACATCGTTTACATCAACTGCAATCGCCGGGTTTCGTTCGGTATAGGCAGTATTTGCGACGGGCACACTAACTTCGAAGGCATTTGCATCAGCAGGCAGTATACCGACATAGACATCCGTATTACCTGCCGCATTCGTCTGATCCCACACGATCCAGATGTTTCCGCCTGAATCGGTGATCGTGGCCGGATTGTCCTGATCGAGCGTGCCCGTATCACTATTCACCTTTGCGTCTGGCGCGAAAGACCGCATTGCGGTATAGAAATCGTAGCTTTCTTCCGGCATAACGTTGCCAGCTTTGTCCGTTGCATTCACTACGACGTCTACCCTTTGCTCGTAGTCAAATGGAGTCGATGGCACGAAAACAAACGTGTAGTCCGCGTCCGACCCACTACGTGTGCATACGCCTTTAACCGCCTGCCCCGGACTTATGGAGTTAGAGTCGTAGACGCCAGGAGAAGTCTCGTTGGCACCATCATAAATAAGGTCACCCTCAATTTGAATCGTAACAGTCCCACCGTCGTACTCAACTCCGGAGCCACCATCGGTAATATGTAGCTCAACCACCGTATCTGTTGGAATCTGAAACGAATTCGGATCTGGCACGTGCCCCGATGTCTCTGGGGCTTTCTTGTCATTGACCGTTGTCGTCTCGGACGCAATTTGTCCCGCCGGATCAGTCTCATCACAATCAATTGTAAGCTCACTATTTGTAATTATACCACCGTCAAGAATAGTGCCGCTATTGGCCACTCTGGCAGTGAAAGTAACTGTCTGACCAGTTGTTTCAGCATTTAGCGGCGTGTCAACCGTCCAGGTAATGGTTCTCGTTGTCTCCTCGTGAACGCTGTCGCCTGATGAGCTTACATATATTAAATTGGCGGGAAGCGTTTCCACGATAACCGTATTGCTCGCATTACCCAAGCCCACATTTCCGTAAGTAATCGTGTAGGTAATGTCTGTATTCGGGTTAACCGGATCCGCATCGTCCGACTTCTCAATTATTAATGCAGGCTCTCCTGTAAATATTACCGTCGCAGTATCCGTGATGGCTGTGCCGCCGATGGTCACGCTTATAGTCTTTGTCTCAACTACTGTACTGCTCATTGTTGCTGTGGTTTGCCCGCTGGCATTCGTAGCTACCGTCGGCTGGGTGATTGTGTTGCCTGTACCCGTCGAGGATACCACAACGTCCCCCGGCGCAATGTCTGGTAAGACATTGCCATATGCGTCCTTGGCTGTAATGGTGATGGTACTCTTTGGGCCACTCGGATCCACACTGGCAGCCACAGGTGTCGTCGCTTCAACCGTACTTTGGTCGGCTGAGACAGGACCCGGCTCAAACACGACCGATGCAGTATTAGTGATAGCTATGCCGCTGATGGTCACGCTGATAGTCTTTGTCTGGACCACTGTGCTGCTCATTGTCGCGGTGGTTTGTCCGCTGGCATTCGTAGCTGTCGTAGGTTGGTTGATCGTATTACCGGTACCTGTCGAGGACACCACAATG
>JADHXR010000046.1 GCA_016782865.1 Phycisphaerae bacterium
TCGTTGAAGTCGGCAGAGCAGATCGACAGACAGTAATTGCCGACGAGCGGCGGTACGCGCATAGCCGTTTTGCCGCCGTAGGACAGCCCGTAGAACGCTATGCGATCGGGATCGACGTAGGGCAGCGAACAAAGCCAGTTGACGATCTGCTGGTGCTGCGGCACAATGATCGAGAACAACGTCTTTTTGATCGGGTTGGCCTTGCGCTGCAGCGTGCGAAACCGGTCCTTGAATATGTACAGGTTCTGCGGCGCGAACGTGACGAAGCCGCGTTCGGTCAGCCTGGCGGCATAATCATGGTACGCCCTGTGATCACCCGTCACTACGTGTTGTGGCCGGCCTTCCAGCCCATGCTGGCAAACAACCACGGGGCGTTTTTCGCCGCGCTTGATATCTTTCGGCACGAGCAGAATTCCGTACGCGATCACATCGGGAAAAACGTCCATTACCACTTCATACCCGGCGTACTTTGGCTCGCTGTACGCCTTGCGCGAGCGCACTCTTGGCGGCAAAAGGTCATGCTCGAACTTGCCGATCACATCCTCGTAGAAATATTGGCGATACCATTGAACGCTCTTGTCAAACTTCTCTGCGGAACTCGTATCAAGTTTCGAGAAGAATCGCTTGCGCACATAAGCGCTTTCACTCAACAACCATTGATTGTGTCGGTCGATCTCGTGTATCTGCCGGTCCTGGCGGCTTTTCGAATCGAATGACTTGGCCAGACGCTGTGGAACCTTGCCTGGCCGAGCAAGCTTGCCGCCCGCCAGAGATTCCAGCAGCGCATCTAATACCTCATCGGTGCCGCAGGGGCCGGTACCGTTGCCGCTGACGAGCAGTCTGATGTTGGTTTCAAATTTCGACCGGGAAACAAGTTCTTTCAACCGTTGAATCTCAGAGCGGACACTCCCGAGTTCGGGCGTTGCGAGCCGCCCCGGCGCCGCGCGCGTGCCTGGAGGAATGACCAGCTCCGGGCCCCTTGCCGCTTCGATTATAAGGGTGCGGGGAACCACCATGCTCGCTATCTCCGCGTCGCCAGACTCTTCAAGAAGGCCAAAAACGTTGCGGTCGATCGGCTCGGCCCATACATCCTGGCGCGAGCTGAAATAGCCACTCACACAAACCGCGTCGATTCGAGTATCAAGCGCGCCGGCATACAATGCGATCAATCCGCCTTCGCCCCATCCCATAACACCGATCTTCGAATCTTCCTTCGCGAACCAATCCACCGCCGCGAGTACCTTCTGCACCTCGTAGCCGATCACGTGTCGGCCCATTTCAAACGCCGAGCGATAAAGATATTCACGATTGGTCAATGTCACATTGCGACCGCCACCGGCCGCCGTTCGCTTGACCATCCGGCGGCTGATCAACGCCGGAACGAGAACCCTGCATCCGCTCTCGGCGAGTCTGCGAGCAAACTGCGAGTCGGTGCGCACGCCCTCGATCAGCCCGGCGAGCATCTCGGGCGACTGATCGGCGTCTGGAATTGCGACAACGTCCGCCACCGGAGTGCCTTTTGTCGGCACCAGCAGCAGGCCCTCGCCGTGCACATCTCCAAAAGCGGGCCACCGCACAGCATACACATTGTAACTCTCGCCTCGACCGACCAGCGCCGGCTGATCGGTTGTGCCGATTAGCCGCGGCGCATCGAAACCGACACGCTCGTCCCGCACACCTATTATGCGCGCTAATCTCCGGCGATTGGGTTCCACGGACGCGCGGTAGGCGTTGGCGGAAGAAAAATCATAGTTCCAGTGGCGCTTGCGTCGCTCGACTGATTTGGCAAGCTCGCCGAGCAGGAATCTATCGACCCCCGCGACCAGGTGAGAGGCAATGTCTCCTTCGAGTCTCAGCAGCTCTGTGCCTGCGATCCGGGACGGCGGTTGGGCCGCCGTCATCGCTGAGCAAATAATCACCAGTGCACAAGCGGTGAAGATTGCGATTGTCTGTCGATTCATAGAATGACCTCCTTTTCGTCAGTTTGCCCGATCAGCTAATCTGCAAATGGTCCGGACATATCGCCGGTAGAAAAAGCTAAACGAATCGACAGACAATAGCAAGTATCTTCTGTATAATGGCTGACGCCATGGATTTGACAATATTGCCTATGAAGGAGAAAGAGATGAGCAAGCCATCAAGATTCGCTCTGCTGCAGACAGTTGTCGCCCTTGTCATTACGTCAGGGTGCCAAACTGCAAATTCTTCTGCGGGCTCCCCGGAGACTTACGACACTGTTATATATGGCGGCACGGCGGCGGCGGTATCGGCGGCGGTCCAGGCCCGGCGCATGGGTAAGACGGTGGTCATTGTATGTCCCGAGAAACACCTCGGTGGGCTCACAGCAGGCGGGCTCGGCTGGACCGATTCGGGGCGCAAGGAGGCCGTCGGCGGTATTTCACGTGAGTTCTATCGCCGCATCAAGAAGCATTATGACAAGTCGCAGGCCTGGGTGCATCAAAAGCCCGGAGAGTATTCCCGGTACCGCGCCGATGATGACGCCATGTGGGTCTTCGAGCCGCATGTGGCCGAGCAAACATTCGAGCAGCTTGTAGCCGAGTATGAGATCCCGGTCCTTCGAAACGAGTGGCTCAATCGCAAGAATGGAGTCAGGAAAAGCGGCGCGCGAATCGTTTCGGTCACAATGCTCAGCGGAAAAACGTACGCGGGCAGGACATTTATCGACGCGACGTATGAGGGCGATCTCATGGCATCCGCCGGCGTAAGTTTCCATGTGGGCCGCGAGGGCAATGACGTCTACGGAGAGACTCTCAACGGCGTCCAAACTCGAAACGCCGTCAGTCACCAATTCGAAAAGCCGGTCGATCCCTACACAAAGCCGGGCGATTCCGAAAGCGGCCTGCTGCCGCTAATCCACGCGGGCAGTCCCGGCAAGGAAGGCGAGGGCGACACCAGAGTTCAGGCCTACAACTACCGGATGTGCCTGACGAAGGTTGTCGAGAACCGCGTCAGTTTTCCCAAGCCCGCCAATTACGATCCGATGCAGTATGAGCTGCTCGCGCGGTATCTCGACAAGGGTTGGCGAGCTATCTTCGCCAAGTTCGATCCTGCACCGAACGCCAAGACAGATACGAACAATCACGGCGCGTTCTCAACCGACAACATCGGCATGAACTACGACTATCCCGAGGCAAGCTACCAGCGCAGACGCCAGATACTCAAAGAGCACGAAGACTATCAGAAGGGGCTCATGTGGTTCCTCGCCTACGATCCGCGCGTTCCCGTGGATGTGAGGCAGAAGATGAGCCAATGGGGTTTGGCAAAAGATGAATTCACCGACAACGGCAACTGGCCCCATCAGATATATGTCCGCGAGGCAAGGAGGATGGTGAGCGACTTTGTCATGACCGAGCCCCACCTGCGACGGAAAAAGCCGACGCCTAAGCCCATCGGCATGGGTTCCTACAACATGGATTCGCACAACGTCCAGCGATACGTCGATGCCAGCGGCCACGCCCGCAACGAGGGTGACATCCAGATCAACCCGGGCGGACCTTATCCGATCTCGTACGACACGATAGTCCCAAAGGCTTCGGAGTGCACGAATCTGCTCGTACCGATTTGCCTGTCGTCGTCTCACATCGCATACGGCTCGATTCGCATGGAGCCGGTCTTTATGATTCTCGGTCAGTCCGCCGCCACGGCTGCGTCACTCGCGATAGACGATCGGCTCGATGTACAAGACGTCGATTACTCGAAGCTGCGAGCACGGCTCCTTGCCGACGGACAGATCCTGAGCATGCGCTAAATTGCATCACGACTGTAGAAGGGATAGTGCTGTGTTTGGAATCAAATTGCCTGTAGCCTTAATCGTTCTGCTTCTGCTCTGCCTGACTGCGGCAGCGCGCAGAGATGTGCCATCCTCTGCGGTTACGGGCCCGCCCGGCATAACCGACGTATTGGTAGACGGCGAAAACTGTCGCGGTGCGCACGTCACCACTCGCCCGCACAATCGCAAGGTGGTTTACCATGCACCCAGCCGAACCTGGTTCGTCTTTTACGGGACAGGCCACTGGATGGACAAACTGGGCGACGCCGGGGGCGATAAGGAATTGATCGCATGGCGCGCCTCAAGGGACTGCAAGACCTTCAGCGCGTTTGCACCGGCGGTGGCGGGCAACGGTCACTCCAGTTCTACGGACGTTCTGCTCGTTGGCGACCGGATATATCTTACAGAAACGCGCTGGGGATACTGGCGTCAAAAAGCAGGCATCCCCTGGAAAACGGACGGTAAACCATTTTACTATCGCAGCACTCCGGAGCAAGCGATGTTCTTCGTGCCCTTCGAGGTATTCCCGTTCGAGATCGTCGCCAGCCGGCTTGTTCCCGGCAGAGAGTCTCAGGCGCTACCGGGTGACGAACATGTTGCTCACGGCGGACCCCACTACGGTTCAATAGCGCGCGACACCAACGGCTATCTGTGGGTGGCGGCCCGCGCCCAGAGCCCTGAACAGGGATGGCCCGCGACCTGGGTGGCGCGTACGGTACGTCCAGATGACATCGCCGCGTGGGAACCACATCGCGTTCTGTTCAAGAGTTCCGGGCCGGGTTCGCATGCTCCCCAGATAATCGCTCTGGATGAAGGCCGGGTAGCTTGCCTGCTGTTCGTCAAATACGAGAAGATGACGGTCCTTTATCTCTGTGATCGAGATTCCGAGGATTGGAGCGAGCGCCACGTGATCGGCGAAGGATATCAGAGCAAGCGGGCATGTGCCGTCTTTGACCCCGGCAGTCGACGCCTCCACGTTGTTTACACAGACGCCCGTGGCGACGCTCGACATAGAGCCCTGGAAGCCCCGTATGGGTCCGGTGATTGGCTTGCGGCGCTGAACGAGCCGGGGACACTTGTGGCGGAAGAAGCGGGGGTCAACATTGGGGACGATGATCTCAGCCTGTCCGTCAATCTGTCTCAAGACCCAGCCCCCTTGGCATTGGTCCACCGAGGACCGGATTTGCGCCTGCACCTGAGGTATTACGACGGAAAGACCTGGTCGCCAATTGACGTGAAAATAGGGCTTCAGGATGCAGACTGGACTTGCGATGAAACCTCTGCGGTGATGGATTTCTCGCACGGATTGGGATTTGTCTACTGGTGCCAGTGGAAGGATCCGACAGTGAGAAAGCAGAAGGACAACATTGGGCAATTGCGTTTCTGCTTGGTCAACGATGTTTCCGCACTCTGCGAGAAGTAACCGGGGCGCGTTCTGCGCTGCACCTACTTGCTCATCCATCGAGTCGTTTCGCGGTTGACTTCCGTGAATCCGTCAATTGCCTCGGCGTCGACCTTGTCCTGTTCGCTCCGCAGGCCGCGGCGGCGGACGCGGTTGGCCAGATACGCTCCACAGAGATGGAATCCAACACACTGAGGCATCTCCCTGAGCACGCGCATGACGTCTCTGTAAGCGTCCGGGTCGGGATGACGATGTTCGTTGGGGTCTCCGGGGTTATGGGCTTTTGCGCTAACGGAACTGTTGGCCAGCAGAACCGGTCTGTCGGTGAGCTTGCCCCAGTAGCCAAGCTTCTCGTTGACGAAGTCCGCGTTGCCGAAACATTGAAAGCTCAGAATATCGACAAAGGGCATTGCGGCTCTGACCACCTCTTCGGGCAAAGGCCGCCTTTGCTTCGTAGCGGTCCCCGAATATAAGATGATTCTTGTCGTACCGGCGGATCGCATCGTGAGTGACCTTGTAGTACCGGCCGGCCAATTGCGTCAACTCTTTGCGCCCAGCTTGCGATTTTAGTCTGGCCGGGTCGAACAGAGGTCCCTTCCACGTGTTATCCTTGCGGATGTGCACCCAGGTGGGGCAGTCGCAGTAAAAATAGCCGATCAGTTTGGGATCGTCGGCAAGGCGGCCGCAATGGGCGCGGGCCACGTAATCGCACCATTGCTCGAATCCTTTGCTGTAGAAGTCTGGATTTCTTGTTTCGACCTCCCACTGATGAAAGTCGACGAAGGGCAGCATGTGACAGTAGGGCATATCTAGCCACTGGTACTCTTCAAAAGTGAAGTTGCGCGAGTGTCGGTGGTTCAGGACCTCCCTGGTCACCACTTCCTGGACCCAGCCGACGGTATTGAAGCCCCAGTTGCGAAGATCGCTCCTGACTTGCGTGAGCCATTTCTTCATGCTGTTGTCGTATTTGTCGCGCCAGATGTGCTCATTTTCTTCGTAGCGTAGTGTCGCCGAATCAATATGATTCATCCCTATTGAGAAGAATCGTTCGCCCTCGGGCGTAACCAACCACCACCGCCCGTTGCGCTTGTCGATCGTGAAGAATCCCTTAGTGTTGATCTGTGTCGTCTGAGCAGAATGCGCTGCTTGAGTAACGAGAGCTGCTGCCGTCAGTGTGCCGGCCCTTGCCAGGAATTCGCGACGTGATAAAGATCCCATAGACATCTCCTCTTGACTCGGAAAAGCTGTAATTTAGAGGCAAACATGGTATTTTAGCCGGGACCTGGAGAAATGGCAATACCGGTCACTCGTCGGGAAGGAAGACATTAACAGAAGATGGCAACAGCGGCAGTAACAGTAAGGAATATCAGCAAGAGTTTCGGCAAGATACAGGCCGTCCGTGACCTTAGTTTCTCGGTCGACGCGGGCAGTTGTTACGGACTCCTGGGCCCCAACGGCGCAGGCAAGACCACCGCAATGAAAATGATCTACGGCAAATGCACCAGGGACAAGAACTGCGAAGGCCTGATGGATATTTTCGGATACGATCCGGCGAAGAATGAACTCGCCATAAAATACTTTTCGGGGGTCGTCCAGCAGGAAAACAACCTCGACGACGAGCTGAACGTCATACAGAACCTCATGATCTATTCGCGGTTCTACGATATGCCGGCCAAGGCAGCCAAAGAACGCATAGAATATCTGCTCGATTTTCTCGATGCCGAACTTGCTGAGCAGGTTGGCGACGAAGAGCTGTCGAACCTAATCAGGGTGGACCACGCTCTCAACGCGGTGCGTTACTACTGCGACGATATGGAGGTGCTGAAAAACCTGGCGGCCTCGCAATTGGAGGCCGGCAATTATCTCATCAGACAGACAAATCTCGAGGACGTGTTTTTGAGAGCTACCGGGAGACATCTCAATGACAAACAGTGACGCGATCGAGTATCCGCCGCTCCATCGAAGACTCTACAGCATCTGGTACCGGCACATGCGCGTATATACCAGGAACCTGCTGAGCAATGCGTTTCCCCCGTTCCTGGAGCCGCTAATCTTCCTGGCCGGTATCGGCCTCGGCCTGGGCAAATACATCGTCGAACCGGTGGGCGGCGTCAAGTACATCGAGTTTCTCGGCACAGGCCTTCTCGTCACCACCGCGATGTTCACCGCTGCGTTCGAATGCAGCTTCGGAACTTTTGTGCGTATGGAGTTCGAGAAGGTTTACGACGGGATGCTCGCCGCTCCGATGACCGTCAACAATCTTATCGTTGGTGAAATGATATGGGCCGGCTCGAAGGGATTTTTCTTCTCGTTCGCTGTGCTGTGCATGCTCTCGGCGTTCGGAATAATCGCCCTGCCCTCCGGCCTGCTCGCCCCGTTCGTCGGCTTTCTAACCGGAGTCATGTTCGCGACGATATCATTGCTGGTCACTTCTTTCGTGAAGACGATCAATCACTTCAATTTCTATTTCACCGGTTTCATATCGCCCATGTTCTTCTTCTCTGGCGTGGTCTTTCCTGTTGCTAATCTGCCTCCGTTCCTTCGACCGGTTGCCGAAGCTGTCCCTCTGACCCACTCGGTCAGATTAGTCAGATCAATTTGCACAAACAATTACAGACCGATCCTGCTGTTCGACCTTTTCTACATCGCGGTCTTTATCGTGCTGGTGGGATTCTTCGCAATCGCAAGACTCAGGAAGCGGTTGGTGAATTGAAAGATGAATCTATTGGCCCAGCCGGCTTGATTTCTGTGAGAGCATGTAGTAGCATCATGAGCCGCGGCTGTGTAGACGTCCAAGTTGGTATAAATAGTCTGGTTGGAAAATGTCTGACAACATAATACGAGCAGCGGTGTTTCTACTTTGTTCGGCACTGCTCTTCTGCGCGACGGGATGCGACAAGAAAGATGAGCCGGGCGAAAACAAACGTCTGACCGTTGCGGTAATCCCCAAAGGCACGATTCACGAATTCTGGAAGACCGTCCACGCCGGCGCCGAGATGGCCGGGCGGGAAATGGGCGTCGATATCCTCTGGAAGGGCTCTCTCAAAGAGGACGACCGTGAGGCTCAAATCTCCGTCGTTGAAAATATCATGGCCAGAGGGGTCGATGGAATTGTCCTCGCGCCGCTTGACGACGCGGCTTTGCGACGACCCGTTGACGAGGCGATGCAAAGCGATATACCCGTGGTCATTTTTGATTCAGGCCTTCAGGGAGATAACTATGTCAGCTACGTCGCCACCGACAACTTCAAGGCGGGACAGCTTGCCGGTGAGTACATGGGCAAGCTGCTCGAGGGCAGAGGCAAGGTTGTAGTCCTGCGCTACGCGGAAGGGTCCGACAGCACAACCAAACGTGAAGGCGGTTTTCTCGATGCGATTGAGGCCTTCGAGGGCGTTGAGATTGTTAGTTCCAACCGGTACGCAGGGGTGACAACCGCCAGCGCGCTCAAGGCGGCGGAGAATATACTCTCACGATTCAGCCGAGCCGATGGAGACCTGGAAATCGACGGCATCTTCTGTGCGACCGAGCCGACGACCTTGGGGATCCTGCGCGCGTTGCAGGATACGGGCTTGGCCGGGAAGATCAAATTCGTCGGTTTTGACAGCTCCGAAAAAATGATTGCCGCCCTGCGAGCAGGTGAGCTGGACGGTTTCGTGGTACAGAATCCCATGAGGATCGGCTATCTCGGCGTCGATACTCTCGTTCGGCATTTACGCGGTGACCAGGTTCGGCGGCGAATCGACACGGGATCCACCCTGGTCACGAGGGAAAATCTGGACCAACCTGAAATCTGCGACTTGCTCGATCCAGATCTAACCGAATGGCTGAAATAGGAGACTCACCGAAGACCGCGCTGGCGGCAATGCTCTTCGCAGCGAAGGCCGCCATATCCAAAATCAATTCCTCTGAGTATACTTTTGCCCATACTGTGATGAGAAAGACTTTTTCCAAATCCGTTCGCGAGGCTCTCGCAGACCCCTGCTCCCCGCTTTCGCGGGGACAAGTTTACACCTGCGAAAGCAGGTGCAGGCCGAGCCTGCCCCCGCGCAAGCGCGGGGTCTGGCCCTTGTACGGGGCCGCGTTTGCGATGGCGATGGGTCTAAGCGTATTGTGGACAGCCATCCCGTTCATCGTGCACAACATTGGTGGAACCGAAGAACATGTGGGATACGCCTTGGCCGCAAACATGTTCGGCTATCTGTTGTGCCTGTTATTTACCGCCGCAAAGTTAGGGCACCTTAACCCGCACCGCACGACTCGCGCGGCCGCCGCCGCCATGTTCTTAGGCACATTTGTGATGCTGGTTGTGGTCTACCGCGCAATGGCGGGCAACCAGCTCGGCTCACTTGGTCTTATCTGGACAGTGATCGCCGCAGGGACAGTCGCAGGAGGGGCAATGTCGCTTTTCTGGCCTTATTTGATGGCCTGGGTCTCGGCCGATTATGAAGGCGCTGTTCTGAACCGTCGACTTGGAACCTACAACGGTATGTGGTCCTCTGCAGCAATCCTGGGGCCAATGATAGGCGGCGTAATCGTAGATATGAGCACCTCAGGGCCGGTCGCTGTCAGTGTGGCGTGCCTGGCGATTTGCTTTGCTCTGCTCTACCTTGCTAACGATGGGTCCGCCGGCACGGCGGCTTCGTCAAGATCAATCAATACACCCCAAACGCAGTATGATCGAAGATTACTGCCGCGTTTGAAGTGGATGGCTCGGACAAGTTTATTTTGCTGCTGGCTCTGGTTTAGTGTGGCCCGCACGCAGTTTGCACTGCGGTTCACCTACATGGGATTCTCAGAGACACAGTTTGGGGTGCTCTTGACGACATTCGGAATCTGCAATTTCCTGATTCTGACCGGGGCAGGCCGCGTTGGTTTTTGGCATTTCAAGCCGGTGTTGCTCTTCGGCGTTCAGCCTGCCTTGGGCGTCTCCGTTCTTCTGCTTATCTACGGCCGGACGCTCTGGGCCTTTGCTCTGTCATTTGTGATCCTGGGATGCGCTTTTGGCTTTTCCTTCAGCTCACACATGTATTACGGCGTCTGCGGCAATAAGAAACGTCCGAGACAGATGGCAATACACGAAGTTACCATCTCACTGGGCGTCGTCGTCGGCTCCGGATCGGGAGGATACCTGGCCGGTCATTACGGAGTTTATCAGCCCTACTGGTTCGCCGTGATTGTCCTGGCTCTCGGGCTTGCGGCTCAAGCGGTAATATGGATCATTCCGCCAAAGAATTGACAGCCGAGTCCCGGTACGCAGCAGATACACTCTGAAGTCGTAATTCTTCATTTTTCGGCCTGCCACAGGACTTTTTCCCCTTGTCCGGGGCAACCTGCCGTACTCTTGGACGAGGACAGTCGCCATGCTCCTAATCTGGATGCGGAAAATCGTAGAAAAAAACGTTACAGGAAGGCTGGGGGATGGCACTTATAGATAGTTTCACGAACACAGACAATGAGTCAATCGCATAATCTTTGATACTGAAAGCGTTGGGCAAGAAATGAATATCTTAGCGTTCTGCCGATTCCCCAGGCGGTCAAAAACAACGTCTGTGGAACCGGGATATGATACAAACAGGTAGGTGGTTTCTTAATGGAGGACCGAATCATGAAGAGATTTAGAAGAAGATCAATGTTGGCTTGCGCACTGGCGTTGCTGGTCGGTGCAGCACACGTCGCTTTGGGTATTACTGTTGCGCCCGTTACGATCGGGCCATCCAACGACGCCTGCGACAAGGCGAAATCCATCGGCAATGTGACAAACGAGGCGTTTGACACAACGAGAGCAACTTTCGACGGCCCGGGGCATTATATGAACAGCCCGAACGTGTGGTACTGCTATACCGCCACGTGTACGGGCGGAGCGACTATCAGTCTCCGCGGCAGCAGTTTTGACACAAAGATCGCCGTTTACGACGGATGTAGCTGTTATCCGGCCCGCAGCGCCCTGATCAAGAGCAACGACGACTTCCACGGTCAACAATCGCAAGCCACTTTGCCCGTAACTGCCGGCAACCAGTACCTGGTCGAGATCGGCGGCTACAATTCCGCATCAAAAGGCCCCGGCGTGATCACCGTCACTTGCGACGGCCAGGCCTGCACGTCGGCAAACGACGACTGCAGCAAAGCCCAACCGGTCGGCAACGTAACGAATATGCGTTTCGACACCACTTGCGCAACGTTCGACGGGCCGGGCCATTGCATGAGAAGTCCGAATATCTGGTATCGCTACACGGCCGCTGGCACAGGCGAAGTCACCGTAAGTCTTCTCGGCAGCCTCTTTGACACCAAACTCGCTGTCTATGCCGGGGACATTTGTTATCCGCCGTTGAATGCCAGGCTTGGGTGCAACGATGACTTCGGCAACAGTCTGGCATCCCAGGTACTCTTCATGGCAACTGCCGGCAACAAGTACCTGATCGAAGTCGGCGGCTACAGTTCCGATGAGTCCGGTCAGGGCGTGATAAGTATAACCGGTGCCGTTGCCCCTCCTCCTCCACCACCAGCCCCCAAGGATGATTGCGCCAGCGCGCGGCCGGTCGGTAACGTAACGAATATGCCGTTCGACACCAGAACCGCCACTTTTGACGGTCCCGACCTGTGCATGAGAAGCCCGAACACCTGGTACTGTTACACCGCTTCGTGCACGGGCGACGTTACGGTGAGCCTGCTCGGCAGCAGCTTTGATACGATGCTCGCCGTCTACAATGGGTGTGCATGCCCTGCAACACAAGGCAGAATGATTGGGTGCAACGATGACTTCGCCTCCAGCTACCAGTCGCAGATCACTTTCGCCGGGGTTGCCGGCAACCAGTATCTGATCGAGGTCGGCGGCTACGGCTCCGAGACCGGCCAGGGCGTATTGAGTATCCGTTGCGAAGGCGCGGTCAGCCAGCCGAAGCCCGATCTTGGCGACGCCCCGGACAGCACCAACCGTTCGGGCAAGGTCATGCGCACATATCCGTCCGCGAACTCGGTCCCCGCCCACTTCCCGACGGTCTTCGACGCCGGCAGCGGAATCGGACCTTACGGGCCGGCTCATCTGAACGATCTGGCAGTGGCGTTCCTGGGCAAGGTCATCACCGGTGAAACCGAAGCCGACACCGGCCAGGACGAGGACGGTGAGAACAACATCAGACCCTCAACCGGCAGCGCCAACCGTGACAAAGGTGACGATGCTGTTGCGATGCCGCTTATTCTGCCCGACTGCGGCTGGGCCAAGATAGACTATGAGGTCACCATCGTGGAACCGGGCACGGATCTGTGGGTCAACGTCTGGCTCGACTTCAACCGCGACGGCGACTGGGACGATACCGTTGATTGCCCAGCCGGTCCGGCAAAGGAGTGGGCCGTGCAGAATCAGTTCCTGTTCGACCTTCCGGCAGGGCTCAATCAGATCACCACGCCCGCGTTCCTGTCCTCGCATCCGGCGAACCGGCCGGAACAAGTCTGGATGAGGATAACTCTTTCGGAACTTCCCTGGACCGGCGGCAGCAACCCCGGCTTGCAGGGCAACGCCGGCTCCGGTCCTATAGAGAAATACCTGATCGGAGAAACGGAAGATTACTACTTCATTCCTCAGACAACCGGCCAGACCGAGTGCCCGCTGTGCGAAGACGTCAACGGCGACGGAACAATCAACATGGAGGATCTGGTGGCTTACGTCGGCCTGTGGCTTGCAAATTGTCCATAACATGCTTTTACCGCACATCCAAGTGTGAGGGCTGCGAGCAGACAACTGCTCGCAGCTTTTTTTGTGCCCGCGGATATGCTTTTTCATATCCTATGCCGGAGGCCGCCAGTACAATTGTTCGGGATGTCACGAACGGAAGAAGCTGATGTCTGAGAAATGCACAGTTGTCAAAGGTCTTTGACCGGCTCTGCCCGGCAGAGACCATCGAGTCGTTCACCCGCAAGGAAGACAAGGCCCCCATCGACCTGACGGGGCTGTCCGTCGGTGAGTTGTTCACCCTTGTCGAGAGGCCGCTCTTTTCCAAAGCGGCGGGGGCTCTGGAGCAGAAACTCTCAAATGATGAGTACAGAGCCAAGTTGGCCCTGAAGGGGCTGAGCTTGCTCGGAACCACCGCGGCGTTCCAAGCCGTAGAAGCCTTCATCGGATCCGAAGAAGAACCGCACTCCTTTGTTCGCTCCCACGCGGTCAAAGCGATCGGCCGGACGCCTGCGTCACTGTAGCTCAAGACTGCGAGGCAATGCTTTTCAAGAAGTGAATGGTACCTGCATGTCTCAGCCGGCAGCGCCGGCTGGGCTCAGAGAGGTCGCGGATGATCCGGGTCAGAGCGACCGAGTGCGCGAAAGTGCAGGACTCGTCTTGGACGAATTCTAGGAGAAAAGACTCAGATATGAGTGTCACCGAGTTGTGAATGGGACCAAAGAGAAGTTATGCGGCAAATGCAGAAAATGGAAAGGTGAGAGTCAGTTTTGCAAAAGCCGCAGGTCGAAAGACGGACTACAGTGGCAGTGCAAAGAATGCGAGTCCAAATATGCCCACAAGCGTTACGAGCGGATCAGAAAAGGTGGGAGAAGATACCTCCGATATGAAGATCGTCATCGGGTAGTAAAAGGGATCAAGCAGAAGTTTTGCCGCAAGTGCAAACGATGGAAAAACGAGACTGGGTTTTACAAAGATAGTTCGGAAAAAGACGGCTTAACAGTACGATGCCAGAAATGCTCATACAAAGCTACCAGCAAGTCTCGTAAGAAGTAGCGGCCAAAGCGACCTATAAACTGACTAACACGGTTTTTCAGTATAGTGTTGAACAACCGTTGGATTTTGTGCGAGTCATAAGAAAATGTGCCGTTCTTGAGGCCCTGAAGATTATTCCGGCTGATGGTTCGAGAACACAGCTCCAACGCGATCAGGAAAGTCACGGCTCCGACGAGATTTCCTGTCCAGGAATCTGGTTGAGGGTTTTCTAACGTGCCTGGGGAATTTGCCTTTCTGGGAGAGTTCTGCAAAGGCGGGTGCTAGGTTGTCCAAGTTACCGCAGATGAGCTTCACGTAGGCCGGTGTCTTCAAATTGAAAATCAGAAGGGCCTGTTCCCCAAGCGCATTCACTTCGCGGTTGAGTTTCTTTTTGCCGGTAATACGCCGTATGAAACGTTTGACGCCACGAAAGAATCGTTCGGATATGTTATTCGTACGCTGGACCATGACAAGCCGATTCGGGTCACCAAGCTTCAGGCAATGACCAAAGAGCCCGTCCCAATATTTGTCTAAATGTTGGACGATGATGTCTATGCCTTTTCTTTTCGTGACTGATAGTTGCCTCTCTCGTTCGCAGTAGAGGTCTTGTCGTAAACGATGGACGTCTGCTTCGGTTTGGGACGCTTGCTCGGGACTCGAAAAGCTGGCTGTTCCATTGAGACCCTTCACAGAGCCCTGCGCCGTCAAACGTAGAGCATCCCGCAGCCGGGTGAACAGCGTATTAGCCTCTTGAACCTGTTGTATGGTTCGCTGGAGGGCCGTTGACTTCAAGAAGCAATCGAGTATGCCATATAAACGCATAAGGAGTTTCTCTTCGTGAGGCGTACGTCCCTTGAGATGGCCTAAGATATCTTTATCGAGAATGTCCCTCACTCGTCTGGCACGCAGATAGAGACTCAAGTGGGGCAAATCAAACGGAAAACCTCGGCCGTCTCCTTCTGCGGATGCCGATAAGATCCACTCTGTCATTCCCGCGGCCATGGCAGCCGCTTTCAGGGGCCGACCTTGTGTCTTCCAGAACGCCGGCGTTTCCAGATGTTGGCAGATCCAGCGTGCCTGAGTTTTCTGGTCCCCCAGGGTCTTATCGACTTTCTTGGAAAAGCGGCGAAGCTTGGCACGAATCTCCATTTGACGCAGACGTTCACGTAGGCCTTTATAGGATTCGGTCCAGAGGTCCTTGCCGATGTCGGCCAAAAAGTGCCAGTGGCAGTAAAAGAACGGCACCTTGGGCCACTGCTCGAGCACGGCCTTGTGAATGGAACCCGAAAGATCTGCCATTGTGGCTGTCGGACGACCGAATTTGTTGTCGACCTGCCGGAGAACATCACGGATCTCAACGGCGTTCTCAGAGGCTATTTTGGCACTCCAGAGCACAATCGGCCCTGGACCGACCAAGCAGACAAAGTGTATTTGGCTGCCCTCTTCACAGGTTCCATCCACGTGCAGGACGTAGCCTCCTGATGCCTCCAGCATCCGACGCAACCGGTCGATATGCTGTTCATGGATTGCAGCCATTGTATCTGCAAAGCGGACAATCAACTCATGGATCGTTCCGTCCGGGATGTGCAGATCATAGTTTTTATCCAAGTACGCCTGGATCTCTCCACGTTGGCGAGACTCGAGATACCGCAGCGTGCCGATCTTTGTCAGGACATCGAATCCGTACATCTGTCGCGGCGCGACCAACTGGGCTAACTGCCGGGAACGATACACCCGAATCGAGTGGCCGTCATGGTACCATACACACTGATGCGGACAACCAAGCATGACCTCTTGTGCGGCGATGTTTCCATACTGTAAAGAAACGACGATCCGAGGTGAGGTGGTCTTGTAGACCTTCAGCCTCGCGCCACAGACTTGGCAGACCTCGAACTCCGGATAGAAGCGAATCGTAGCGCCTTGGATGGAATGCAGCGCATTGCGAACGGCTTGCGCATTGTCTGCGACCAGCGTCTTCAAAACCGTGATCGCGGATAACGCCCTTTTTTTCGCAGATCATACGTATCGATGACTGTCTGTACGTTCACTACCGTGACATGAAGCCCTCTGGCCCCGAGGATCGTGGCAATACGATTAGCCGAGGAACGCGGCGCACGTACCAGTTCGGCCAGAACAGCAATCGTGTCACTGTCACTGACCGAATCACTGCCGCTGGTATCGCCATGCTTTTGCCGTCGCTGCACCTGCTGAGTCTGCACCTCTGGGTCCACAGATAAATAGAGTTGTGTCCGTCCCCAGGCAACACGATGGACGTCACCTCGTAGGAAGGCATCATGGAGTTGGTTTTGTACACGCACACGTAAGCGTTCAGATAATTCATTCGGTGTCATCCCCATGGTGGACTGATGAATCATCTGTGACGTTGCCCGTGACAGTGTCCTGTATACCGAGAATCCTATTTCACGATAAAACCATAATCCATCTTTGTCAAAACGCGGTGTATCTGCCAATGTCCAGTACCGGGCATTATGGCTGAAGCTGGTGTAATAGCCCACCGTCTTAAGGTTCCGCCAGACTGTCATGGTGCAACAGTCAGCCGCTTGGCAGAGGTCCTTGAGGCTGAGAATCTTCTTCTTTCTCAAGGCTCGCACGAGTGTTTTGGTGGTTTCAGAAAGCTCATCCATGGCGTACCTGTTATAGTATAGAAATAAGTAACTATTTATATCCTTACTATAACAGCCAATGGCCTCAAAACAAGCCTTTTCAAGCGCTTTTCGGGACCCAAACAGATAAAATGTGATAGTATGGCTCTGAGAACGGGCTTTTAAGTTTCTTCAGAAAAATGACTTACAAAATCTAACGGTTGTTCAACACTATACGTTTTTCACTCCCTCCCTTTGTCATCCCGAGAGCAGCCGAGGGATCTATTTATTTCGAATTTCCGGCTTCCCCTTTCGTCATTCCCGTAAAGCCCGTTCTTTTCGACATTGCCTTCAGAACCGGAACGTCAATAATGGGCCAACTCTATCCTGAGCGGACAACTTGGCTGCCCCTCTTACGTAGCTCCTTTGCAGCCAAGAAGCGATCTTGACTATGGTTCGTACGTGATCTCTAATATAGGCGCATAATCAATACCGCGGTCGTACGAAGAGAACTGACGGTAACCGCCCTCGTGTTTCCGGGTACTGTAGAATATACCTAACGAATTTCCTTGCGTCCATCCGTCGCGATTGATGACTTCTTGAATCACTTCGGCAATATCAGGGCTCTCGTACCACGTGTCCGGCGACCAAGGTTCGATATGATCCCAATTAACCGATGCGCTTGTCATGGACCGATTCCAAATGGGCGAGAGGCCACTGAAAACAGCAGCGCTATCGGTATCCTCGGCCCTGATCGTGCCGTAAACATCGGCTGTCAAATACTCTGTATGCGAGCATATCTTGAGCCGTGCCTCGACGATTCGCACACCTTGTGGAACGTTCACATCCTGAAAGACCATCCCGGAGACGTAATATGGCAACGGATACTAATCGGAAGGCCCAACTTCTAGAAAATCGAACGCCAAATTCTGAAATTCGTCGAGGAAAGCGTACCCATCGTCCTCACTCGACGAAATCCGGCCCTGCCAAATCAATTCCACAGGTCTGGACACTGTCACAACGGTGTTGTCGGCAGAGCTATTGCGCGTATAGTACCCGTTAACAATGATACCAACTGTGAAGGATGCAAAGTCCTGAGATCCAAGATCTACAACCCATTCATATCTGGCTAAACCTACCGTGAGGTCCTCAGGATCGAGCAACATAACAGGAATACCTTCAGCAATCACCGCCCCGTTGTCCCGGTTCACAAACGTAACCAATGCCTTGGTGATATTGCCGGCATCTGAGTCTGAGGCGGGATTGACAGCCGTCATATCCAGAATCACAGCCAGGAGCTCTACAGTCGCTACGTTGTCTCCGACCGAAGGTGTAGAAACACTCTCGGCACCCACATAGATGGCGAAGGCATCCTCCTGCAAGACGTTGATAGTTGTATCGACAGATGCTGAGGCACCGTCTTGGTCGCTGACGCGCAGACGGACGACGTAAGAACCGGGTGGCAAGTCCGCCACACCGGCAAGTGTCCAGGTACCGGTCCCCACCTGTGCAATATCGCCGATAAAACCAAGTCCGCCAGCAATCGTTCCATCGTCCGGCAGGACAAGCATAGGTGGCGAAGTCATTTTCGTGGCGAAGGTTATTCCGCCGTCGGTGCTGTAGGAAACCCTTGCATGCATGGTATCAGCAGAAACACTGGTAGCTGTGAAGATTACCTCATCGATTGAATCGCTGTATTGGACATTCTGACTAATAGTGTTTACTGACACAGTCGGAGGGACCTTGTTGACCGTCACAACAAACTGGCCGACTCCAAACTCACCCCAACTATCGGTTACTGTAACCGTCACTTGGAAGAGTCCATCATTCTCGTAAGTATGGCGCAGCGTGAATATTTTTCCAGCCAGCTCTAATGTCTGTGTGCCCGAGCCATCTCCATAATCTACCGTTACAAACCAGGAATCGTCCATATCATCATCCACAAATGAGCCGATCCGGCTGAATAGCTGTCCTTCATTGAGAGTCTCATCCGGACCTGCGTCAACAACAGGAGGTTGATTGAGTGAGACAATAGAAACAATACCGTTGGTTCTTGTCGCTTCGGGAACGCTCGGGAAGTAAACGGTAGCGAAGTTGATTATGTCTGTGCCGTTTATAGCATCAGGTTTTACACTTAGGCTAAGGTCTGCATAGCCACCCTGATTTGGGTCAACCTGGCCGACAAACCAGGTTATAGTCCGTGTTGCAGGATTATAATTGCCGGGTGGTGCAATTTGAACGCCGGTATCAACGTCAATGACCGGTCCAATCTCCAGAGTTGAATCGTCCAAATCCTCATCTAACGTATCCGTGAAATAAACCCCGAAGGCTATCCCTTCGCCTTCGTTCTCATATTCAACCCTGTAATCCAGTTTCTGACCCGGTAAGATATTGCCTTGCGGACCCATCTTGCGGTTCGGATCGCGAGCGGGAGTCACCGTGGGTGTGTCAGATCCTGTGTTGGGTAATGAAGGTGGAGGACAATCGCAATTGCATCCACCTGATCCGCATGGGCAGCACACATTACGACCATCACACGTTATCCCGCAATACCTCCGGCTTGTGATTTGCCAAGTGCAGTTGGGACTGCATTTCTCAATGACAGAATCGTCGCAATCACCAAAGAGTCCTCGAATGCACCTTGTTCTGTCAGGTTCATTTGGATCACAAAGGTATCTAGTTCTGTCGAAGGGGCTCTGACAAATGGTAAGGCAGTGAAGGAACTTAAAAACCGCACCTGCCCCACATGCTGCCCAGCTCGTGATGGGATGAGGCACGGAGCCAATCGAGCCGATTAGACATTCAGCGCAACTGTCCCATTTGTCCGGCCCGTTTGGCAGAGTGACACAATTGGAACAGCTAACAGTCGTACCTACTGTACCCACTTCAGGAATACAACCAATCAATACCGCGAGGGCGTTTTGCCCCAGACAATTCCATATACACGCACCTTTTGCGCAGCTTGAGGCTTCTTCCCAATCACCTATAAACCCAAAAGAAGATTCATTGAAATCGTAGATTATTCCCCCTTGTCTGTTCAAGAGCGAAATAGAAGTATTTGTGTACTTTAACAAAAACCAACTGGTTGACTCATTGTGAGAACTCGTGAATCTACTCAGAAGTATGACCTCACTCATTGTGTCAATTGCCGTCGGAAACATCAGTGAAGCTATGACAAAAGAACCGTCAACATAGCTTATTTTCGATGTATAGTCGCTATATGTGAATCCCAAATCGTTTGCATAAACCAGCAACTCTACAAAGTTTGGGTCAGTTAATGCGTCCTCAAATTCACTGTCAGATACAACTTCTATGGAAGTCATATATACAGGCTGATAATCCAAATACTCTAAGATGTTCGAAATCGGCGATATGCCTGTAACATAAGTGTCTGTTTCAGCACCAGTTGTGCCGATCATAGAAACAGTTCTTAATTGTGTCCCCCAGGGCAGCCCCCACTTCACTGTAGTGGTCGCAGACAAGTTGCCCAGGTGTTTAGGAGATACCGTCCCAAGTCTCCAGATTACCTCATGGGTTTCCCATCTGTAAATTCCATTATTTGTACTCGACACGTAATTCACTTCCGCTGGGAGCTGGGCCACGACGAGACTATCATAAGCTTGGGTTAGTCCTTGATTTCGATATTCGACCATCAGATTGATTGTCTGTCCTGGGCTTACTCTTTCGGGTCCCCAGGTTGTAACTTCCAGATCGGCCATTGGTGGCAGGCCGAGGTCGACACGTTGGAGGGAAAGGTGAAGCACTCTTGGGGCAATTGTTTCATTGAGAGACGCTGAAAAGACGCCATAGAGCGGATCGGTAAACATGCCCCTCATCGTGAGCACACCGGACGGAGTAAGTTCATCGCAGGTGTAACCCTGGCCTGAACCGGATTGATAAACGTAAGAGATTACCGAAAAACCGTAACCATTGTGTGGGTTGTCTCTTTCCGCAATTCTGACGTGGTTAATAACAGTACTCAACGGCCCGCTGAGGTCGCCCGCAAGGTCGCCATCCATAGCTGTTTGCAGGAGATAAAGTCCTGTTGATGGATACTCGATTCTGTTCTGATCTGTAAGTGTTCCGGCTGCAACAACAGTTGCGGACGTAGTAGTATTGCTCAGCCGGCCAATTTTCCATGTTGCCTGGTACTGGTCGTAAATTCCGCTTCCCGGAGCGGATTCAGTTAATGTTCCTTCGACAGTAGCTAATATTTCTCCAACTATGGAACCTTTCACACTAATCTCGGTTGCATCTGGGTCGAAAAAGGCGATACCTTGCCATTCACCCATATATGATGCACCTTCAAGGTTGGCTTCGCAAAAGGCCCTGGAATATCCCATTCCAGCCCAAGGGCCGGTTCCGATAGTAACCAGTTCAAAATCGTTTAGTGCAAAGACGCCGTTCAGGTCGCCCACAACGTTGCCAGTTCCAAGAGCCCATTGTTCAGCATATATCGTTTCGACCAATGCATCCTCAGTGGAAGAGACTTCATCAAGTTCACCGGGTATCCCCGGCGTAATTTGTCCAGAAAGTGACAGGCTATAATCCCAAGCATCGGATCCGCCTTTCTCCCTGGCTATGATAAAATAGGTTCCACTTTGAGGAACTATGACCGACTCTATATTTGCTGAATCAGAACCCGAATTTACAGCCAAAACAGTCCCGTCCGGTGCATGAAGCTCGACACGCGGCTCAAACTCTTCCCCAAATTGGTCGCCTATCTGGCCCATTAGAATCGTTACTGAATCGCCAGCAGAGGCTGTAAAGGTATAAGCATCTATGTCACCCGGCTCAATCCTTCCACTCTTGTTCTCACCAGGCTCAATCGGCCCGCCGTCAGGGTCGTTGACCGTAACTGTGCCGGGGATCTTTACCAGTGACAGGCCATAATCCCAAGCATCGCATCCGCCTTGCTCCCTGGCTATGATAAAATAGGTCCCGCTTTGCGGTACTCGGACTGACTGTATATTTGCTGAATCAGAACCTGAATTTACATCCACGACAGTCCCATCCGGTGCATGGAGCTCGACACGCGGCTCAAAGCCGTCCCAAAATTGGTCGCCTATCTGGCCCATTAGAATCGTTACTGAATCACCAGCAGAGGCTGCAAAGGTATAAGCATCTATGTCGCCCGGCTCAATCCTTCCACTCTTGTACTCACCCGGTTCAATCGGCCCGCCATTAGGGTCGTTGACCGTAACTGTCCCCGGGTTCTTTACCAGAGACAGGCCATAATCCCACGCATCGCGTCCGTCTTGCTCCCTGGCTATGATAAAATAGATTCCACTTTGAGGAACTATGACTGATTGGATAGTCGCTGAATCAGAACCTGAATTTACATCCACGACAGTCCCATCCGGTGCATGGAGCTCGACACGCGGCTCAAAGCCTTCCCCAAATTCGTCGCCTATCTGGCCCATTAGAATCGTTACCGAATCACCAGCAGAGGCTGTAAAGGTATAGGCATCTACGTCGCCCGGCTCAATCCCTCCACTCTTGTACTCTCCAGGCTCAATCGGCCCACCGTCAGGGTCGTTGACTGTAACTGTGCCGGGGTTCTTTACCAGAGACAGGCCATAATCCCACGCATCGCGTCCGTCTTGCTCCCTGGCTATGATAAAATAGATTCCACTTTGAGGAACTATGACTGACTGGATAGTCGCTGAATCAGAACCCGAATTTACAGCCAAAACAGTCCCGTCCGGTGCATGAAGCTCGACACGCGGCTCAAACGCTTCCCCAAATTGGTCGCCTATCTGGCCCATTAGAATCGTTACCGAATCACCAGCAGAGGCTGCAAAGGTATAAGCATCTATGTCGCCCGGCTCAATCCTTCCACTCTTGTACTCACCCGGCTCAATCGGCCCGCCGTGAGGGTCGTTGACCGTAACTGTGCCGGGGTTCTTTACCAGAGACAGGCCATAATCTCGAGCATCGCGTCCGTCTTTCTCCCTGGCTATGATAAGATAGGTTCCACTTTGAGGAACTCTGACTGACTGGATAGTCGCTGAATCAGCACCCGAATTTGCATCCACGATAGTCCCGTCAGGTGCATGGAGCTCGACACGCGGCTCAAACGCTTCCCCAAATTGGGCGCCTACCTGGCCCATTAGAATCGTGACCGAATCGCGAGCAGAGGCTGCAAAACAATAAGTGTGCACTTGACCCGCGGCGAGGGAACCCGTTCTGTACTCGCCAGGAGCAATGTCGATGTAGGCAGCATAGGTAGATTGTCCTATAAAGAATACGAACCCGTAAACGGTTGTTATCAAAATGAAGGTGTGGTTTTTACACATTGGGTTATCTCCTCAAAAAAGCGTTTCTGCGCGAAACAACTATCGGGGAATTGTGCACGGAAATTCTATCCGGGATTTCCCATTTAACTTCATAATCCGTGCTCCTGCACGGCACACTGTCAATAATACCAAAATCGGGCCTCGATTTCAACCAGTCTGGTCACCAACATGGCCGATACATCTCCCAGAACGGCCCGAAAAACACGCTAACCCGCCGAGAATCCAGCATTTGGCGTTCTTTCGACGCACCTAGACCACCGATTTCTCCTCAGTCTTGCGCGTTTTCGCTATCCTGCCGGTCATCCTGCCCCCGTAAGTTCTGGGCTGGCTCTCAATCGCCCGATTCGCTCAAGGATCTCACGAAAAAGTGCCCTCGGCACAACCACTTCGGCCATCTGGAACATCACATACCGCGAATGCCTGACAACTTTGGCCCCGATCTTGATTAGTTTCTCACGCAGCGTTCTCAGCGACCATTTCTTTACCGACTCAGGCAATGCCAGACGCCTCAAGAAATTGCCCAAGTTGTACGCCAAGGCGAACAACTGAAGACGAACCTGATTGTCCATGAAATCATGACACGACAATCGTGTCCATTTCAATGCGTATTTGCCTTCCTTGATCCACTGCTCGGCAGTACCCTGCTTGTTGTAGAACCTCACAACGTTGCTGGATTTCCACCGAAGATTCGTCACAGTGAAGCCGACTCTCGGAAACAGTTCACCTGCATGCCATTCGATCTTCGCAACGACCCGCCGAGGAATTTCCCAACTGGCTGCCTGATACCGAAAGCTGTGATATAGGGCAATCGGTTTCTTCGGCGGACGCCCTACGGGCCGAGTGAGGAGGTGCTCGATCTTGCTGTACAGAATTTGATTGCCCTTTAGTCGGATGGCATAGAAGTATCCCTCCGCTTCGAGACAGCGATATACATGGGGATCGGCGAAGCCTGCATCCCCTCGGAAGAGTCGCAAAATATCGTAGCCTCGATAACGGGCAACGACCGGCTCCAGAACGCTCTGCCAGTCATCCGCACTGTGAACATTGCCATTGCGAAGAAGAGTTCTTTCCATGTCTCCGTACTGATTGAAGCAGAAGAGGGGATGATAACAGGTGCACTCGAAGTAGCCGTTGTAGGCAGAGCCTTCCTGATTGCCGTAGGTCGGGCTGACCGAACTGTCCATGTCAAGGATGATCTGCTTCATTAGTGACATTCTCCGGTGTACTCTGTCTACCCATACGCGGGGCAAGTTCATCAGGAACGCGAGATTCTCTGGTTGAGCAAGTGTCTTCGTCTCGAATCTGCTCATGACGCTGGTGGAAGCGGCTGAACGTCCCACGGCTCTACCGCCTGCAACATGCCGCATGGCAGGATCAAGGGCCAACCGCTCTGCGTCGTTCGTGTCCTCATAGCCTGCAAGCCTGCTGTATATTGACTGCCTTAGTAAAGCGGCAAGACCGTGTTGAGTGTTCTTGCCCATGCGAATGTCACGCAGCTCTGAATCGACAGTCGAGGTTAAACTGAGTGCGTCATCAAGCTCCCGATAGGCAAGCAAACCTCCATCGGTTGTGACCTTGGTCCCATGAAATTCGAGCTTCAGCTTGCGGTCAAAATTGAGCCTCAGAGCGTCCTTGCGTGCTTCACCCATAAGGTTCTCCCATAAAGAATGGTCGAAAGTGGATTGAGTGGTCTCCATAGGCTCCATACTATCAAAATCCTGTTCATTTGTCACGGACTATTTGGGAAATCCGGGTCTAGTGGAGTGCGTTTGTCGGCAGGAAGAATGTGCCGGGGCCGACGCCCGTGCCCTCGGCGTAGGGGACGGTGCCATCGCGACTAAGCGAGACTCTCATAGGTACGACATCCGAGGGCGAATAGGTTTCTACGTGCCCGTCGGTGTATCCCGCCCGCAGCTTGAATTCGGGAGTGCTTTCGGCGGGATTCGTCCGGGACCAGTAGGCTGAGAACAGCCACGTCTCGGGAGTGACGCCTGCTCCGCGGAACGGCTCGCAACTGCCGTATGCCCCTTGCGTCCTCCAGTGATCGTAGCCGAAATAGTCGGTTACGAGCAGCTTGCTGAATCTGCCGCCGCTGGCCGGACCGTACGGTCCTCTGAAAACGGCATTGCGTTCGGTAAGAAAACCCCTGTAGTTCCAATAGAAGCAATACGTTCCGCCCATCGGATCGGTCGTAGGAGCAGTATCGGGATTGTCCCAGTCGTCGCCGGCATCCCACGCCTGCTGCAGATACTTATACTGGTGCGGCGCGCTCGGGCAGTACATGGCGTCGGCATCGCGTATATAGATGCGCAGGTACTCGCTCATAGCTCTGTGCAAAGTCGGGGTGCGGCTCTCATTGCCGATCAGCTTGGTTGGATCCGACCAAACCCAGGTGCTGTCAAATCCGACCGTGGCAACCGACTCGGGATATCTTTCATCATTGTCCGAGGCGAAAAGGTTGAGCGCCGAAGTGATCTGCTGTTGGTTGTTCATGCCCTTTATCGACCGGGCCTGCCGCCTGACCTTACCCAACGCCGGCACCAGGATGGCCATGAGGATAGAGGTGATAGACATAACCACGAGCAACTCGATCAAAGTGAACCCGCGGCTGTCTACAACACCAATCTTCTCTTTTCTGTCACGAATGCGAATCTTGATCTCCTCCGATCGTACGCAGGCTGCATTTTTCGTGCTCATTGAGCGCATGGACATTAGCTACCCTTCTACACGCATTATTATAGGCACTGTTCAATTCTGTGTCAACCTTAATTTCCTGTTTTTTTTTGCGATTTCAGCCCTCAGCGGGCCGACCCTTGGCGCGCATTAGTTTCCGGAATATCCAAGTCTCCGCCACAGAACGAACCTTCTGACCCTCAACTCAATCTAAGTCCTGTGCTTGTAAATGCTTACAAGCTCTAAGCTCCTTTGCCGGCTCCTGCCTCGCATCCGTGCCAGCCAAGCCAAGCCATAACTTGCTCACTCCCGAGAAGAATCCTGCGTGGGGATGCTAATTCATCATATTTGACCGGACAGCAAAGTTCACATCGTCCCACGACTGTGAGCCACTCATGCTCGCAGACGGCGTCCCGCCGTAAGCACCCATGTTCACCCTTCCTCCGTGAGGCGTCCGCTCGCGCCCGGGGTACACCCCGGGATCGCCGGCATCGATACAGGGGCTGGTAAGCGGATCGGTGACCCAGGTCTCTTTTCCAGGGGAATACCTGCCATATCTGGACTGCAAATGGTAGTCCCGGTCGTCAGGATCGGCGAACAACGGATCCGTGCTTATGTTGCCGCGCTCGGCGTCAAGGGGCCCAAGTTGTTGGAGGCGGCTGAAGTAGGCGCGGCACTGAGACAGATCGCCGGCCTCGTTGTTCCAAAAGATACAATTGGTTATGCTCGGATCTGCCCCCCCGATGCCAACGACCCCAAACTGGTTGCCGGCCATCGTCAAATTAGCCAGCGTAGGCGAGGCGCCTTCACAGAAAACAGCCCCTATGCCGCAATCTATGATGACAAAGTTGCGCAGAACGCTCCTCGAATCCTCGGCGGCAGAAAAGGAAAATGCGTAACCGGACGGGGCCCTGACCACGGCGGCTTCATCGGCACTCTGAACCGTTATCGCCCTGGTTCCGAACGAGACCTGCTCCTGATAAACTCCGGGCCAGACCATGACCGTGTCACCGGTATAGGTTTCATTCACCGCTCGTTGAATAGTGGCGAATGCATTGCTTCTGCTCAAGCCCGTGTTGAAGTCATTGCCGCCGGCGCGATCGACGTGAAAGATCAGAGGGCCGATACTCTTGCTCGCCTCGGTGGTCCCGCCGTATGCACCCATGTTGATCCGGCTGTTGTTCGGAAAGGCCTCTGAGCCAACCGGATCCTGGGGATCGCCGGCATCGATGCAAGGGCTGTAGATGTAATTGTCGTCTTTGACCCACCGATCCAAGCGTGCATCATAGCGGCCATAGGCCGACTGCAAGTGATAATCTCCCGTTGCCGGCGATGCGAACAATGGGTCTGCGTCGATGTTGCCCTGCCCCGGATAGTGTCCCTGGATATTCGAGAAGAGAACGGGACTCCCTGAAGCCGAATCGGCCAGCAGAAACGCTGTGCCGTCATTGTCCCAGACGATGCTGTTTCTGATCACGATGTCACCGCCAACCGAATGAATCCCGCCGCCGCTTGACGATGCCTCGGATCCTGAGAGTCTGTTGCCGGCGACCGTGCAGTTTGTCAGGCGCACATGGTCGAACGACTCTGCGAAGATCCCACCGCCGGCTCCGGCAATGTTGTTCGAGACCAGACAGTTTTCCAGCACTACGCCGGCGCCAAACCCGCCGCAGTAGAGACCGCCGCCGCTGACACTGCCTCGCGCGCTGTTGTAGGAAATATCACAATTCACCAACAATGCCGTGCTTTGCCGGCAATATACGCCTGCTCCGCGACTGTTGACATAGGCGATGTTATCTCGGATTGCGCAATCGATTATCGTGGCCTCGGAACCTCTGATCAGGCCAATGCCGGCCCCGTGTCCGCCGGAATCGGCTGATCCCAGTCCGCCAGCGGTACACTGCTCGATCACACAATCAATAATCTTCGGCGAACCACCGACAGACGCGATTCCACCACCGAGTTCTGCTGAACAATCTCTTATCACGCAGTTGACAATGCTCGGGCTGCTGAACTCACAGAATATGCCGCCCCCGACGGGATGAGCGGGATTCAAGCTCCAACTATCACCGTCCGGCGGAATCTCGGAGCCCCGCACACGGCCCCCGACGATGGTGAATCCGCGCAGAACGGAATCCGAACCTTCTCCGCTACGGAAGTAGAAACCTCTGTGGTCCGTACAATCGATAATCGTTTGTTCGGGCCCATTTTGACTCTGCACGGTAATTGCCTTGCCCCTGAAATCAATATTCCGGTTGCCGTAGCTGCTGTACGTGCCCGAAGCCACCTGCACGACATCGCCGTCAACCGAAGAATCGATAGCCGCCTGGATGTTGCTGAAATCGTCCGGCACGTAAATCGTGGCAGGCGGTGCCGACAGATGCACCTGGAGATTGTCGATTAGCACTTCTGTGCCGAAAAAGACGATGTGGCACGTACCCCCGACCGACTCGATCGGGATGATTTGGCTTCCCGACTGCAGTTCATCCGAACCGGACCAGTTGACGCCGTCGGCAGATATCGAGTAAAGCAGGTAACCCGATGGAGATGATGTCACGCCGGTGTCGTACAGGAACCGCACGTCAATCTGTAGGCTTCCACTGACAGCTCTGCTCGATTGTGGTGGACCGGTGGGGAAGCTGTAACCCAGATAGGCCGGCTCACCGTGGTGGCCCCCGAATCCCAATTCTCGCTCCGACCCCGTGCCGAGAAAGTACAGATAAGGCTCCTGCGGAGGAAACGCCCCCTGGGGCCAGAAAACTGAGTGAAGATAGCTGTCTCCTTCGGCCCACTTGGTGCTGAAATCGTCGTAGGTATAGTCCCAGTCAGCCTTAACCTGACCGGGCACCAAGAAGACTGCCGCCCCTGCTATCATGGCGGCAGTAATCCAGAACCAACTTGTGCCCGGCAGTATCATCTAATTCGACTCCATTTGGATTCGCCGGTCGGGAAGATCTTTACTCAAATTGAACTCTCCGCCAATTGCACAAGCCACATAAGGCCCGGGTTGCTTCTTGTGGCCGTCCGCTTCTCTGGTTTGGCTGGACGTGCAAACTCCCGGCCGACACCTTCAATTGATTGCAGATACGAAAACTTAAGATTCCCTATCTCGCCCTGGTCGGTCAAGAAGGTGATTTCGTCGATAACATCCGTCTTCAGGTCGATCTTGTATACGAGCTTGACACCTTCACAATCCAGCTCAACCTGTGCGAACTGCCCACCGGGCAGATATTCTGTCTTGAACCAAACACCCTGTGCAGCCGCGTCACGGCGGACCGTATCGATCGTGTGCAGTCCCATCCACGGCCGGCCCAGGCCCTCGAAGAAGCTGCCGCCCCGGTATGCACCGGGCGGATCGGCCTGCGCCTGAGATACGTAAGCCTGGCTGTACGTGTCGACTATCGTAGAAGATCCGACTTGCAGTTTCAGCCAGGGGCTGTGTTCCTTGCCGGCCAAATAGAAGAACGGGATTCGTCCCGAGCCGAAGACTTTCCGGCCGTTCACCTGGCCGCGAATCCTAAAGTAAGTCCAGCCCCGCTTGTGCATAGCATCGCGGTTGTCCACTACATCGGTCGTCGTGGGCCAGTCGGACAGGAAGTAATCCTCACCGAGGACGTTGTAATGACGGATCGCCCAAGGCCGCCTGCTATCTTCGGCTTCGTTGCGCGAGGCAACGACCAGCAGCCCCTTGCCTTTGGCGTTTACACGCTCGACAACTCTTGTGCCGGGCACGACCTCTTTGAGAAAATCGGTCATTGCCGGATCGTCGGTGGCAAGCGTCGGCACGCTGAGGTCGGCGGCCCACATGCGATGGTTGTTGATCTCAAGAGTATTGTCGTGGTAGTCGTAGTTCGCCGAGCCATCCTGCAGTATCTCTCGAGCGGATTCACCGCCTACCGCACCGGACTTTGCCCGCAGCATCACGGGGCGGTTCGGACCTTCAGGGTAAAAGTACAAATGCTGCTCGGTCGCATCACTGTTGAGGCCGAAGCTGACAGCGGCATTTGTCATCAAGGGGCCGACATTCTCCTTGGGGAGCATCGCCGGCGCCACTATCGTGCCGGCGGTCAACACTCCGGCTGCTGTCAGTGAAACAATCGCCGTCTTCGTCGTCGCCAGCACGGCTACCTCGGTCAGCAAGCCGACCTTGGTCGCAGCCGTTGTGACCGATACCTGTGCCGCCGCGGCCTTGCTCGGGGCCGTCATCTTTCCGAACACAACCAGAGCAGTCAGCAAAGAGCCTTTGGCAAAGCCGTTGCGCGAAAGCTCCCGCTGCAAGGCCCTTTTTGCACGCAAGAACAGCATACGCGTGCTGAATTCGCTACAGCCCAGCGACTCGGCAATTTCCGAATGCGTCATCCCATCGTAGCAGCGCATGACCAGGACGGCTTTGTGCCGTACCCTGAGTTTCTTCATCGCCGCCGAGACGATTCCTTTCAGTTCTTCGCTAACGAGGTTCTCAAGCCCATCCACCCGATCTGCCATCTCGCCCTTTCGTTTGGCGCTGGCGGCGGCCAGATTGCGCTGCGTTCGTTCGGTCCTGTAAAAACGCTTCAGCTTGTTGGTGGCTATGCCGTGAAGCCAGGGCCAGAACCGTTCGGTGTTCTTCAGTTTACCTAATGCTTTGCACATTTCGAACAAGGTCTCCTGTACTATGTCTTGCGTCAGGCTGTCCTCTTGAGTCATACGGTACACATACGTTCGCAGGCGTTCTCTTGCCAGCGTCGCCAACTCATCGAGGCTTGCCTTATCGCCGCGCCGAGCCCGCTCGATCAGTTCAACACGATACCTCTGCTGATCCATATGGGGCTCCTCGTAAGACTACTGCAACTGCACAATACCTAAACTGTTATTAAGTGCCACTGAAGACGCAAAACGTAACGTTTTTTCCAAAATCCTGCCAATGAATCCGTGCCCACAGCACCCCGTTCTACCCTTGAGGTACGAGTTCGTCAGGTAGTCCGCGACAAGAGCACATAACCACTGATTCTTACAGCGCTTAAGGGCTCGATCTTCCTGCCAGCAGGGTCAGCGGGACGCTGCTGCGGGCCCAACGCACCACAGGGGGTCAAGCGCAGAAAACCAACACAATGTTGCGGGATGACTCTATTCCTGCTGCAGCGCGGCCGACACACCTGCAGGCTATGTACATGGTAACATTTTCCCCGGCGCAAATCAAGAAGAACTTTGCGGATTGGGCCAATATCAAGCCAAAGAACGCTGATTTTGCAATCCGCCACTGCCAACATTTGCCACAGGTGTTCTCTTGCTATCGGCACCGGATGCGGTATACTCCACCACGATACTCGATTCTGGATTCTCGACGTGCATCGAGCATCGGGCATCGAGAATCGAGAAGCGGCTGCGTGTGGCGGTCGGCGTTATAGGTTCCGGTTACATTGTTTCTATCGGTTATGCTTGGAGGTGACAGAATGAGACGAGAGAGAAAACCCATCTTTTTGACCATTTCGTTGGTGGCGCTGAGCGGTCTATTAGTGGCCGGTGCGGGTCGGCAAACGTACGGCAAGGACAATATCAAAGTAGAACAGATGATCGCCGAGATTCTTGCAGCGCACGAGAATCAAACACAAATCCAATATCTGACGAAAACGTACGGTTCGTTTTCCATTGAGCGGGCCTACGAGATCCAGGCCGTTCTAACAAAAGGCCTGAGCAAAAGGCTGGGCGACGTAAGCGGCTACAAAGTTGCGTACGCAAGCAAGGCGGCACAGGAGCAGTTCGGCGTCGACGAGCCGGCAAGCGGACCGCTGTTTCGGCTTCAGCGCGTGCCCAGCGGCTCAAAGCTGCCGGCGAGCGATTTTGTGGAGATCGCCATGGAGACCGAGATTGCCTTTACCATAGGCAAGCGGATCGACAGGCCCGTCAGGAACGTCGAGCAGTTGAAAGGCTACGTAAAATGGGTGCACGCCGCGTTCGATATCGGCGACTATCGCTTTGTCTCAGACGAGAGCAAACCAACGCCTCAGGACATGATCGCCACCGGCGTCGGCGCGCACTTTCACGTGCTCGGGCCCGGTGTCGCTGCCGAGAAAGTCGATGTCGATGCCGTAACGCTGAAATTGCTGCGAAACGGTCAGACCCTTGCCGAGAGCCCCGCCACGAATGTTATGGGAAGCCCCTGGAATTCGCTGCTCTGGCTCGCCAACAAGATGGCAAAGACTGGCGGGGCGCTGGAGCCCGGGGATGTCGTCGTAAGCGGCACCGCGGCGCCGGCGTACAAGACCAAAGGGCCGAAGATCAAGGGCCGTTACAGGGGAGAATGCGGGGACCTGGGGAACGTGACTTTGACAATCCAATAAGAACGAACGAAGATCAAAATTCAAAAATCAAGAGTCAAAACTGCGGAATCGCCTTCGGCGAGACTGTTCTGACGAAAAAGTCAAACAGTCCGCGAAGCGGCTCCGAAGTTTCACATTTTGCACTTTGATCTTCCAGTAGGAGACTGCAAAATGAACACACCCAGCACATTGAAGCGGGTCCTTATGGGACCGGGACCTTCCGACGTCGATCCGAGAGTTCTGGAGGCGCTGTCACGGCCAACTATCGGACACCTTGACCCTGCGTTCCTAGACGTGCTCAATGAAGTGCGCGAACTGCTCCAATACACTTTTCAGACAAGAAATCAGATGACGTTTGCCGTCTCGGGCACCGGCAGCGCCGGCATGGAGACCGCGGTCGTGAATCTTATCGAGCCGGGCGATTCGATGCTCGTATGCATTAACGGCGTCTTCGGCATGCGCATGACCGATGTTGCTCAAAGGTGCGGTGCCGATACGTCGACAATCGAGATCGACTGGGGCAAGGCCTTTGAACCTGTGCAGATTGCCGACGCCCTCAAGAAAAGACCGGCGAAGGTCGTCGGAATCGTGCATGCCGAGACCTCGACGGGGGTGTGTCAACCGCTCGAAGAGATTTCAAAAATCGTCCACGACAGCGGCGCATTGCTTTTGGTCGATGCGGTGACAAGCCTGGGCGGAATGGATATCAACGCCGACGCCCTGAAGATTGACGCGTGCTACTCCGGTACGCAAAAGTGCCTGTCGTGCCCGCCCGGCCTGGCGCCGATTACCTTCAGCGACAACGCCCTGGATGTGATCGAGAATCGCAAGACCAAGGTACAGAGCTGGTACTTGGACGTATCTATGATCCGAAAGTACTGGGGTAGCGAGCGTTTGTACCACCACACTGCCCCGATAAACATGAACTATGCCCTGCTGGAGGCCCTGAGACTGATGAAGGAAGAGGGCCTGGAGCAGAGGTGGGCCCGTCACGCCGCCAACCATAAGATCCTCAAGGCCGCCCTTGCCGCCATCGGGATTGAATATATCCCCGACCCTGGATTCGAGCTTCCGATGCTCAACGCCGTTTCCATCCCGGCCGGCGTGGACGATCCGGCCGTCCGGACACAACTGCTCAACGAATTCGGGATCGAAATCGGCGGCGGACTTGGAGCCTTCAAGGGCAAGGCCTGGCGCATCGGCCTTATGGGTTCGGCATCGACGCTGAGTAACGTCATGCTGTTTCTCTCGGCGCTGGAGAAATGTCTCGCCGATCAGGGCGTAAAGTTCCAGCGAGGTGCGAGCATCGCAGCGGCGATTGACCAGGCAAGCGTGGAAGAGAAGATGTAAAGATCAAAAATCAGTTCTGTTTTACCGCAGAGCACGCAGAGACCGGAGAGAGTCCTTACTTTAATTATTTCTCTGCGATCTCCGCGATCTCGGCGGTTAATTCGTCAATCTTGTTGTGTTTTGCACTTTGATTTCTTAATTATGAAGATCGTAGTACTGGACGGTTTCACGCTCAACCCCGGGGATCTTTCCTGGAAAGGTCTCGAAGAGCTTGGTGAGTGTACCATCTACGACCGGTCGGCTCCCGATGAGGTCATCGGCCGCGCCGAGAACGCCGAGATTATCCTGACCAACAAGGTCGTGCTGTCGGCCGATACGATAGGCCGTCTTGCCAAGCTAAAATATATCGGCGTGACAGCAACCGGGTACAACATTGTCGATGTCGACGCGGCACGCCGGCGGGGCGTCACCGTCACGAATGTCCCCACTTACGGGACGGTTTCTGTTGCGCAGATGGTTTTTGCACATCTGCTCAATTTCACCCAAAATGTTGCCCACCACGCGAAGACCGTAAGCGACGGCCGGTGGTGCTCGGAGCGGGATTTCTGTTATTGGGATACGCCGCTAATCGAGCTTGCCTCAAAGACAATGGGTATCATCGGATTCGGGCGAATCGGCCGGGCGACGGCAAGGCTCGCGCGGGCGTTTGGTATGAAGGTCATCGCTTATGACGTGACAGCGCCGGGGCAAATGCCCGAAGGTTGCGAGATGGTGACGTTGGATGGTCTCTTTCGGCGTGCCGACGTGGTCAGCCTCCATTGTCCGCTGACGCCTCAGACGGGAAATATCGTCAACGAGCAGAATCTTGCTCTGATGAAGAGAAACGCCTTTCTGATCAACACGAGCCGGGGACCGCTGATCGACGAACGGGCCCTGGCCGAAGCGCTCGACAACGGGATAATCGCCGGCGCCGGTCTCGATGTTCTGGCCATCGAGCCGCCGGACGATCAGAATCCGCTACTGAAGGCCCGCAATTGTTATGTCACTCCACACATCGCCTGGGCCACCCGTGCCGCCAGAGAGAGGCTGCTCAACGCATCTGTCGAGAACGCTGCCGCTTTCGTCGCAGGCGAACCACAGAACGCGGTAAACTGATTGACGATTTGCGATTTGCGATTTAAAAATCGGCAATTGGCAATCGAGAATCTCTCACTCTTCCTTGCCAATGTACCATTTGCGGAGTATGTCTTCGCCGGTGGTTTCTTCTATCTCGGTCACGTGGCCGTCGAGCCAGACGGTCATCGACACGCCGCGGTGGCGAAAACACTCATGGATCGCCTCGGGAAAGTTACCCAGTGTTCCGCCGTTGCGCCACTGCGGCAGATTGATATTTTCGCCGGGCCGGATGTGAAACATATCTCCGTTGTCGTCGAGCTTCTGCTCGATATGGTCCTGAAATGCAATCACTTCGCTGTGACGTTTGAATTCGAAGTCGACTTTTTTGTCCGTTATGTACCCGTTAATGCCGTACGAGCAATATTTGAAGTATTGCTGCGCGGGCAGCCCCCAGGGCGAACCCCACTCGGGCCAGTCATCCACACGTTTGGTGCTGGGGCAGCGGAAGATCTTCTTGTTCTTCGAGTACGGAAAGTACGCGATCCCCCAATAGGCCAGGTTGTCATTCGGCCCGTAGTCTTTCACTACCGCCTGATTCAGATGCGCATTGTCCCAGAGCCCGTTATTGGGCGAGTTGTGTGTCTTTCCGTCGTAGTCGTCGACATACATCCGCACCGAAAGCACGAGCCCTTTGATATGCCCGGTGCAGACGGTCTTCCTAGCCTGGTCTTTCGCAGCCCTCAGAGTAGGCATAAGGATAGCCATCAGCAGTGCGATAATGGCGATCACCACCAGCAATTCTATCAGCGTAAAGCCTCTTCCCCTGCGCATGATGGACCCCTTAGTTTTTTTGCAGAAAGCTCTTCTGTAGCCAACACGTTTCACTTCTGAGCTTATTCAACCCATCATAACAAAATCGGCACCGGCAATGCAACCAATTGGCGGGGAGGTTCTTAAAGTTTTCTCAATCGGCTCTTACTCGCGGTCAAAGGTTGTTCGATAAGCCAAAGACTGAATTCAATTCCAACAATTCACCCCGCTCATTCAGTGGATGGTTTGAATTCCTTCAAACGCGTGCATTCCACAAGGCGATCAAGGCATTTTGCGGTGAACACTTTCCCCCTGGTCGCAAGAATCATTTTCTTCATGTCTTCCCGGCGGACGCCGAAACCCCGGCCACCGATACAGGCAATGAGAACACAGCTTCAACATAGCTCTCCGGGTCCCGGAGGATATCATCTATGGGAACTTCAAAGGGAAACCTCGGCATATTTGGCTCCATGATCTACAACGCTCGCAGGCACAGTGGAAAGGGGCAGATCTTTTGGTGTTTCTGTTCGGTCGTGCTCTATGCACTTTTCGACTTCGGTCCATCCTCCGAAGCGTGCGAGCCAATCTGCGACTTTCCCAATCCGTGAGGCTGTTGCTTCATTCTTATTCCACTCAGGGCGCAGAGACCAGATTGCAACTCGGATAAGATGGCCATACGTAATACATCTTATGTCACCAGGAGTCGGCTTGACATTTCCGGCCCTGAGATGGCCCAGGTCTTCTTCCACGACCCGGGCGAGTTCCTCTGGAGAATTCGCCAGCCACTTTCGCTGCATGATTCCTGTTGTCCGGCAGACAAACACAGTGTCGATGATGGACGACCCTGTCCCATGTATATGGATTGATGCTCCCATTTCAGCCGGACATGGAAGTGACGCCGAACAGTTCAGACCCGCATCAAGGATAGCTACCGCCACCGGATAGTAAGCTTCGATATCATTGTGGTGATAGGTGAATGCCATTGGGGCTCCGGGTTTTAGTGCCTTCGACATTCGTTGAAACACAGCAGAGAGTCCTCCTGTGAAATGCTCCAGTCCTCGGCCCATGTCCACGTTGCCGGTCAATTCATTAGGTGTGCGTGTGGAATCTCCATGGAATGCATAGGCCCCTTGTCCGACCACCTTCCTGAGCCAGATGTAGCAGAAATCCATAAGCTCCGCGTATTGGATGTTGCCGAAGTAAGGGGGATCGGTTAGGACAGCGTCCAGAGAACCATCCGGCAACTCGGCAGACGCGGCGTCTTGGCATGAGATCTCGACAACTTTCATAGGTTGGGAATCATCGCCGTTCAAGCAATCGCCGATCCACTCACCATTTATGGGGATTATTCTCTTCGCTCGTCCTTGATGCCTGACTTCAAAAGGGTGGTCACAATAAGATTTTGCCTTCTTGAACTTCTCGATAATGTTCGCCTATCCCCCGCTACCTACGCAGATGTTCCGGCCCGGTTCCATTAGCCCGAGGAAGTTCGACTCGCACTGAATCAGCCCCACCGGAAAGCCGTGAACTGAGAAAATGTCGAGAGATTTCAACGCGAGCAAACCATTTGTGAACGGCGATCACCGGGCGGTAGTTCTGCTGAATCTGCTTCTCGCGGAGTGCTATATCTGCGATGAACGGTATGTCAAAATCTTTCTCTATCATTTACCGTAGCACCGTTACATTTGCTTTTTGCGATATAGCATAACAATACACAACACTCTTTGTTAGCAATATAGGAACAGCGTACAAGATTTCGCCTCTAACGTACAGTCTTATGAGAAAAATTAGCGGGCAACGTGAGGTGTCCGGCGTCCACTGGACACGCCCAGAATATCAGAGGCACTGTTGAACTCAGGATTATTGGCTCACTGCCATCCATCCAGCGATTCCCCGTCTCGCCAGCTCTTTTGTCTGCTACCCCCCACAAGGGACATACTACCAAACGTGGGTCCGTCTGCCGGGAAGTTTCCCGGTCTTTTTGCCGCGCAGGGGGAGACGTGAGGCTTTTCAAATTGACTTTGGGGCGTTTTTGGGTTGTTCTTTGGGCGTGTTTTGTGGGCTCAAGGTATCGGGCAGCCGGGGGAGAATTCCGTTCGCTTTGAATTATTGTCTTTGACCGTTGACAACAGACCGACTCGGTGTTTTAATATGTCCGCTTTGCATTAGATAAGCAACGATTGACGAAATAGGGGTCGGTGCCCGAGTGGTTAAAGGGAGTGGGCTGTAAACCCGCTGGCGTAAGCCTACATTGGTTCGAATCCAATCCGGCCCATTACTTCCTCGTATTGCCTTGTACACTATCATCGGTTCACCGCCCGAACTCTGGAAAATTCCGGGAGATAGGAAATCCGCCTTACTCATTTCTCCCTCTCATTGAGGTCCTTTCGGGGGAATTCAAGGGGTATGGTATATTCTTCGACGAGTTGTGCTTGATAATGATGATAGGCCGTGAGAGAGGACAGCGGGCGGGCTGAATTGCTGTGGAGGTTTGGGACGCAAACATCGGCTGGAATTGAGACGTTAGAAGTTTCGTGTTAATATGTGAAACAGAATATCGACGAAAGCACAACCAATACACCCAAAAAGGATCGCGTCAACGGCGGCAAGTTCAAGTATCAGGGCAAGCATACGGGCCGTCGAAGAGAAATGGAAATCTGCTATGCGGTCTCGCGCGATGGTATCCGGTGGGAAAAGCCGAGCCTCGGCGTCGTCGAGTTCGACGCCAGCAAGGAAAACAATCTCCTCCGGCGAGGCCCGCACGTCTCAGGTATCTTCAAGGATCCGCGCGATCCCGACCCGAAACGCCGCTACAAAGCCTTCTTCAAAGACAAAATGATATCCGTAGGCTTCTCGCCCGACGGAATTCATTGGAGCGACGCCATAGAATGTCCCGAAGCCGATGTCCGCGGTGATACGCACAACAATGCCTTCTGGGCTCCGACACTCGGCGAGTACGTCGGCATCACGCGGACATGGGCAAAACCTCGCGGGCGCCAGGTTGCGAGGATATCGAGCAAGGACTTCCTGAAGTGGACCAAGGTCGAGGTCGTGCTCGAAGGCATCGAAAACCATCTGCAAACCTATGCGATGCCCGTATTCTACTACGCCGGCGTCTATATAGGTCTGCCCGCCATCTACAATTCCGACTCCGACCGCACCCACACTGAATTGGCCTGGAGTCATAATACCGTCACCTGGCATCGCATCGAATTCCAACTGAGAAACGCAAAACTCTATTCATTCGCCTTCCAATTCTGACGCATCGATATGATCATCGCGGGCGCTTCGACAGCGATTACGAGAACAGCCAGTCCGGCAACTCGGGTGCGACGTACGCCTTCTCCCGGCAGTTGTGCTCGGCATTCGGGTATTCGGTGTATCGCGGGTTGGCGCCGGCATCTCTTGAGGTCAAATATAGCGTTTCTCCACTTTCTTAATCAGATATTTCTCTGTTCTGTTTTGCCTCTCAAGTCAAGCAAGTGCTGTGCGGCCTCGGGAGACAACCGAATGAGCTCATCTGAGCCATGCACTATGATCTCGCAGGCCAGCTCGAAAAATGAGGCATTTTGGATCGCATGAGCAAAATTGTCTGCTACGGTCACCTGCCCGTGGTTGGCTATGGTCACCATATCATGCGTGCGCATGGCATCGGTTACAGCCTTGGCCAGAATCTCCGAGCCAGGCTGCCTGTAGCCGACCCGCGCCACATGTCCAATGTAGAACGGCACCTCTGGAATTACGAAATAGTCCACATTCTCTATCTGTCGAGACGCCAAAGCGGTTGCACAAGGCGTCTGAAAATGCAGCACCACGTTGACCTCAGGTCGACTGCGCAGGATGCCGGCGTGAAACCCCATTTCGACACTCGGCTTTTTCTTATCCATGGCGCTTCGGTCAGAGATTCGGCACACACAGATATCGTCAACGGACAGATCTTCCATCCAACTGCGCGACGTCGTGATGAGCATCCGATCCGAATCCAGTCGCAGAGACATGTTACCGCTGCTGCAACGCACGAGCCCCCGAGCTGCCACGTCGTGGCTTGCTTCGATGAATTCACGCACAATCTGTTCCGGGATATCTGTCATTTCGTCACTGTAAGCCAGATAAATTGGCAACCGGCGCAGTGATGGTACCACATGACCGCGCGCTGGACAATGCCGCAGCCCACAACCGGCGAGCCCATTGCGCAAAACTGCCGAAGCGACGCTAGCTTACCTGACGTCCAGATCAAAACTCTCCGAATGACTGTTGAACTCCGGGGCGTACATGCACCCGATGGCGGCAATGCCTGTTTGGTATTGGCCCTTGTGCTGGATACGGGTGCTGTACTCAAAAACATACACGCCCTTGGGCAGATAGTCCATGAAAAAGTGCGTGGCGGTGTCACGCGTACTCTCGTAATAGGCCAGGCCGTCCTGGTACCTGTATCGGCTGAGAACGTTGACCGGCTCGGTTCCGCTGGGCCGCTGGTCTTTTAGATGGACGTATTCCATGTCACGATCCACGCGCAGTTCGATTCGCACGACCAGCTCGTCGCCGACGGCGAGCGGCCCCTGGATCGGGTGCAGAACCTGGCCCTCGGCGGTCATGTTCTTGACGAACAGGGCCTTCTTGAGTTGCAGCGGCGTGCCTTCATAGGGGGTGACCTTGCTCATATCCTCGAGGTATTGCCAGTGCACGCTGCCCCAACTGACGCCGTCGTCGATCTTCTTGACCGTGATTTGGCCCATGGCCGGCTCGATCTCGCTGCGGATGAAACGCTCTTCGTAGAATCCGGTGCCGGCCTCGACGTCTTGGGGCTCGATCCATTGACCCCCAAGCGCCACTTCGACCAGGGCATCGGAGGCGAGAAAATCGGTGCCTCTCAGGAGCAATCCATAGATCGCATCGGCCGTGGCCTTGGTGGTTTTCCAATCCTGGGTCTGTTTCTGCTTTAGCAGCCAAACTCGGCAATCCTCGACCGCCTGGGCGTCGCCCGAGACCTCATCAAAAGCCTCGATCATCAGGGCCTGGGTCTCGATGGGCGCGCGATACCACCACCAACTGCGTTCGAGGTCCCGCCAGTACATGCCGAGTTCGGCATCGGTGACGCTGTGCTCCCCGATGGACTGCATAATCTCACCGGGGACCTGCAAATCACCGAAACGTTTGAGGGCAATGGCCAGATGCGCCTGCGATTGGCGCCACAGATCGAGCCAGTATTGGCGGGCTTGGTCGAGCCAGTAGTCGAGGGCTCCCCTGTATTCGGCGTCCACGGGCTTGTCGGACAAGAAGAAGCTGCGCCCGTACAGATAGAGCGCGATCGTGGAGCTAAGGTGGCTCTGGTCTCTGTCGCCGTGTTCCAGGATCCACCGGTATTGCTCGTCCATCCATCTGTCCATCTCGCCCAGAGCCTTTACCGCGGGGCTAACATCCATCCCGCTTACCCCCAGGTGGCGCAGCCGTCCAAATCCTGTGGTGATATAGAGCGTGATATATCTGTTGCCGGGGCAGCCCGGGAACCAGGGCCAGAGACCGCTGTCCAGTTGCATCTGCTTGAGTTTGAACAAGGCGCGCGAGGTTTCGTCGGCGAGCCGGTTCTCGTCGAACAGGATTCCCACGTTTCTGCGCGCCTGAGACTCGGCCATAGCCTGCCTGACCCAGGGAGTTTCCTCCAGGGTCACACTCTTGAGGTCTTCGTTCTTTTCGAGAGGACTGTCGAGGGACGGCGTGGCCTTCCACTGATCGAATATGCGCCGAATCTTGGGGTCTGCGCCGGCGATGTGAGAGGCCAGGCGGTTGGCGTAGAGCCGGTTGAAAATCTGCTCGCTGCATTCGTATGGGTATTCCATCAGGTAGGGCAGGGCCATTACAGCATACCATGCGGGCTCCGACACCATCTGTACGGTGAGACTCTGATGGCGCAGAGTCTGTGACTGGCCTGAGTCGAGTAGCTTGGTGAATTCGAATTCCTTCGTCTGCGGGCCCCGTATGGGCAAGGGCAACGATTCGGTCACCAGAATCCGTCGGCTCAATACGGGCAGGTATCCCTCCTCGCCGTCACTGAGCCGGCTCGTGGCGCCAACGGCCTTGTACGTGAGGAAATCACAGTCATCGGGCACGGTTAGCCGCCACGAGTAGGTGCGGGACTCCTGGCTGGGCACGTCGAAAATCTGCTCAGGCGACAGATTGCCCAACGCCTCGTCACGCGATTCCAGCGTGCGTGCATCGGCCAGCGTCAGGCTCACCTTGCCCGTCTGGCGGGCAGCGGACTGGTTGCTGACCTTGACCGTGAACTCGATGACGTCCCCTTCGCGCACGAACCGCGGCGGATTGGGCTGGACCATAAGGTCCTTGGCCGTGACGGTCGTGTCCGTCAAGAAGCCGCTGCGCAGTTGGTTGTCGTGGGCGAAGCCCAGGAACCGCCACTCGGTCAGGGCCTGCGGTATGGTAAACTCGATCCTGACCACACCGCTTGCATCGGAGACAAGGTGCGGGAAGAAGAACGCCGTCTCGTCGAGGTTCTTGCGCGCAGAGACCTTGTCGAGGTCCGGACCCGATTCCGAAGCGACCTCATCCTCCTGCCCTTTATCATCGCCTGAGTAAGAAGAATTAGTCTCATCGTCACCACCACTAAATGGCGGTGTATCGCCACCACGGCCGCTGGGCGGCGGAGCGCCGCCGCCAGCGTAAGGACCACCGCCGCCAATATACGGATAGACAATTTCATCAGGGAAATGGCGATAGAAGAAAGGCGCAGAGACGTAATCTACATTCCAGTCATGAAAAACGGTGCTGAACCAAAGCGTGTTGTTCTCGAATCGACTGTGGACCATTGGCGACTCGCGGCGAAAACCGCTGAAGCTCTGGGTCCAATAGTGTTGCAGGTATTGATCCAGCGACGCGTCGTACATGCCCGCCACCATCTCGGCGACCGCTCTGCTCGCATCCGGTCCCGTGATCACGGCGGTCCAGACTTCCTCCTGTCCGGGCTCGAGCAGAGACCTGAAACGCTCCCACTGAACGGTCAGTTGCTTGTTGGTCCAGGGCACGTCCACGATCCGCTCGTTCAGATACGCGCGGTTCTCGCGCACATAGGTAACACGCAACGTGAATCCGCCGCGCATGTACTCGGTGACCTCCTGTTCGATGACCTCCTGGGTCCGGTTCGGGTCCGTCCACCACGCTCGCAAGAGTTCACCCCGGCACTCCAGCTCCACATAGGCCCGACCGGTGTCGTATCCCGTGCCCCACAGAGCCATGAACGGTTCGCCCGGCTCAAAGGACCACTTGGGTGCGGCAAAGTGATTGGCTACACGCACGTTAAAGTGTTCGGCCTGAGGATCCACCACATGAATAGTATGTCGCGCTGCGACCGCCTTGCCGAAACGGTCTTGAGTCTCCAGGATGGCGCGATGAGCGCCGGCTTGAAGTACGAGAGGGATCACGACCAGGCCCTGGGCATCGGTCTGGAAAGAATGTTCGCCGACCAGTTCGGCCAGTTCCCACGTATTCGGATCGGATGGGTCGGCCTCCGGTCCCGTCGATACGGGGTTGGCACGGAGGACTTTTTCCGGCGGCTTCAACGTATAGACCTGGACAGTGCCCGCGGCAGGCTCGGCCTGGCCGTCAATTGATTCTGTCGTGACAGCCAGTTCCACCGGCTCATCGGGCGTTTGCCACGCATGCGCATGGATGGTGGCCTTCAGTGCGGTATAGCCAGCGCGGACTGTGTGCTCATCCGAGCGGGTTTCGCCCGTAGTGTCAGTCACATCTGCGTGGACCCGGTATGCAAATATCGGCTCGTCTTCGGGCAGGATGGACAGATCGGGCTTGGCCCTGAAAGGAATCGAAAACGAGCCATTGGCTTCTGTGACTGCGGTGCCGTAGGCGATGACTTGCTCGGTCGCGGAAGGGTAGCTCCAGCGGGCCCACCAGCACCAGATGGGAAATCGCACCTGCCGCACAACGCGCCAATTGACTTTGGCTCCGCCGATGGCTGCGCCGGTGTATGCAGTTGCCTTGCCCGGAACCACAACCTCGGCTTCGAGCCTGGGCGCCTCGTCGGGCGCGTTGATCTGCACCCGGAACTTGGGCCTCTTGTATTCCTCCACGTTGAAGTATGCCGATCCCCAGGGGCCGTCCTGTGCGTGAAGAGACATCTGGCCCATCAGGCGGTCGCGGGGGGCCGTGACGTGTCCGCTGAAAGCGCCATAGTCATTGCACCGGTGCTCTTGGCGCGCAATCTCCTGCCCATTCGTATCTCGGAACACGACTGTTAACGTCCGGCCGGCGAGGGTCTCGTAGCTGTCGCCAACATAGTCCGTGCGTATACAGATGCCCTTGAAGTGGACAGTCTGGCCCGGACGGTAGAGCGACCGGTCGGTGAAGAAGACTGTGCGTTCTTGCGCTGCCGGATCGCTTGGCGGGGTGGTAGCCCGATACGTATTCCAACTGGACAGCACTTGACCTTTGTATTCGGCAACAATCAGGAATGAATCCTGACCCGTACGATATGAGAAGTTGAACAGTCCGTTCTCGTCGGAGCTTGTCTGACCGTCCGGGTGGTATATCCGGCTGGTGTTGTTGTACGTCCAGCGAGTGACCGTCGCGTTGGCAAGGGGATCGCCGCTCCCGGCATCAAGCACAAATCCCTCGACCGAGCCGTCCCGATTACCACTGCGCACCACCAGCGCCAGGTTGCTGACCCAGACGGGCGCCACGCTGACCTTGTTGTCGCTCTTCTCAAATGAAGGATCGTGACTGGCGATGATGAAGTAAAAGCCTTTTTCAAGGCCTTCAGGGGCTGGCAGTATCTCGGTGCGCTGCTGATAATCAGTAGTAGCGGGCAGGTCCGCACTCCATTCGAGTACCGGTTGAATCTTGAGCAGGGTGTTTAACTCGTCGTCGTTGACATACCTCCAGGTTGTTTGAATTGCGTCGTCGACCGCAAGGGGCACAGCTCTGAAGAAGACTCGGGTCACATTGCGATAAGCAACCTGAATATCCCCCAGCGGATCGTTCCATACCCGCTCGGTTTGGATCGTCGCAGACCGAGCCTCGATTTGCTGGATCAGGTTGTAACACGATGCGCCGCCGACGGTGCCGGCATACGTCTGCCATCCCCGGCTGGCCAGCGCGTGTGCCTGAAGATAGTCTCCTTCGGCGTGCACAACTCTGGCCCACTCGTACAGCGCCCTGGCGGCGATGTTGTGGTTCGACCATCGGTCTGCGAACCGCTCCAGGGCCGCCGCGTACAGGGCCGCCTTTTCGGGCCCCAGCGCATGGTTGTAGCCGAACATGAGCCGGTGCAAATCCGCGTCGATGAATGCGGTCTTGTCGGAATCGTCTTGATGAAAGGCCAGTAGAGCCTGATACAGGCCGATGGCCTTTAGCTTGGGCGAATCTGCGTCCGTCGTCTCGGGTTGCCACGCGAGAAACTCGGCCATGGGTGCGAATATCGGGCTGTCAGCCATGATCTCGAAAGAATCCATGGATTCGGCGCCGGCCTGTTCGCCCGCACTGTAGAACGATAAGGCCTCGTGAGCCAGGAAGTCATAAAGTGTCGGCCGGTAGCTGTCCGGCACGCTTCCTCTTTCTAACAGATCGTCGTACTGCTCGATACCAATAGCCTTAAGCTCCTCCTCTGCCTCCAGAGACAACGTGAAATGCAGGTCGATCTCCGCCAGGATACGGGGCAGGTCCCAGGTCGTGATGTCCGCTCCCGGTGGCTCGGCTGTCTGGGTTCGCCCCACGAAGCGCCAGTTGTTCTGCTGGAAATACCGCCAATACCAGTGGGCCAGGATTGCCTCCATTACCGGCTTCATGGCCTCGGGGGCCTCGGCAATCTGAGCTTCGAGGGGGACAATCATTTCTTCGAGCTTGCCCCCCTGGATCTGGCCCTCCAGGGCGATCTTCAAACAGATGGCTTTGGTGGCCTCGGCATACGCCTGATCCTGTAGAGCCCCGGGGGTGATCTCATCTAGAATTGCAATGGCGGTCCTGGGCAATCCCTTGTTGACCGCTTCGTCCACCTGTTTCCACAAGTCATCCCGGGGGCCAGCCGTAGAAGCCGATGCCGTGACCAACAGAAGCAGCACGATCGACAGCCATCTAAGGTGATTTGCATTTCCTTTCATCTTGCTGTCCTTCCAAAAGGAGCTATTAGAATATGATGACGCTTTCATCTATTTAACCACATCATGCCTGCAAAATCAAGCGGCTCACGCTCACCTTCACTTCTCCAACTGTATCGGCAAAATGATGGTCTGCGCAAAGCGCATCTTAGGCTACTCAGGAATCAATGCAAGAGAAAAATCTCTTGCCTGTCAAAGCAGTGTGTGAGAATTATTCCTGGCGAATTATGCGGCCACATTGTTTATATTCCAGTATTTGTTCCACAAATGACTGGAATAGAGGCCCGCCAATGCCATTACGGCTTCAGCATTGTCTTTGTCCCACCTCATTCCAGCACCTTTAAGTCGCTTGGTAAGGCAGCCGCAGAACGACTCCGTAGGCCCAGAGCCTATATCATAGCCTTGCTGGATGAATGAGGGGTAATCCGTCATGGAAATACGCTTGGCGATATAGTCGCGTAACTCCTGTAATTCCGTTTGACCACCGTCATCTGGTACGCCTGTGATGTATTCACCCAGACGGTCAAGCATAACCAAGGACCCCTGGGTTTTTACTGTCTCCATCATCTTGGCTTTCCAGGACACTGCCTCTTGACTGTCTTGGCCAAAAAGAGCATGACTGGTTTTAGTAACGTTGTCGCGAAGGTGATAAAAATCAAGCACGTTGTCATTAAGCATAGGTAACTGAGTGTTGAGTTGATTGAGTATCCAGGGAGCTCCGTCACTGACGGAATACTTGATCTGGGCTTGAGAAAGCTCCACTTGGCGACCAATTTGACGCATCATACGGCCAGCCACTTCATGATTACCGCTTGTACCTGCAACATACTGATGGCTTTTATCCTCATCATAAAATGTAACGAGCTTAAACTCTTTATACTCGCCATCACTGCCTTTGCGTGGGCGAGCCGCTCTGGCCGTGCTCTTGCGGTTTTCTTTAATGCGTTTTTTTGCTTCGGTTTGTCGGCGTTTTCGTTTTTGATCTTCTGTGACCATCGGGACCATCACTCCGTCCGAACCCACAATGACCATGCTGTTGGTACAGTCCTTCGATGTAAAATCAGGGCCGGCCTGTCCTTTACGCAGGAGAGTCACTAATGTACGACCTTGCTGTTCCACTATTTGGCGAACCGTACTCGAGCTAATATCCAATTGTGCCAAACGTTTTATGTTGTCACTGGCTGGAACAAAAGCAG
>JADHXR010000047.1 GCA_016782865.1 Phycisphaerae bacterium
AAGGCATACAAAATGGGTATTAAGACGAGGGACAATCGTCTCTTATGGTCAGCCAACGAAATCAGACTACTCCAAAGACTCTACCGAGATGAGAATGCACAAAGCATAGCCGATAAACTTGGACGGACTGTTGGGGCGGTAACAGCCAAAGCGTACAGAATGGGGCTTACGGAAGGACCCCGCGTTTGGTCGAAGGGGGAACTGGATCTGCTGAAGAGGCTATATCCAAGCAAGACGGCAGAGCAAACAGCCGAGCAAATTGGAAGATCGTTACCGGCGATACAGGGGAGAATACACAAATTGGGGCTAAGGAAAAGCTTCAGATATGATGAGCGTCACCGAGTTGTGAAGGGCTCCAAAGAGAAGTTATGCCTCAAGTGCAGAAAATGGAAAGCTGAGAGTCAGTTCTACAGAAACCGTCGCAGCAAAGACGGATTAGCGGCATGGTGCAGGAAATGTTTGAGTACAGTTCGTGAGAAGAGACGGCTGGCTGTGAAGAATTGAGAGACAATGACAAAGAAACGCTACGGGTATGAAGAAACGCACCGCACAGTCAAGGGCGTGAAGCAAAAATTCTGTACCAAGTGCAAGCAATGGAAAGAAGAAAGTGAGTTTCACAAAGATCGTGCCGCAAAAGACGGTTTGAGCTTTCAGTGCGGAGACTGTGGTAGAGACTACGAACGAAAGCGTTATAGAAAAGACAGGAAGCACGTAAAAGAGGTTTTGAAATATGAAGAGAGCCATCGGACATTTCGTGGGGTCAAAGAGAAACTGTGCTGTCGTTGCAGGAAGTGGAAAGGCGAAAATAAGTATTGCAGAAGCCGCAGGTCTAAAGACGGGTTACAGTGGCAGTGCAAAGAATGCGAGAGTAAATACTGCCGCAAGCGTTACGAGCAGATCAAGAAATCTGGGAGAACAATTATCCGAAATGAGGATAGTCACCGGCTCGTTAATGGGGTCTGGAAGAAGCTATGCAACAAATGCAGAAGGTGGAAAAAGGAGAGTGACTTCTACAGGGACAACTCAAAGAGGGACGGCTTAACCAGAGGATGTAAGAAATGCTCATACGAAGCTACCAACAAGTCTCGTAGCTACCCTCGGCGAACTTAATCGGCTCTATGTGATTATTACTCACCTGATGAAAGCTACATACGAGACTGAGGATCAGGAGCTAAAGCCTTTGCTGGCAACGTTGGAATATAAAGCTCGTAAATGCAAGCAGTGTATTGAGGACAGGTTGGCTGTGAAGAATTGACCAACGGACACCAGAGGGAATTCTATGACATTAACTTCGGAACACATTGCAGAAATAGAACGACTAATAAACAGACTGAAGAAGTGGCGAGAAGGTGACATGCCTCGTGCTATAAAGGATTTTACCCGATACATTCAGCTTATCCGGTTTGTTGAGCCACAGGCTAACGTTGTCTTAATGGACTTATCCGCTGGAATGCCAGAAGCAGTACGAGTGATTCACGTTAAACTCCAAGAGCTTCTGAGGAAAGCATCGCAGGTTGATATTCTAAAACAAGAAGACGCCTATGCAGCCCGCATCGAAGATGTAAACCTTCTAAGACTTGCACGAGACTTTGTCCTGATGTTGGAGCGTATTGCGAAGAATACAGGTAATGACACGCTGACGCTGAATGATGCAGAACATGGCTTGGATGATGCAGAGCAAGACATAATTGAGGCTATAGGGAATGAGGCTCTGACCGGAGAGAAGCTTGCCAAAAAGGCTGGTCGTCCTTACAACTTCAAGTTCAAGAGTAGTCTTTCAGGGCTCCGTAAGCGAGGCATTCTTGGCAACAAGAAGCCAGGCTATTTTCTGGAGCCTGAGTATGAATTTCTTCTGAAGAAATGAGACTAAGGTCAAGGCCGACAGATACAAGAAATGTCCATAACACAGCATTTCTTTCAGTAGTCCCCAGGTTCCACTCGGCAGTGGAGAACAAACGTCCTTTTATAATACAAGCGTTTGCCAGAGACAAAACGCAGGCAGAAAATGGAAAAAAGACGCATTTTTCTCACTTTTTTTGAGATGTGCATTGGCACTTGTATCAGTTCTCCGTGAGTAGATCGTCGCCACAAACCCCAAGCCCACCTACAAGTCGCGATGTCCGGATTGCGCAAGTCCATCATTGTCAGACACTTCTGCTTCTTCTGCTGCGGATGAGGTACTCGCTGCACGTCTTCTACTTAGGCTGTCACCGAGCGTCGCGACGTCCATTGTTTCGTGCATGTGTTCTCACTGTTATTAGAGAGAGGAGTTGAAATCAAATTGCGGATTGTGGTATTATCAAGGTTGTAGCGTGCAGGAGTACCGGCCTTGAAGTCTATGGGAAATCCAAGTTTACAATGCTGGAATATCCTTAATTGAGGAGACAACATGAGAGACCTTCGCGCATTCACGTTGATAGAGCTTCTCGTAGTCATTGCGATAATAGCGTTGCTGATGGCGATATTGATGCCGGCGTTGCAGCGGGTGAAAGAACAGGCGAAGACCGTTATCTGTCAGTCCAACCTGAAACAATGGGGCTCCATATTTGCATTGTACACAGACGACAATAATGGTTTCTTTCCAAAGCGCACCAGCGGCTCGGGACGCTGGATAAATGTGCTGTACGAGTATTATTATCGCGACGAGAAGATGCGCATCTGCCCGATGGCGACAAAGATCAAGGTCCCGGATTTCCCCAACTCGGTCAGCGGCGGGCTTGAAATAGGTGGCGATGCATTTACGTCCTGGGGCAAGATGGGCGTGACCGGCTCGCGACCTGCCGGCGAGTACGAACCGGCCGGGACCTGGGGTAGCTATGGAATCAACCACTGGGTTTATGTGGCCGCCGAAGACCCGCTCTACGGCCAGGCCGCCAAACACTACTGGGGCACTGTCAACGTAAGAGTTGGCGCTAACATACCGCTGTTCCTGGACTGCTGGTACTGGTGCGGCGGACCCGAGAATGACGATCCCCCGCCGCAATATGACGGTCACAGGGTGACGGGCCACACCAATTCGATGAACCGTTTCTGCATAAACAGGCATCAACAGGGCATAAACGGTATCTTTCTGGATTATTCGGCCAGAAAGATCTGGCTCAAGGAACTCTGGCGCCTGAGATGGGCAAGGAATTTCAGTACAACGGCTCTCCTTCCCAACTGGGAGACCGAGGCACCTTGGATGGCTAACTTCAAAGGACCTTGAGAACAGTCGCTCTGACGTCTGATTGGGGGCAAGGACGGTGACGTTGTGAGCGGGTATTGGGGCGATGAACTCGTACAACTCTTAAGGTCTCCGCAGCTTCCAACCGGCAAGGCTGAGGCCGAGGGTGCCGAGGAGAACGGCACCGGGTAACGGTACGACAGATCCGTCGATTGAGAGTTTCATGTAGTCTATGACAATCACATCGGTACTTCCACCGATCAAATTGAAGGTAGTGTGACCGTCATACAGATAGTCTACATAAGGCATTAGGTCTATCGTTACCGCAAGAACATCCCACGGGGCCTCCTGATCCCAAGGAACAATCTGAGGAAACTCAAAGGACGTTTGGTGTCCGTCGATCCGCAGAAACCCCGGATGGCTTTTCGGCCAATCGATGTATTGTATAAACAGGGAACTGACCGTAATGGATAAGAATTCGTCATAGGCGAGTACGAAATCTTGTATTTCACCAGGTTCTACAAAGATAGCCTCGTCTGTGCCGTCCCCATCCGCCACAAGAGCATATTCATCCCAATCAGTAATACTAATTTCGTCCCCTGGATCAACTGGCGATCCAAGGCCGAAGCCATCATCATCGCCCAGAGTTTACTCGTACAACTCTGCTTGACCAAGGACAGGCATTGCGCACACAACTACTGCCAACACAAGAATTGATCGTCTCATCATTCTACTCCTCCAAAGAAACTGTCAGCACCTCACATACGGAAATGCTGTACAGAAAAGCTCGGCTCCTCCTTGCGCCCCAAGCCCTCCACGGCTAATACCATTCTACACGTTGCAGGATGGGTTTGTCAAGTGTGGTGACTACTTATATGTGAAGAAGTTTAGGCCACCTGAGACGTCGAAATCACCCTCAGACATAGCTCAAAATCGCCGGAGAATCGCTTCTAACAGGTTATCTCACTGAATACGGGAAATACACATCTGCTCGTTCCGAGTGTAGATCGGGTTTATTCGAGCTCATGCTCTAATCTTCTTGATGTCGATGCCTTCACGGTTTAGAGCGTTGTAGATCGCCACACGAGACTTGCCGAGTTTATCCACCACCTGTCCCATTGTGAGCCCGTCCCGGAGAAGTGGCACTATATCTTTGGCGAAGAGTTTCGAGCGCTTGCCGAGCTTGACGCCTCTGGCTTTCGCTGCCGCAAGTCCTCGTTTGGTATTCTCTCGCAAGTTCTCTCTCTCCATCTCAGCTACAGCAAAGAGAATACCGGCTATCATCTTTCCAACTGCTCCACCGAAGTCCAACTGCTGGGTGACAGACACAACTCGAATGCCTTTGTCGAGCCATTGACAGAGAGTGTTGATTCCGTCTTTCAACGAACGGGAAAGTCTGTCTAACTTCCAGACAATGACGGTATTGACTTCTCCTTTGAAGATCGCTCTCTGCAATCGTTTGAATTGAGGTCGGTCGATCTTACTCCCGGTCATCGTGTCGGTGAACACTTTGACGTTCTCGAATCCGTGATTGCGGCAATAGTCCTTCAATGCTTTGATCTGGGAGTCCTTGCCCTTCTGCTGGTCGAATGTCGAAACTCGGATATACATTGCTACTTTGTCGTTCATGGTCTTGGTCCTCATTATTAGTCCTAATGGCGTGTAAAGTTGATGTTCCTTATACTATACGGTAGGTCGCCACCTCCTACAAGCTAAAAACGAAGAAAATGTCAAGTGATTTGGCGGACCCTTAAACTTTACACTCTGGCTGTTCGCGGGCTGTCGGAATGATTCAAATGCGTCCTTTTGCAAACGGGTCCATCCGTACGATAATCCCTGCCGGATACGGCCCGAAGACAGTTCTTCTCTCAGAAGCTCCTCTACACACGTTCTGGCGCGCAGAATCGAGTACTACGAGACGGTCTGATCCGAGAATGCCCACCGTTAACTTGAGGATTTCGCAGATTCGGCCGATGTCTATGCTTATCAGAAACTTGGCATCGCTTGTAAGGCGATCAGTGTCTTTCGTCAGTTGAAGATGAAAGCTCTCTTACCGCCGAGTCCATCTGATAGGCACTCATCCAGGTCGGGTCAAAAGTGTGGCCTTTTCCCTTCCAGTACTTTGCTCGCTCAATGTCCTTGACCTTCTGGTCCATCCAGTAATCGGTGCTGGAAAGCGACTTCTGAGTTCTCAGTAAATGATTTGAATAGCCTGGCGTTCGCTTCGTACCGACCTTCCCTGTATACGGATTGACGTTGCCTATAGTGCTCCAATTGTTCCAGAAATTGCCGTCAGGATTGGACCTGTAATGAGGTCTTACATAAGTCCCGTTGCGGCGAAAGTAGCCGCGAACGCGCACGGCGGCATCCGCCGGAATGGTCATTGCACAAACGATTGCCAGCACTGCCAGAATTGTAATGAAGGGTTTCATTTCTTGTCTCCTTTAGTTCTCTGATTTCTGTTTGCTCTTTTTCACTTTGCCTTTCGGACTCGTCGGGTCTACTCGTATTAGCGGGAAAAAGAATCCAAGGTCACGGTTATGATTGAAGTTCTTCAGAAAAATTGATATCGTGTTGAGATAACGCCTTAAACTCGTGGAGGTTAGCGAACTTTGCGCGAAAGTATCAACTGCAAGACTCAGCGTTTGGTTTCACTGGCCCAAGCTGGTGATGAATCAGCTTTGGACCGCTTATGCAGTGTCTATGGTGAACGGGTACGCAGGATAGTGCGGATGCGCATGGGAAAAGAGTTGCGTTCCAAGATGGAATCAATGGATTTGGTTCAGGATGCTTTCATTTCCGCTTTGAGGAGTTTGGAGAGCTTCACATATAAGAACGAGGGCGATTTCCTCCGGTGGCTGTCAACAATAGCCGAGAACAGGCTTCGTGACCACGTCGATAAATTACACACAAATAAGCGTGATGTTCGCAAAGAAATCCCGCTTAATAATAATGGGCGTGGCCAGGACAGCGTTGTCAGGAGCCCTGGGCCGGTTGCTTTGACGACGCCGAGCATGATAATGTCCAAGAGAGAAGACTTGGACAAGCTCGAAAAAGCGATAGATAAACTGAAACCTGAATACCGAGAAGTGATTGTGTTGGCTAAGATAGAAGGACTTTCCAACATAGACATCGGCAAGAAACTTGGAAAGAAACCTCATGCTGTATGTATGCTGCTTTCCCGTGCGATGACAGCGCTGGCCGATGCCTTTGAGGATAACTAATGGCGGACTCAACTGAGAACAACCGAGAGGGTGTTATTGACCAGGCTGTCCAGCAGTTTGTTAACGCTCGATTGCAGGGCCAGGAGCCAGACTTGGATGAGTTTGTGAAGAAGTATCCTGGGCTTGAGAATCAGATCAGGCAGAAGATAGAAAAGATCGAGAGGATTGACGGCCTGTTCTCCGGCCTTATGGAGGCTGATGATAGCGACTACAACGAGCCAATATCCGAACATGACCTTGTCGGTCAGAAGCTCGGAGACTTTGAAATTCTGAGTCTGATCGGAGCCGGTGGGATGGGAGCGGTGTTTCTTGCCCGACAGGTTTCGCTCGATAGAGAAGTAGCATTGAAAGTTGTCAGCGATATTAGCGGCGCACGCGATAAGAGTCTGGAGAGGTTCAAGCGTGAAGCCAAAGTATTGGCAAAGATTTCACACCCTAATATCGTGCCGGTCTATGAGGTGGGTGAACAAGGGCCATATTCATATTTCGCAATGGAGTGTGTGCAAGGGGTTTCTCTGGATAAGATTCTTGCGGGCATCCGGAACGCACCGCATAGCGAGAAGGCAAGCGATGTCATGCGAAAGTGCCTGGAGACCCAAGCCGGTATCTACTGTGACAGAACGGCTGAAGCTGGCGGATCAAGCAAAGCAGAGATCGACACGGACTACATTATCAGCATAAGCAAGATGATTACCTACGTCGCATCCGCCCTGGACTATGCCCACACCAAGGGTATCCTGCACCGTGATGTGAAACCCTCCAACATTCTAATCGGGTCCGACGGCACGCCTAAGCTTGTGGACTTCGGCCTGGCAAAGGCTGAGACACAACAGACCGTGACCATGACAGGTGAATTTTTCGGCACGCCAAGTTACGTTTCACCTGAGCAGATACGCAAGCCAGAGACTGTTGATTGCCGCAGCGATGTATACTCATTGGCTGCCACGTACTATGAGTGTCTGACCTTACGTCCACCATTTGAGGGTGATACTGTAAACGAAACGCTGACGAGGGTAATCTCACGGGAAGCAGTTCCGCCTAAGAAGTACTGTCCCCGTCTTTCGGCTGACCTCAATACGGTCTTGCTGCACGGTCTGGAGAAGTTACCTGAAGATAGGTATCAGAGTGCTGCCGAGCTCGCCACGGATATTAGGAACGTATTGGACTTCAAGCCTATCACTGCCAAAAGGCCGAGCATTACCCGGCGAACGTACAGAATATTGCGCAGAAGTCCGCTCAAAGTAGCCTCATGCCTTGTGCTTATGATCGCGGTTGCTTTGTCTTTTCTTGTTTATTCAGGGTACAAGCAAAGAACAGAAACGCAGAGAACTGCGAAGGTACAACAGTTGCTTGAAGAAGCGGACTTGCTACTGTGCCAAGCTGCTCGTTCTACTGGTCCTTGGCCATCAATCGGTAACGAGAGTGTGGTAGAACGAGCCCATGCGAAATACAATGATGTTCTCAAAATCGACAAGGACAATTGGTGGGCCTTAATCAACAGAGGAATCGCCACTTTGGCCGAAGGCGAGAGTGTGGAAACTGCTCTTAGTGATTTTGAAAAGGCTGAGAGAATCAATCCTAGTTTCTGCGTAATACCACATTTGAAATCCAAAGTATATGAGCAACTCCGAGAGGACGAGTTGAAAGACGTCACCTTGGATAACGTCGAAGAATTGAATCCCAGAGAAGCTTACATCCTGGGATTGCTCGCCTTGCAGCAGGCAAATCCACCGGAAAACGAGCAAGAGTCTATTAGATTATTCAATATTTGCTCAGAGCAGGAACCTGATTTCCATCCCGCTTTGTTCGCTCGTATGTTTACAAGTTCCACCACCGCGGAGGGAGGGAGCCTTGATGAATGTCTCACTTTGACAAACTTGAGACCCAATGTTGCACTCGGACATTACCTCACTGGATCGGTTTTAGGACTGCTTGGCAGACCAGAAGAATCAGTCAAAGAATATAGAAAGGCAGTGGAACTACAGCCCTGGAACCCAAAATGTCACTTAGGTTTAGGACAAGCACTTCGAGACCTTGGCTTGAGAGATGAGGCAGAACAGCATTTATTGAGAGCGTGTGAACTCGACAGGAGTTGCGTTGCTTCCCAGGGTTTAGCTCTTTTCTACAGACTGGATGAAAAGGACTATGAGAAATCTTTAGAAGCCTGCAATGAGGCGCTCTCGAAAAGAAGTAACTTGTTCTGGACAAAACTGATACTGAACGAAAAAGCCTTTGTTCTTCAACAAATAGGCACTCCCGAACAGTTACAGGAATGTCTAAGTCAAAAAGAAAACTGTATGCGGGCTTTGATGGCAGCTACGGGATGGGAGGGCGATCCTTGGCTCCACCAGGAATTTCTGCAATTCTTGTGCGAAAATGACCGCATGTCTGAGGCAGCGGAGTTTTTTCAGGAGATATGCGAACGAAAACCCGGCATGAAGATTCTGGTGGGAGCAGCTCTGGCCCGAGCCTATGAGCAAGGCGGCGACTACTCTGATGCCTTAGCCTTGTGTGAGTTATTGTACGAAGCAATCAAAGCCGGGAGCTTGGATGCAGAGAGTTTCTCCCGTGATGGTTCCACGGGAATGGTCCTTCTAACACTTGCTCGTTTGGAAACGAGATCCGGAAGCAGCTACGATGATGTTCTCAGGATATGGACCGACTTGCTAGATGTTTTCCCCCACGATGACTACCTGTGGTGTCTTTATGGAACACAACTAACGCGACCCCAGGATTCGGACATTGCCATTGATGCTTTCCGTCAGTCATTGAGATATATCCAGTATGAGACGGATAGATTTGAGAGAAGCGTTCGCTTGGCAATCGCCCTATACGGAGCGGGCCAATTTGAAGAAGCCAAGAGGGAACTTGTTCCACTCCTGGAGAAACTAGACAGTCTGGCTCTTTACGGTAATGTCGAAGATTGGAAGTATTACAAACGACCTGATATGACGTCCATTGACGCTGCCAAATCCGTATATACAACGCTGTCAGACGTATATGTGGCTGAGCGCCAACCTGAGGATGCCCTGGCTGTTCTAAGAAAAGGACTTGAGCAATTACCTGAAACGTTTGAACTTCACAGAAGATTGGCACTCGTACACACCCAACAGGGAGAAAAAGACGCGGCACTTCAAGCCTATTTCAAATACTTCAAAGTTCTACCCCTGGCCAGTGAAAACTCGTGGGATATGTTGGACTTGACTTTTGCAGCAGATGCCGTCATCGCATTCACCAATCTGCTGATTGAGGACGACCAATGTGACAAAGCAAAAGAGATAATTCATCGAGAACGTGAACTGAGCCGGAAGATGCCCCCTCGTATCATACCTGCTACGCAAGCAGAATATAGAACAGCTCTACATGATGTGGCCTTGGCACTTGTCTATTTTGCGGAGAAAGATGTTCCAAACTATCTTGCTGAATTAAAGAACGCCGCTGAAAACCAGCCAGAGCTGTTCGCTGTATGGCAGACAATGGCTGATTTCTATCTGAGAAGAGGAGGACATAACCTTGCGAGCGATACGGCCAATCGCGCTATTGAACTCGATCCTAACAATCTCAGCCACAAATTTCTTCTCGCAGCCGTTTATGAGAAAAGTGGTGATTACGAAGGAGCTATACAGACCTACAACCGGGTTGTAAACACAGATCCAAACAATGCTCCTGCACACTTTGGGATTGCCTCGGCTTACAGCGCCCAAGAGCGTTACGAAGAGGCACTCGAATCCTGTAAACAAGCCTGCCAACTGACTGATTACAAGAACCACGCATACGTTGCAGCCTTAGCCTCTGTAAGTGCTAAATCAGGTGATTTTGAGAAGGCTGTTGAATGTCAGAAGAAGGCCATTAACCTCGTCGGTGACAAGGAGTTTACGGGCATTGGTATCAATTTCAACAAAGTCGATTGGCAGATAAAGATCGTGAATGTTATTGAGGACACACCGGCTCATAGTGCTGGCCTTGCTGTCGGTGATGTTATCGACGCGATAAATGGTCAGAGCACAAGAGATATGTCTATCGGGAATGTAGCTAGTATTGTCAGCGGCCCAGCAGACACAAAAGTCACGATTACGATCAGACGGTCCGGCGAAGATGCCACTGAAGATATAACACTTGCTCGCGCTCGAATAGCAAATCCTGTGAAAACCGAATACGAAAAGAAGCTTGCAGCCTATCAGACAAGCGAAGCAGTTTCACATGTTCAGCTCGGTCGTTTTGAAGATGCTGTAAAGGTGGCTCAGCAAGCTGTCAAACTTGATCCAAAGAATGCCATTGCTTATTCAGTACTTGGATTAGCTCATCAAGTCTTGGGTAATCACCAAGAGGCAATAGATGCGTTCATGAAGTCTGTAGAGCTTAACCCGGACTTGGGGCGATCGGTATGTGGCTTGCTTGGCGATTCTCTCAAGGCTGTCGGAAAGTATGACAAAGCTGTGGGTGCTTACCTAAACGCCCTGGCAATTGGCCCAAGTAAGGTATCAGCATACACCAGCTTGGGGGCGTGCAGCGTTCGACTGGGAAATTATGAAGAAGCTGCCAGATATTACAAACAAGTGATAGAACTAAAACCAGATTCCGCTGAAGTATATGGTGAGCTGGCTGACATCTACGCAGAACTTCAGCAGTATGACATCGCGCTGGAATATGTTGTTGACGCCATAGAATTAGCCCCAAATGATGTGCTGCCAAACATTTGCCTCAATGCCTGGGATTACAATCTTCTGGATTATGCAGAATCCTTGGAGAAGTACCTACAGAAAAACGAGGGTCAACCGAATGATCTCCTACATGGTCTATTCTACTACTGTCTCGGTGAAGCTTGTTCAGCTTTGGGGAACGATGAGAAGGCGGAAGATGCGCACAGAAAAGCTCAGGAGATTTTAAGGCCGCTGACACAGCGCGACATGGTGGATTCGGAAGCACTCTGGGGTTTAGGTTCTTCTCATTACGGACTGAGGCAATATCAAGAGGCTATAGACTCATACGAACTGGCAATCAAGGTCGATCCCAACTTCGCAGCAAGCTATGGCAAACTGGCTTACTTGTACGCCACCTGTCCTGAAGCTAAGTTTCGCAACGGCGAAAAGGCGGTTCAGTTAGCCCAGAAGGCTTGTGAGCTTACAGACTACAAACGTGATGCATGTCTGGCTGTGCTTGCTGCAGCACACGCCGAATGGCCCGATTTTGAGAAAGCTATTGAATACCAGAAGAAGGCTCTTGAGATAGCGGATGACGATGAGGATAGCAGAGACGAGTACGAAAAGCGTCTTGCCGCATACAAGGCCGGCAAACCTTGGCGGCAATAGTCTAAAGATCCTCTGACAGACCTCAACTCTACAAATTCACGCCCCCTAAGTTCTTGCAATCACAGACTTTAAGCGAACGCCCCGCCTTTTTCAGATAAACCACGGCTCTCCTGTGACTTTGCCTTCTTTTTCCCGCTTATCAGAGTAGAGCAAACGAATGTGAAAAGTAAACAAAAGGCCAAAAAATACCAAGGAGAACAAAAATGAATACTTCAACCACACTTCGGTCAATGCCAGTTATCACAGTGAATAATATGCTAACGCAGGCTTCACATTGCAGAGTTCGTCATATAAGACCCTGGGTTCGCTATTTTGCCCGAACCATAGACATATTCTTGTTTGCAATGTCGGTGGGCTTTGTGCTTGGAATGTTTGCTCCGTCGGTTTTGAACATCCATGCCGCTTTCCTTAATATGATAATACTGTTTGTCTGGATATTCCAAGAGTCCATCCTCCTGGCCAACTGTGGTACCACACCGGGTAAATGGCTTTTCAATATAAGGGTCCGCAACAGTGTAGGCCAAAAGTTGACGTTCTCAGAAGCCCTCAATCGCAGCTTTTCCGTTTGGCTCAAGGGAATGGGAATGGGTGTTCCGGTTCTTTGCCTGATTACCCTTCTCAGTTCAAGGAGCAAGCTCAAACGTGATGGTATCACTGCCTGGGACGAAGACGGCGGCCTTGTTGTCGCACATGGGAGAATGAGTGTGTTGAGGTCCACGGTGGCCTTACTGCTCTTGTTGGGCTGCTTCTCCGTGGGTGTCTGGGAACGTTCGCTGGACAACATGGAAGAGTTTACATTTGCCAGTGATTCAATTGCCAGCGAGGAGTTTTTTGCAGAGCCCGCAGATGGTGTCGTGACGGGTGGATTCGGCACTTACAGCATCAAGTACGACCCGTCAACCTGGGTGGCGCAGAGAGCGATAAGCAATCCAGATGCAGAGTACGAATTTCATCATGGCAACGGCGATGCGTATGCAGTCCTGATCTATGAAAGAACAGCATTTCCTCTTAGCCTGCTTTCAGCGGCTGTGATTGAGAACATGGAGAGTGTGGCGTCCGATGTTAGGTTGGTTTCGAGTGAGACAATTCAGTTAGGTGATGAGTCAATCATATCCTTACAATTTGAAGCAACTGTGATGACAGTTCCATTGGTGTACAGTGCCTATATAAGTTCTGGCGAACACGGCACAGTCCAGTTTCTTACCTACACGAGCAAACACCTGTTTGACGAGTATCGGCGTGATTGTCATACTCTGTTAAATGGCCTAAGTCTTACAAATTGTGAATCTGAGATTCCGAATAATGCTAACCGCGTGGTGACAAGTTTTGAATACGAAGAATCGACAATGGTAGACCGTGACGCTCATAGTGATGTCAACAGCGCCGGTCTTAATGACTTAATCGAGTTCGCAGATAAATGGCTCGATGATTAGCTTGGGCCTTGATAAGTTCACTAACAGGGCAGACTATAAAGAATTGACCACGCATATCCCCCAGCCGCTGGCCAATCATCTTCGGTTGCAGACACTGCCCCGCCTCCAGGCAAGGAAAAACGCGGTTATTCCTTGCCTTTTCGACTGTTTTCGGCTATACTGGCTCAATATGGAAAGGGCTGAAATCAAGCATATTGATGACTATCTTGGGGACCTGGAAGAGGGTCTTGATTTGTGGGTGTATCAAGGCCCGCCGGTGCAAGCAAGTGTATCGAGCAAAAGTTGGCTGTGAAGAATTGAGAGAAAGATGTCAAGAGGCAATGGAAAAGAACGTGTATCTCAGTTGATTCAACTCCTAAACGGACTGAACAGGCAATATGAGGAAGTGGTCAATGCCTTCATGCCTCTTTTTCGAGCATTCGATCTGTGGGCACGCTGTGCAGGGTGCGCCGAATTATATCATCGTTATCTTTCTCTATGCGTGTCCAAACCCTCCGCACCTTCCGCCGTCCTTGATCGTCTCGCCTCGGCCTCACTCAGCCCTTTCAAAAAAGCTGAAACCGATCTCTACCTGGAGAAAGTGATATCATGTGGCGACATTGTCTTCCCAGATGGATTTGATGGCATCTTTTTTGAGGGGAAGGATCATGCTCCTTTGGAAATCTGGGGACATGTGCTGGATATATGCGGGGGGACACTTGGAGAGACAAACGCTCTCGTGATCGGCAATGAGTTGAGGGAGTTTTGCGCGGGCGCGCTGAATGAGAAGGGTGAATATGTGGAATGGACCGTGACGGAAAGAGTACAGCAGTACCAAATGACAGCCGATTTTCTCACAAAGTCATCCATTATCCTTGGTCAGATGAGGTCCGTTGTACTCCAGTACCTGGATGGGATGGACGTCACCGAGCACCCAAATGCAAAACTTGCGAGAGTTTTGTACTACATGCGTCGCTTTCGAGACAGGTTTGTCGGGAGTGCAGCCGCAATCGGGCCATATTTATCGACAGCCCGCTCCCCGAGTTCTGGCTTCGTCGATTGGTTAGAGGACGTAGAGGAAATAGAAACTGAGCTTTGGGCAGAGCCGGGCATACTTCGGGTGGAACAGAGCGGTACTCGTGTAAGATGTAGTTTTAGGCCTACAAACGGCAATACTGTCGAATGGGAAATTGGCGAATGGACGGGTGAAAGTGTGCTGCCGAAATATGAACCGATCTCCATGATGGTGGCCGCGATATTCGGGACTTGGTCTTATGCGACGGGTGAATTCCTTGGTTACTTGGACTACGAGACTGAAAGCAGGGCATACTGGTATGTGAGTGACGACTCACAAATTAGCGCCGCCGCCTATATTGTAACAGAGGAGGCGTATCCACTTATCAACAACAAAGACTATGAGTCATTAGCCAAGAGAGCTATGGACATTGTCTACAACAATCAGCCAGCATGGTACGAAGGCAGAGTGCAATGGTCTTACGTTAGAGACGTAGATGAGGTTATTGCTGCCTTTGAGCGCGCCCTAAGAGTGTACGGGCTGAAGCATGGCACGTCTACTCTAACCGTGCCTGTTGGAAAGCAAGCAGGAAAGCCAGACGATGACATACTCCCGGAGAATAGGACAAAACCTATGTCAATAAGTGAAATGGCAGGCTATTGGGAGATCAGGCCGAGAAAACTGTCCACCTATGTAAAGGGAAAAGCGATTAAGACAATAAGACTTGGTCGCGAAGACTACATATTCGACACAAGTATTCTGCCGAAGAAGACGATTGAAGCCCTGAGAAAAGACGACAAGATTTAGTATCAGGCCCAGAACTGATACTAACTCATACCAACTTGTACTGACTCCTGCCGACTCAGCACCAACCCTCTTTATCCCTTCTCAATACATGACTTACAATTGCTCTCGTAATCGTTAATTGTGACTTGATAACAGTTATTTGGAGAGCTTGTCATGAACAAAAAAGCAAATCAGAGTTCCGAAAAGTTGCTTAGTACGGAGGTTGTCGCGCAGATTTTGAGTTTGAGCAAAAGAACCATCCACAGGCTCAACTCATCAGGTTTGATAATCAAACCGCTGAGAATCTCTGGCAGCATCCGCTATCGCGAATCTGAGCTAATGGCTTGGATCAAAGCTGAAATGCCGAACAGACGGGCCTGGGAAGCAATCAAGAACGCAGGGCGAAACTAATGGCCAAACGGAAACAGAGCGTTGGGCTAATTGCCTTCTTGAAGGGCGTCGCCGATCCAAAAGCAGAGATGCCCGGATGCGCCAACTTCGACCGTCATAGTGACGGCTGTTTACGTGGCGGCGAGCTGAAACGGAATATAAACACTGTTTAACTTTAAAGAAAGGTTTGAAGATGAAAGAAAACGAGAAATTACCCGAAAACGCCAAGACTGACGATGACGATGGGCCTAAGCAGAATGCTGATGAGAAGCCAGAGGACGTCGTACTTGACCCTTTCGACCCGGAACGGCTCCGGCTCTCACAAGACTTTGCCTCGACAGTCGGGGTAAAGAAGGCACTGATTACCGTGCCGGTTCGCAAACCCGCCAACGAGTGGTGGGTCCGAGTACACCCAGACGAATCCTACCGCGTTGAGACGGCCGTCGTAGAACTCAAAGAAGATCGAGAAGTCTACTTAGTCGATCCGGCGCTTTGGCCCGAACTGTCTACAGAGGCAACGTTTGGGGCGCGAGCCTTGTTCACAGCCGTCAACCGCCAAGGTGTGCTGTTTCTATGGCCGATTCGCCTACCTGGCCCTGACGGCAAGAATAACGAGTGGAACCGCTCGTCGCTGGAAGCTACCATGCTGGCTTCAAGCAAGTGGGTGCGAGTGACGTCAAACATGAGCCTCGGTGCCTACGAAGTCTTTGAGGCAACCGCCGAGATACCGGAACCAAGCTGGCCGGAACGGTCTTTCGGAGAGTTACTGAAGATTGCCTTTAAGGACAAATTCATTCAAACAGTAGACCACCCGGTCCTCCAAAAGCTCCGAGGTGAGGCATGAGCGGCGCGGCTATCAACAGTTTTAATGAGGTCTGGTTAGTTGATTTTGAGTTCAGCCAACCGGATGGCGAGCGCCCGGAGCCTGTCTGCATGGTGGGTCGGGAGTGGCGAAGCGGCCGAGTGATTCGGCTCTGGGAAGATGAGCTCCAAGGGCTAAAGGCTTCGCCAATTTCCGGCGGCTCAAATACACTGTTTGTGGCATACTATGCGAGCGCCGAGCTTGGTTGCTATTTGGCACTCCGCTGGCCGGGGCCAGTCAGAATCCTTGACCTGTGCGCCGAGTTCAAATGCAAGACTTCCAACCTGCCTGTTTGCTGCGGTCGCAGTCTTCTTGGTGCTCTGGCATACTACGGCCTCGGTGGTGTTCAAGCAGCCGAAAAGGACTCGATGCGCGAGCTGGCGATGCGCGGCGGGCCTTATACTGGTTCCGAACGCAGAGACCTCCTGGATTATTGCCAGAGCGATGTTGACGCGCTGGCAAAACTCATAGCTGCAATGCTGCCAGAAATTGATCTGCCGAGAGCGCTGTTACGAGGCAGGAACATGGCAGCGGCGGCCGTGATGGAATGGAATGGTACACCGATCGACACACCGACTTGGAGCCGCCTGAAAGACAATTGGGAGCGGATTAGAAGCAACCTGATTGTACAAGTGGATAGAGACTATGGTGTGTACGACCGGCAGACATTCAAAATGACCCGCTTTACGGATTACCTCATTCGAGAAGACATCCCCTGGCCGAGATTAGCTTCAGGCAGTCTGGCCCTCGATGATAAGACGTTCAAAATGATGGCCGAAGCCCACCCTCAACTTCACTCACTGCGAGAATTGCGAAAGACGCTATCCGTATTGAAGCTGACGGATTTGGCTGTTGGCTCGGATGGTCGTAACCGCTGTTTACTTTCTTGTTTCGGGGCTAAAACGGGCCGGAATGCCCCCAGTACTACCAAGTTCATATTTGGCCTTCCCGCCTGGCTTCGTGGTCTTATCAAGCCAGACGCCGGCCGGGCGTTGGCGTACGTGGACTGGGAGCAGCAGGAGTTTGGAATTGCCGCAGCGCTTTCCGGCGATGAAGCGATGATAGCCGCATACGAATCCGGAGATCCTTATTTAGCATTCGCCAAACAGGCCAAAGCGGTGCCCGCCGATGCGACGAAGCAGAGCCATACCCGACAGCGGGATTTGTTCAAAATCTGCGCACTCGCGGTGCAGTACGGCATGGGTGAAACATCCTTGGCCTCGGCGATCAAACAGACACCGAGTCACGCTCGGCAACTATTGCGCCTGCACCGCGAAACATATTCGACATTCTGGAAGTGGAACGATGCAGCGGTGAATCACGCCATGCTCTGGGGCCGACTCTACACAGTATTCGGCTGGGAGATACACGTCGGTCCTCAGTCGAATCCCCGTAGTCTATCCAATTTCCCCATGCAGGCAAACGGTTCTGAGATGCTGCGTCTGGCTTGTTGTCTTGGGACTGAGCAGGGCATCCAGGTATGTGCGCCGGTCCATGATGCAGCGCTGATCGAAGCCCCCGTTGAGATCGTAGGGACAGATATCTTTCGAACACAAGAGGCGATGGCCGAAGCAAGCAGAGCGGTCCTGAGGGGATTTGAACTTCGCACCGACGTCAAAATCGTGAGGTATCCGGATCGGTATATGGATTCAAGAGGTGAAGCTATGTGGAATATGGTTATGAATATCCTGAGTCAAAAGTGTTTTGAAGCACGTGTTTGCCAGTTTGAACCTGCTTCACTGTGAAGCACCCCACCTGCTTCATTATGAGGCAGGTACCTGCTTCACTGTGAAGCACCCGTATAGTCTTATTATAAGTATCCTTATTATGTCTACTCTTTTAAACAGTAATGTACCGTCAACCGGAAACAAGGTCGCCGGGAAGCCTCTCACCGATGAGAGGATTAAAGCGGCCACAGCGAAGCCCACGAATATCCGACGGCCTACGCGCAAAAAGAGGGGCATGTTTATGAAAGGTCCCATCCCTATCGCTTGGCTGGGCAAGGCATCTCAACTGGACGGTAAGTGTTTAGCAGTAGGCATTGTTCTGTGGTTCATAGTGGGTCTTAAACGACGGCAAACAGTTAAGTTAGAGCGTAAGTGGTTGTTAGTATTCCGTATAGGCAGGGGGGCCGTTGGACGGTGTCTCGAAAAGCTTGAGGGTGCGGGCTTAATCTCAGTGGAACGTTCCGATGGGCGATGTCCTATTGTAACTATACAAGTCGTTGAGGATGAAGATAAGGCGGCATAACAATGATTGAAACGAGTGAGAAAGAGAAAGACCGAGAGATCGTCAGGCGTGTCTTGACGGCAATGGGATATGAGCCGACAGACGGCAACTTTCGGCTCTGGGATCCAATACTTGACTGGTGTGCGACGGCCAAACTCATGGATCATCCCATCAGGACGGCGATGTGCCATATTCTCGATGGCGACGGTAAGACCGTCCTGGACAATGGCAGGCCAGTAGTTGTGGCCAGGGACGTAGAGGCCGATACCGAGGCCGAGGCTGCCGAGATCCTGAGCCGATCGTCTCATGTGTTTGTGGAATGGTGGCCGTCAGATGTGCCGAAACAGCCAAGTATCTCGAAATAAAGCAGATGACGGCATGGCGATACCTATTCATACTCGTGCGAGAAAGAGTATTGGAAGAAGTCGAAAAGGGAAAAAGGGGGGTATCCCCTTAAGGGAAAATTGACACGAAACGGCGGTGTGGCTCCGAGATACCGCTATATTGCGAACTGAAAAGAAGTCAAGTCTTCAAAGGTTTTAATTGACATTGCGCCAAGCAGCGATATACTGATGGCATGATTATGGAAAAGTTAGCCGAGGCAATTGAGAATTCAGAGCACAGCCGCTACGAAATTTGGCGGCAAACCGGCGTTGACCAGTCGGTGCTGCACCGGATAGTAAATGGTGGTAGCTGTAGCATCGAAACTGCTAACCGATTATGTGAATTCTTAGGCCTTGAACTGATTCAGACAAAGAAGCGTAGGAAGGCAAGGTGATATTACTATGGCAAGCGTATTTAAGAGAAAAAGAAAAGTGAAGCTCGCCAGCGGCAAGACCGTTACGAGGCAGTCTGCCAAGTGGCATGTTAAGTACACTGATGCCGATGGTATCGACCGGCGCGTGATTGCGTACAAGGACAAAACGGCCAGCCAGCAGCTTGCAGCAAGGCTTGAAAAAGAAGCTGAATTAGGGAAAGAGGGTGTTGTTAGTCGCTATAAAGAACACCAGCGCAAGCCGCTCACAGAGCATCTGAAAGACTTCAAGCAGTCCCTGCTCGACAAAGGAAACACTGAGGACCACGTTCGGCTCACTCACAATCGCGTCAAGGCGATACTGAGCGGATGCAAGTTTGTATTTATCACCGATATATCTGCTTCAAGAGTGCAGCGATACCTCGCCGAGCTGCGCGGCAACGGGGAGGGCATATCCGCACAGACGTTCAATTTCTATCTGCAAGCTGTCAAACAGTTCTGCAAGTGGTTGGTGCAGGATCAGCGGACCGGGGAATCGCCGCTTGAGTACCTCAAAGGTTTGAATGTTCGGACTGACAGACGGCATGACAGGCGGTCACTTGAACCGGCGGAGTTGAGGCGTCTCTTGGAGACCACAGCGAGCGCACCAAAGCGATTTGGCATGAGCGGGACCGAAAGATACTTGCTCTACCGCTTTGCGGCCGAGACCGGACTGAGAGCGAACGAGATCAGAAATCTGAAAGTCGGCGACTTTGACTGTGATAACCTCACCGTGACGGCCAAAGCTGGCTACAGCAAGCGCAGACGTGAAGATGTGCAACCGCTAAGGCCAGATACTGCCGCCCTGCTGCAAGACTTCTTCATGGGCAAGATGCCCAACGTGAAAGCATTTGGCGGGACTTGCAAGCAGTTGACAAAGCGGACATCGGATATGATTGAGACGGATTTGACCGATGCTGAGATACCATATGTTGACGATGCTGGACGATATGCCGACTTTCATGGTCTGAGACATACGACGGGCAGCCTTTTGGCAGCGTCCGGGGTACACCCTAAAGTTGCTCAGTCGATTATGAGGCACAGCGACATAAACCTCACGATGTCAAGATACACCCATACACTTGCGGGGCAGGAAGCGAAAGCGGTTGCAGGTTTGCCCGATCTGTCCCTGCCGAGTAGCGGGAAGCAGGCTGCAACCGGCACCGATGATAGGTGTGCAGCGGCGGTTCAAGACAGCCCAAAAAGATTGACACCAAAATTGACACCCCAGTTGACACCTACAGCCTACTCTGAATGCAATCAGTTGGCAGCATTTGGCAAGGCGGAGAAGATGCAGTCGGGAGTGAGGACAGACCGCAGATGCCAACATAACGGCGATAGCGGTATGAAAAGGGCTCATTTGTCGCCCGATGACAGCGAAACCGGAGAGGCGGGGATTCGAACCCCGGGTACGGGCGTATACCCGTACGACGGTTTAGCAAACCGTTGCCTTAAGCCGCTCGGCCACCTCTCCAAATCATTATAAATATAGCAGCTACGGCGTCCCGCCGAGAAGCGCCGCTCTGCTAATCGCAGATAATTCTGCGGTACTTGACACTCCTGTTCTTGTCAAACCCTCGCTCGCAGCCAAAGTATACCGGCCGCGGCGAAATCCTAATAACGAAACAGCATATTCCAACACAATCGGTCGTACCTTACAGCCGACCGGGCCATATTGCAAGAAAATTACGAGCGAGTTTCACGAATTACTCACTTTGTCAGTTCGTCAGCGCCGATGTTCATTATTCGATATTCCACTGCTGTTTGCCTCCCGATTCCCTGCTGCCCTGATCACCGGCCGCCTGTCATCCTGTATCCTGGTTTCTTGCCCGCCTGTCTCATTATTGGCGGCTATTGTTCAAGCAGATTACCGGAAATACAGGAATTCGTATGTCCAGGCCCCCTGGTGGCACCAGCGCGTGGAGCTTCGAGCCACACGGGCGATTCCAATCAAAACCTTGGCGAACGACTCGGCGTATAACCCAATCTGCCCCAGACGGCCTTTTGCATCCTGTACAAATCCTGGAAGTCATCGTCACTTACAGGCTGCATCTGGTGCAACGGGTTTGCATCAAGGCCGGGAACAGCAGCGAGCTTGCCTGTCTCCAGTGTTTTCGAGCCCATGAACTTCCAGTAATCGGCGTGGCCGTCCGCGAAAGAGACATTCGTGCCGTCACCGTGCCGGACAAAGGGCGGGTCCCACCAGCGTTCATTCTGGTAATGGGTAGCGTAACTGTCGGGAGTTATCCGGCCTTCATCGAGAAAGACTATTCTTTGCGCCGGGCCGGGGGAGATGAAATCCGTTCTCCTCTTAACCCACAATACCGTTCTGCCTACTCTCGCACCCACATTGCCGTTGGTAGTACCACTCCTGGCAAGGCCATTGATAGCATCGGTAATGGTGTAGGTCCGCATCTCTCCACGAACACCAGTCGGGCATCGGTAAAGGGTCTCTTTCTTGGTGTATGACCACAAGGCGCCGGCTCTAATAGCTCTATATTGCATCTGCTGGGGTAGACTTGTGCCCGCCCAGAAGTCCGCGATGTCATCGCCCGTCCACCATTGCTCGCCTCTATGCATGCCGCTGGTAGGGATAGGTGCCATGCCGTCTCCGCCGCCGTATGCCTCGCCGTTGACTACCTTGTCGTCGTTCTCGGTTGCATACATGTCCCACGCGAGCTGCAACTGTCTCAGATTGCTCAGACAGACCGCACGCCTGCCCTGCTCTTTGACCCTGTTCAGTGCCGGCATTAATACCGCCATCAGTATGGCGATAATGGCGATCACCACCAAAAGCTCTATTAGCGTGAATGCTCTTCGCTTGTACATTACGCCTCTCCTTTCTTATCAATCATTCTTAGCACTCGTTGAAATTTCAGGTGCGGTATTTCTCATCGTTGTATCTTTGCTACCATAATTATAACGCGATCCGCGCCAATTCAAAGCGCAATCTCAAGAAATAAGCCCTTGGACTGCCAGATCATCGCGAAAAGTGCCCTTCACGGGGCTGTGCGTGAATTCTGACTAACTAGGACTAACCAGGAACGGTCCCGAATGGCGATCCCTCCTGTTCCCCAACTTCTTTGACGACACTGAAATTGGGTTTGACTGGGTTTGAATTGGCTTTGTTTTCCTGCCCCTCAGATCGCCCTTCATTCTCATATTCCCTTTTGACACAAGCGTTTATCGCCATTCGGCCATTCCGCAAATTGGCCGAGTAGACGTACTATGGCCGTGCTAATATCAATATGGCTTCATATCACTTGTTAGCTCACGATACGCATACCCTAATTCCGGCCGGTCGGCCCGCGTCAGTGCTTCGACCTTCCCCCCATCAACCTGATTCAGACGAATCGACATTGATCTTTCTGGTGACAAGCAGGCCCACGTTTGATAACGTGTGTGTCTTGTGGATGCTAACAGACGAAACAATCAACCTGGCGAAAAAGAGAAATAGGTATGCTGTCACCTGATTCACCGATGAGGGGAGCGAGTCGCCTCCTTCTGTGCATTGCGGCCATTGTCCTTCCGCTTGCCACGAGCAACCTGGCCGAAGGAATAGAAAAACGCAGGGATAATACACGGACGAGAGCCGAGGTCGAGGCGCTGATCGAAAATGTGGGCAGGACTCCGCCAGACTGGTACGGCTCGACGCCGCTCAACTATCCGAGAACGCTTGACCTGTCTTGGCCCAAACCATCAGGCCCCTGGAACACCCGCAAGCACATCTCACACTACATGTTCAGCGTCATCAATGAGAACCCCCGGCGATGGAAAGAGGGCGCCAGGTTCATGCACCACGTGCTAAGCGTGAACGGAGACGACCCCCAAGTCCACCAGAAGGCCTTCGATCAGCTCGGCCACTGCTACCACGACCTGCTCGAAGACTGGGCGCGTGCCGCCTTCTGGTGGGGGAAGCTCAACAAGTATCACATGGACAACTTCATGGGTCTGGCCGACTGCTACTGGAAGCTCGGCAGCAAGGAGATGGCCACTGACCTGCTGCGCAGAATCCGCACCGATTCGACGCGGTACGGTTCGGTGATCAAGCTCTGGTCGGACATGGGCGAATTGGACGAAGCGCTGCGACTGGCCGAAGCCTCGGCCCGGGCCGGTAATCCAAGCGGGGCCCGCATTGGAGCCGGCGACGCCTGCCGCAAACACGGCCGATACTCCCGGGCCGTCGCCTACTACAAGAAGGTGCTTGCCCTGCCCGCGACCTATACGCGGATCAATGGAAAGAACCAAAAGAACCCCATCCTCGAGCGGAACAAGCAGCGCGCTCAAACCGCCATTGACAATATCAAGACATTTGAAACCCTCGACCTGAACCGCATCTCTGACGGCATCTACACGGGCACCAGCCCTGCCTATGTCGGAGATCTCACCGTGGCGGCAACCGTTCAGAACGGCCGGATCACGTCCGTCCGGATCACAAAACACAAAGACAAACAGTACTTCTCGGCGCTCACCGACACCCCAAATCAGATCATCAAGAAACAGGGCCTAAAAGGCGTGGATGCGACCACGAGTGCCACGATAACGTCCGAGGCGATTATCAACGCCACAGCCAAAGCGCTGGCAAGTAGCTTTGCAGATTGACGCGCGAAGTGCGGAAGAACAATGGAGAGCCACCAATTGTCTGATCCTATATGATTAGGATGGGCAGGTTTTCCTGCCCTTGCGGTTCATTATTCTCTATTTAGCATTTCGGATTTCACTGCCTGCACCGTCAGTCCGGGACTGAGAGGTCGGCACAGACAATCTCTTTATCGTTTCTGGCGTAAACGTGCTTGTACGCAAAAGCCGGGTGGGCCCAGCAGACGCCCCGCTCCAACTGTCCGTCGGTGGGTTCGATGAGTTTGGCGCGACTGATCTGACGGAATCCATTCGGTGAAAGTTCGCTGACTATGAGTTCGCCCAGCTCGTTGAGCATCCAGATTCTGTCTTTGTTTCGGACCAGGTGAGCGGTAGCCCAACGATCCGACGGGACGACGTCGAGACTCTCCCAGACTCGGTCACCCGTATGCAGGTCGAGACAGCGAAGCTGGCCGTACGAATCGATGCCGTAGATGTGATCTCCATCGATCACGGGGGTGGATATGCAGCAATGCAGAGCATCGGTATTCTTCTCATTCTCGCCCCTTCGGCGCCACAGCTCCTTTACGGCGAGCTTGTCGGGGTCAACCTTCACCAGCAGAGACCCGTCAAAAAAACTGCTGACAAACAGATGGTCGTTCTCGAACACCGGACTTGCGATGTGATGGACCATCTTTTTGGGCGGAAAAGGAAGCTGCCAGTAGAGTTTGCCCGTGCGAGGATTCAGGCCGACGACCCTCTGACCGGTAAGACAGACCAAAACTCTCTCGCCCGCCTGCTCGATGACGATCGGAGCCGAATACGAAGCGTCATCGTCGAGCGATTGCCATTTCTTTCGCCCGCTGGCCTTCTCGAAAGCAATGAGACAAGCACCGTCTTTGCCGCCGACGTGAACTATGACCAGATCGCCCTCGACAAGCGGTGCCGCAGCAATTCCCCAGACAGGCACGCTAATTTCGTATTCAGTCTTCAGGTCCTTCTTCCACAAGGTCTTGCCGTTGACACCAGCGAAACAGTACAGATGCCCCATCGTACCGAGCGAGTACGCGCGCCCGCCATCTATCGTGACCGAGGCGCGGGGACCGTCACGTTTGGCAACCTTCTCGTAATCGCATTCGTATTGGCGAGACCACAGCTTCTCGCCCGTCATCGCGTCGAAGCAGTGCACGCGTTCGAGCTGCGTCGGTGCAGCTATCCGGTCAGTAATATAGACACGGCCCTCGGCCACGGTCGGGCCACTGTACCCGGATCCGATTTGCGCCCGCCAGCGGATGGGTAGTTCATACTGAGCGAACCGCTCAACAATCCCGTCTTCGGACCAGACGCCGTCTCGATTGGCCCCGTGCCATTGGGGCCAATCTGCACCCAAAGCCGGGACGACTACGACCGAAACAGTAATTATCGCAAGCACAAGTATTCTATTCATGATTACCACGTCGCCTCAATTGAAATCTGTTATTATCCTGTAAGAGGATTTACTCTAACAGAAGCAACCTCGAATAACAACGGCGACTTGGGCGAGACAAGCGGGACTAAATGGAGTGAGCCCTTATTCCCCCTGGAGTTAACTTATACCTTAAGGGGCTGTTGCCCAAATCTTACTTGCAAAACAGATGTCACGTGGTACATAGCGTGCTTATCCGTCTCAAACAACAAGTTCAAGCGTTTCAATCGCTCACTTACCAATGGACGGTTTCCCGTAAGGAAAAAGGAAAGGTCTGAACCCAATTGTTCCCCTTAATAGACCACTATCCAAGCCAACATGTTAAAATGCGCAAGTTTTAATCTTTCGGATGTTCTATACAGAGCAGGTCCGTCCCTAGTATTCTAGTTGTTTCATTTATTCCCTTAGCAAGCTCAAATCACGGTGGCGTGGGCAATAAGCTGATCCTTTGGTCTTTCGCTCGCTGCAATTTGCCCAATGACATGGTCGATCCGTGGTCTCAATTTCTAATGGAAGATCTAAGGGGCTTTTCACATTCTGATCTTTGAGCCACTGGCGCAGCTTACGGAGTATCTTCAGTTGATGCTCCTTGTCGATCTTAGTGCCTTTCGGTTCGTGCCACTCTCTCAGGTCTATATAACCAAAGCCAATATCATGATTGGGATCTATTGACCATTCCCAATAAATGTTGACTCTCCGATCTTCTTCACGGTAGATAAAAGGCCCGGAATAGACATCGCCATCCCTGGTGAAACTGAACCCACTCATGATCCCTACTCCTTGAGACAATAGGGTGCGTCCCTGTGCATTCTGCGCATTTAATGCTACTGTTTGATCCTTTCCCAACAGCACAACACCACCTTGACGTACGTCCAAAATGCAAGCCGGCTCAAGAATAATGTCCTCTGGAGCCGCCCCGATTGGCGGAAGAAGCTCCTTCCATGCTATCGGCATAGTCGTGCCTGAGGACATCTTGCCCAGCAAACCATCGAGAAAAACTGGGAAATCGTCACCTCTTCGATCCATAGTCATGATTAAATTGAGGGGGCCGGGCTGGAAATGGGGGCCGTAGGCATCGTAAGGATTTTCTGCGGCGAAGAAGACCAGCTTTACATCTGTCTTGGCACAGGTCCTAAGGACTCGATCAGCATGGGTCCGCCCTATGGTTCCGTCGGTGTTGACATTCGCGAGGACATGCACAAGGTCGAAGGCCCCGGTCTTGATTATGTCGACCAGAGAGTCAGCATCACTGACTGGTGTGTTGGTCACGTTTGCATAGTGCTTTTCGTAGATACCGGCATCACAATCAGCCATGGCTGCCAGCTCTTCGTCGGCGCCGACTGCCGAGACGAGCACCTTGGTCGGAGAGACCGTACTACTTTTCTGCTTGGGCCTGAACCATTTCATTTCATTGACTCCAGCATGTTGTCATATAGTCTGACTGATAACACCTGAAGGGCGTTATCTAACTCCCTTCCTAAACTCCCAGAACTGTATGTTCTCTTAGGTTTTCTGACTCGATGACACGGCCAATATCATGTTATCAGGAAGACTCGATTATGTAAATTAGTCTGGTTTCGCGTTGCGTCGACCTTGACGTTCTAGATCAAGATTGACTCTTAAAGACAACTATTGTCCCTAGTTTGACTCCTAGTTTGCCTGGCTTGCGACTAAGTCCACCCAGCCGCAGTCGTCGCCCTCCTTCTCGGTAAGTGGGCAGTTCCTTACATAGCACCATTTGAGCGTGTGAATGCCAGAGCTTATGGTATATTACTTCTGCGCTCACTCAATCTCTCCGCCAATGCGATCCTGGCGCGCACCGTCGATATAGAACTCCATATAGTCGGCGTGTTATTCGGACAAGCCACACCAGTCTCACCAAATCCCGACAAGAAACAGCCAGCGGTTGTTGTGCGGCAGCCAGGGCTCGTTGGGCTGGTAGTCCGGATTTGGCTCGGGGTGCATGTCCAGCCAGGGGCGGTCGTGATCGGGCCATGCCCTGGTTATGCCGTTGAGGATAGCGCCGGGCACCGCGCCGCGCTCATTGCCCGGCAGAGCGTTGTAACGATGATGATGGAGCGGGACGAAGACGCTTCCGACACCTTCCATCGTGGATACGCCATAAGGATTTCGCCCCAGAATCCAACTGACCTGGTTCTCCGCGATACGTCTGCCCTCCTTGAACCCGAGCATGTCCAACAGAATGCCCTCGTAGGCGGCGTCCATCAGTTCACGACTCTCGCCAACATACCAGTTGTTTACGTCTCGATAGTGCATGAAGAATATGAAGCTCGCGTCGCTGTCTCGGCGTCTTGTGATTCCGAACAGGTTGCTGCAAACCACCTTGAGTTCCTTCAAACGTGCTGCGCCGACTGATTTTATCGCCGGCACAAGCGGGTCTCTCGGAAAAGCAATCGCGTACTCGGCCAGCTCACGGAACCCTGCCGAGCTATTGGTGTCCTTGGGCAGCAGCGACTCGGCGCGTTTGCCTGCCGCGTCGCGATAGATCTGCTTTCGCGTCGCGATATGCAAAGCCAGAATCGCCTGCATGTTGCCACCGTGTTTCTCATAGAGCCGCTCGGCTGTAGCGAGGTATTCGGGCACGAATTTGCCCAGCAGCGCCAGTCCCGGCAGACAAGCAGAAGCATTTCGCTTGTCGTCACGCACCACTCGTTCATCGCCGGTACCGGGCGAGTTGTCGGTTTCCTTCTCCGGTTTGCCCCAGTAGCCGTAACCCGAACTGATCGTCCCTACCATCTCCAGCCGGTCGGGATCGATGCATTTATCGAGGAACTTCGCACCCCAGAGGGCCTCATCCAGGATATCCGCCCTGCCGCTGCCGTCTCGATCGAACTGATCGAAAAAATCCTTCCGGCGATCGTAGGCCAAGGCCAAAGCATACACGGATTCTGGCGTATAGCCGTTGTACTTATTGTAATCGCCGGCGTCATGCCAGCCGCCGGTCAAGTCTCTGTGACTGCCATCGGGCATCTTCGCATCGTCGAGATGACAAGCGGCATGAAAGGAAGGAACAGCCATACCGCAACGCTGATAGTAGAAGAATCGATAGGCCGGCTCGCCGGTCCTCGATACCAACAGATTGTCGCGAATCTCGAAAGGCGGCGAATAGTAGGCCAATCCGCCGATCACAGTTTCAATAACATAGCGACCGGGAGTCTCAAAGGCCGAGATGTCTCCTTGCCAGTGATACAAGTCCCACTGGCGGTTGTAGCCGAATTCAGTCCATTTTCCCGTGAACACTTCTCTCGAATCCGCCAAATCTATTAGTGAGAATGAATTGGGAGCCCGGCTCAATTCTGTGGACGACTGAAGTATGATGCCCTTCGCGTCGGATTGGGTTTCGTAACCAAGCTGGTTGACCAGTACATCCACATGTGGCGAGCGGTTGAAATAGACCTCAACATCATCGATGTAGAACGGTTCAGCATCCTTGGTTTCAATTGCTATCTGGACCTGCCGAGCGGTGTGACACCGGATAGCATGCAGAGAATATTTGTACCAGCCATCTTTGCTTTCCACCGGCTGGCTGACCGCCTGTTCGGCGATCTTGATAAACGGGATGCGATTTCGTCGGGTGTACCAGATCGCCTTGACAGTAACCTGCGAAGAAGACAGCTTGCTGACCCAGACGGACGCATCACACGAGAGTATGTCCTGGTCAAGGCGGAAAGCTATAGTCCTTGCCCCGCTGACCCCGGTGCCGGTGCGGTTCTCTCTGACTTCCTCGCCCGCGTTGTACTGGCTGTAGTATATCGTCCCGGTGAGCTTGCCGGGGTTGGGTGTTACCCGCAGAGATTTCTTTCCCGTGCGGGCGACGTCGGCGGCGATTTCGATTTCGCTGGCGCCATCGTCCGTTACGACCCCTATCGGAAACCACCCGCCAAAAACGCAAGTATTCGTATTGATACCGGTTAAATCGTTCTCGAACGAATCGTTGGGCGCGACATTCATTTTTCCATCTTCCGCCCTCACCCGGTACGACAGGACGAGTGAAAAGAAGACGGCAAAAGCCAGCGCAAGCCTTGCGGAAAGCTTCCTATTCATATTCGATGAGTCCCTACTCGGGCCACTTTCCGTCGGGCATATCGCGCAAGACCAGCTTGTTCGGATCGATGACCACATAGTTTATAAGTTCGCGGCGCCACGTATATGTGATATGGACCAGACCGTCGGAGGCCTGGATCGCGGCGGGGTACGCACCATAGGCTCTCTTGCCGCGGACGGTTGTCTCGTCTTCCAGTTTCAATGCCGCCTTCCAGTTCTTGCCGTCGCTGGATAGCGCCACGTTCAGTTGGGCCCGGCTCTTTGTCGAATGGTTGTACACCAGCAATTGCCTGCCGTCGGTCAGAGTCACGGCGTCGATCCCCGCACTCGGATTGGGCAGAACCGACGGCACTAATGGGCTCCAGGTCTTGCCCGCATCGTCGGACCACGACTGGCGAAGAATTCCGCGGCTGCGGCAGAGAATCTGTATCCTGCCATTGGGATAGGTCAAAATGGTCGGCTGAATAACGGGAAATTCCTTGCCATCATTGATCGCTTCCGTTCTGCTCCAGGTCTTGCCCAGGTCCGGGGTAATCTCCATGTGCACGCGCCATCCCTTGTCCTCAGTACTCGATCCACAGAGCAGTGTTCGCTCGGCAAGCTTGACCGGCTTGGCCCTGACCGGTCCGATGATACCCTCGGGCAGTCGTCGCGGCTGCGTCCAGGTCTTGCCCTGATCGTCCGATGTGGTCAACATCCCCCACCAGCTTGCCGGAGTGGGCCCAACCTTGTAGAATAGCAACAGCGGGCCATTGTCCGCCTGATGCAGCACAGGGTTCCAGCAGGGATGCCGCTGCAGTTCTCCGCCCGGAATCCGGCTGAACTGCACCCCATTGGCAACCTCGACCGGGGCGGACCAGTGATCGGCGCCCTTGCCCCTGGTGCAGATCCAGATGCCGACATCCTTGTTGCCCTCGCCGGTTCCGCCGAAAAAGGCTGTGACAAAGTAGTCTTTCGTCTCCGCTATGGTCGAGGCGTGACACGACGGAAATGACGCCTGCTCATAGAGAAACTGCGCCTTGACCACACCGCCCTGAGCCATTAGATCAGAACGCAAACTCCCCATATCAGGCGCCGCAAAAATAGGAGTCGCCCCCACGAGTACCAGGATTCCAAGATTGTGGAGTCTTGTTTTGCATTTCATTGGATTCTCCTAATCTGCGTACAATACGCGGCTATTCGACCACCGTGACAATTGCCTCCATTACGGTGGATTCTCACGGGCAATTATATCGAGTTTTGCAAAGTTAACAAGAAAACAGCAGAAGTTTCCGGATAAACCTGGTAGTATTCCGTATCGCAGCATTCAGCAATGTTACAGGATCAAACATGTTGGCAGTCTCAGATTAAGGAGGTCACAAATGAGAAACAGAAAAAACACAAAGTCCGAGTCGTTCATGGGTAGCGCAATATCCGGGATGCTGACAATTCTGCTGTTGACTATTGTAGTCTGTGCAACCGCTACAAATGCCGACGTGACCTGGCAGCGAAAGAGCAGCTCGACGGCCGACATGCCGACTCCGAACGCCGGCAATCAACAGACGTGCTGCATGGTCCTGGACATCGACAAGGACGGCATCGAGGATTTTGTTGTGGGCGAGCGTACTCAGGCCCCGTCCGTCGTATGGTACAAGTACAACGGCAAGGGCTGGGACAGGTTCGTGATAGACAATACGAAGAAAAGGCCAGAGGCGGGCGGCGATTTCTGCGATATCGACCGAGACGGCGACCTGGACATCGTTCTCGGACAGGACGCCAGCGGCAGTAACATGTGGTGGTGGGAGAATCCTTATCCGGATTTCTCGAAGCCCTGGACGTGCCGTAATATCAAGAAATCCGGATCGAGCAAGCACCACGACCAAACCGTCGCTGACTTTGACGGTGACGGACAGGCCGAATTCGTCTCGTGGAATCAGGGGGCAAAGAAGCTGCTTCTTTACGAGATTCCCGCGAATCCCAAATCGACCGAGACGTGGCCCTCGACAACGATCTACTCGTGGTCGTCGGGGCGCGAACGAGAGGGTTTTCCGTCTGTCCCCACGGATGTTGATCTGGACGGCAAGGTCGATATTGTCGGCGGAGGACGCTGGTTCAAACACCAGGGCGGCACAGACTACAAGGACAATGTGATCGACCCCGAGATGGCCTTCACTCAATGCGCTGCCGGCCAGCTCGTAAAGGGCGACCGACCGGAGATTGTTTTCTCGCCGGGCGATATGGACGGCGACGCAAAGTGGTATCAGTGGAACAACGCAAAGTGGGTCGCCCACACGCTGCGCCGCGTCATACACGGCCACACCTGCGAAATCCGCGACGTGGACAGCGACGGCAACATGGACATCTTCATCGGCGAGATGGGCAACCCCGGCGCCGGCGACAATGCAAAAGTGTACATCTGGTACGGCGACGGCAAAGGCGGTTTCACCGAAACAGTCGCCTCTGAGGGCCAGGGCATACACGAGGGCAAACTCGCCGATCTCGACGGCGACGGAGACCTGGACATCCTTCTCAAGCCTTACAATCACAACTCCCCGCGCCTGGACGTCTTGTTGAATTCAGGAGGCGGATGGGAGATTCTGTTCGACGGTTCAAGTCTGGACGACAATTGGCAGGAAAGCAAATGGGTCGTCAAAGACCGCGTGTTGACCAGAACGCCCAAAGCCGGGATGATCTGGAGCAAGGAGCGTTTCGGAGACTTTGTTCTCGATCTGGAATTCAAGACCGAGGGCAACAGCGGCATTTTCTTCCGCACGGACGATACGAAGAACCCGGTGCAGACCGGGATCGAAATCCAGGTTTATAAACGCGTTGCCAGCCCCACAACGCATAGCTGCGGGGCGGTTTACGACGCCCTGGCGCCGAGCAAGGAAATGACAAAGGACGGGCAATGGAACCATATAAACATTACGGCCCGTGACAACGAGATTGGCATCGTGCTCAACGGCGAGCAGATCATCGACATGGACCTGAACGAGTGGACGACTGCCGGCAAGAATCCCGGCGGATCAAATAACAAGTTCCGCACGGCATTGAAGGATTTCAAGCGTGAAGGACACATAGGATTTCAGGACCACGGCGCCAATGTCTGGTTCCGCAATGTCCGAATCAAGCGGCTGTGAAACTCTGCGGCGCAATTGCGACTATTGAGTCGGGGTGACTTTGCAGGCGATATCACGAACGAACGAAGGCACATAGATTCGTAAGGGACCTTTGGCGATTAATACCCGTTCGTTTCGAACCGTTTTGCCCTCGAACGTGTTCCACCATTCTACGTTGTACATCCCGCGCTCGAAACCCTCACACCACAGAGTTATAGACCTCGCGGATCGCGTCAACGATGTAATCGTTGATGCGCGGCGTATACTTCGCACCTACGCGAACCTGGACAAAACGGTCGTACACCCCCAGCGTTTGCCGGCAACAGTCCGGGCCGTATTTGATTTGCCTTCCACGCGGGCTGTTAAAAGAAGGCCAATCCGGATGCCGGGCTCGCTTGTTGATCACTGATTCCTGGATGGGCAGCAAGACCGATCCCGACATCGTGCCCGCCGGCACCTTTCTTCCCCTCAGTTCACGGATGCAGCGGTCGCGTGTTGCTTTGTCCTTCATCTCGAAATAGACCCCGTAGCCGGTATCGCCTTGGGGGTCGGGACGGCGGCGCAGGCGAATGCCGGGCAGGCTCTTGATCCCGTCATAGATGGCCCGCCCATTGGCGCGAAGCTGAGCGACCATCGAATCGAGCTTGGTCAACTGCGCGCCGAGGACCGCCCCGGTTAACTCGCTCATCCTGAAGTTCTCCCCGGCAAAGGTCTGCACCCGGCTGGGCCCCGAACGATCGAGAAAGAGCTGGCGGATTGTCCCCATATCGTGGAAGCGGGCCGCTCGCTCGTAGATGAGCGGGTCGCTCGTCACTACCGCACCGCCCTCTCCCGAGGTCATCATCTTGTTGATCTGGAAACTGTAAATCCCCACGTCCCCGACCGAGCCCAGCTTCTTTGTGCCGAAGGAGCCACCGACACACTGCGCGCAATCCTCCAGGACCGCGACCTTGTGCTTGCGGGCGATCTCCATGATCGGGTCCATGTCACAGAGCCCGCCGAGCAAGTGGACGGCGATGACAGCTTTTGTGCGAGGCGTGATCTTCCGTTCGAAATCTTTCGGGTCGATGTTGAGCGTGCGGTCAATGTCGGCAAAGACGGGCAAAGCCCCCGCATGGACCACGCAGGTATAGTCCGACCACCACGTGTAAGCCGGGACAATCACCTCGTCACCGGGGCCGATTCCCAGTCCCGCCACCGCGCAGTCAAGAGCCGCTGTGCCTGAGGTCACCCCAAGGGCAAAGCGTGCGCCCATATATTCTGCGAAGTCCTCCTCGAAACGCAGCACCTTTGTCGGCTCGCCCGGTCCCCAATAACGAAAAGGGGACCCGGATTCCAAGACCTCCAACAACGCCTGCTCTTCACGTTCGTCGAAGAACTGAGGCCCGATGTATCCCGGATCGATCTTCGGGATTTCCGCAGAAGCAGCGGCGGGCCGGGCCCCGAGCCTTTGCGCCCGCAGGCCGATTGCCGCGCCGGAGAAGGCCATACAGCTTCTCGTCAAGAACTGGCGGCGCGTTGGATTTTGACTTGCTGCATTCCTGGTGACATTTTGTGTAATCATTTTCGGCCTCCTTACTCGCCCCGTCTTGCGGGGCAATTGGTTTTAGTCATTCTGTTCCGGGCCGGCCAATCCCTGCCAGCATCAAAGCCTGCTCGTTCTTTTGCGATGTGCTCTGAGTCTGGCCCTGTACGGGCGCATGATCTGCCCGAATGCTCCGACACGGATACGCATGATTCTTATTTCCACCAGATCACCTTCGTTTACCTTTTCCATTTCCAACGAGAGTTCCCTGACGTTTCTCACGGTGGCATTATTTATCTCCATGATAAGGTCCCCCCGGGCCAGGCCGGCCCGGCCTCCAACCCCTTCGGAATCTACACCGGTCACAATCAGGATTGGGTATGCGCTCTCGAAGCCGAACTTTCGCGCGACCCGCTGGGTGAGTTCGGAGACCTCCATCTGAAAGAATTCGGTCACAAGTTTACGCCCGTCCGGCAGCGGTCGCGCCAACATCGTTAGCCTGACGCTCCGGGTTTGCAAACGAGTGTCCGCCGGTTTTATATATTTGATCTCAATCGGTTCGCCTATTTGTTTACCCATCATCTTGATGTAGAAATCCAGGACGTTTGTGAGTTTGCGCCCGTCAATTTCGAGGATTATGTCGCCTGCGGATATGCCCTTCTGGTCCGCAGGGCTTGCTTTGCTCACCGAGTCAACGATCAGTCCGGCGAATTCACCGGCTCTCTTCATCCGGCGCACGACCAATCCCAGACGAACGCGGCGGAGCTTTTCCGGCATGAGCATTTGGCTTAGATTGTCGGCGAGAGTATCGACAGGAATTGCAAACCCGATGTTCTGCGCATTGGCTCTTATCGCGGTATTGACTCCGATCAGATCGCCGTTGATGTTCAGCAGCGGACCGCCGCTGTTTCCCGGATTAATAGGGGCGTCCGTTTGGATCAAGCCGCGCAGCCAGGCTCCCTCGGCTACCTCAATGTCCCTTCCGACCGCGCTGACAATACCGCTGGTAACCGTATTGGAAAAACCGTAAGGGTTGCCGATCGCTATGACGGTTTCGCCGATCATCAGGTCGTAGCTTCTGCCAAAATGGATAAACGGCAGCTTATTCTTTGCGGGTATCTTCAGAACTGCCAGGTCTTTGCTCTCATCGGCGCTGATTTTTTCGGCGGGGAACTCGCTGCCATCACTGAAGACTACCTTGATTTTGTCCTCGTCAGCACCTTCGATCACATGGGCATTTGTTATAATGTAGCCGTCTTCATGTACAACCATGCCCGAGCCAAGGACCGCCTGCCTTTGTATTCTCGGCCCCCAGAGTTCGGACATGCCGGGCCATTGGTACCCAGGACCTCGGGAAGTAGACATCAGACCCTCACCGGCGATGTTCACGACCGCCTTATGTGTATCCTGGTACACCTTCGTGACGGGCGTTTGCCTGTCCAGAGTCGGTTCATGTTGAGCCGACACCGGGCCGGCGAGCCCGATCGAAAGCAACTGAGCGACAGTCATCACCGATAGTAAGGCCATTCTTCTCACAGTTCTAACCTCCGACAGACTTGTCCTAAATGTTTGCTACCATGATATATCAATTCATCTCCGCCTTCCACGGCTTTCTGCGCAACCGCCAGAGAATCCTCTCTACCCATGTTTCGACTCCTAATACTACGTTTCAGCCTCGCCTGAGATTTCGCCGGCAGCTCTGCGCTCGACAAATTGCTTTTGACCATAATACCAGATTGAAGTAGCATGACAATCGAAAGCTCACTGACAAACGCAGGAAAGTTAAATATAGAATCGAGGATATGGTCTATGCTATTTTCAAAAGTGATTCTGATTAATCTCTACTCGGCCCTTTCAACTATAGGCTCGGATGCGGCCGAAACCCTGTCTCAAAGCGGTCAGCACATAGCGCCAAGGATCGGCCTGTGCCTGGCCGGGACGTTCATTCTCGCCTCACTGTGTTCTGCTAACGACCAAACGCTGGGGGTGTTGAAGGGCGGATTTCAGTCTTTCACAACGCCCCGTCCCGCCACTGCCGATCAATGGGAGATACGCAAGACTGAGCTGCGCAAGACATTGAAGCGACTGCTCGGCGAGACGCCGCCCCTGTTTACCCCTGAGGTGACAATTCACAAGAGAGAGGCGAAAGACGGCTACACACTCGAGCGATTCACTTTTGACAACGGTGTCGGTGACCGTGTGTACGGCTACATGCTGATCCCGGCGGGCCACAAAGGCCGCGGCCCCGCAATACTCTACAATCACTATCACGGCGGCAAATACAAGCAGGGCAAAGAAGAGGTGCTCATCAAAGCGTTTTCGAAGTTGGATTTCGCAACGGGCGAGGAACTCGCGCGCAAGGGTTACGTCGTCCAGGCAATCGACGCCTACGCGTTCGGCGAGCGTCGCTCCCAGGGGCCTGCGGGTAAGAAGGAAGAAGGCGGCAGGACCGAATCTTCTCTGTTCAAGACCTTCCTCTGGGAGGGACGAACGTTGTGGGGGATGATGGTTCGCGACGATCTCCTGGCCCTGAACTATCTGGCATCGCGTCGCGAGGTCGACCCCGACCGAATCGCCGCGATGGGGATGAGCATGGGATCCACGCGAACCTGGTGGGCTGCGGCTCTGGACGACCGTATCAAGGTGGCCGTCAGCGTGGCTTGTCTGACAAGGTATCAGAATCTAATCGCCAAAGGCTCGGTTCGCAATCACGGGATATACTACTATGTCCCCAACATGTTGAAGGAACGCATCGACACCGAATCGGTAATCGGCTTGATTGCGCCCCGGCCGCATCTGACCTTGACGGGGGATCAGGACGAAGGTTCTCCCGCTGACGGTGTGCAGATAATCAACGCCTTCCAGGAAGATCTTTACAAATGTTACGGCAAGAATCAGAACTTCCGTGGGTTGCTTTACGCCGGCGTCGACCACACCTACACGCCCCAGATGTGGGAGGAAACCTTACGCTGGCTTCAGACGCATCTGTGAGAGTCATGCTGTACCACGACCGTCCCCCAATCTGTCATTCCTGTGAAAACAGGAATCCAGAATCGCAAGAACAGTCTGGATTCCCGCCTGGGCGCCAATGACGGGGGCATCTAAGCAGCCGTCTAATTTCTCAACACAAATGCGATGGTCGGATCAAGCGGGTATCGTCCGAATCGCTCGCCGTAAATCGCCAGCCCTCCGGCAAGAGCATCGTCAACTTCCAGCCTCAATGTTATCTCTTTTTTCGAGGCAGCTTCGGTCAAAACGGATTTTGGAATATGAGCGTTGATAAGATAACCGTATGAGCCGGCTTCGCGCAGTTTCCTGTCTCGCTTCTGGCTGTGCCACGAGAGAATCCCGCGGTGATCGGCCGGGTCGTCGCGTAGATCGAAGGCCCCAACCGTCCGGCCTGCCACGCGCACGCGAACGGCACTCGGAAAACGAGTCTCATCGGTCATCGGGTAGGAATTGGGATTCGAGCTGGGATCGTGCGTCCCCTTGCCCCGCATGAAATCGCCTTCCTTCTTGCGGGCACCTTCTCTGTCCTTGCCGAAGAGCTGCTTGGCGGAAACCTCCACCCGGAAGTTTGCCTCGGCAATGTCCGCAACCTTCAGACCCGCAGGCCACGGCAGGGAATATTCGAAATACCCCGCCCCGGCGCCGTTGACCTTGAGCCCTTCGAGCACATTCCACTGCTTGAGAGACCATTTAGCCTCTTCGAAACTGTCGGGCGCAAAGCGGACTACTTTGATCTTCCCGGAATCTGAGGCTATTGTCTCTTCACGAGGCGATTCGCCATCCGAGACCAGATACGTTGTGAAATTCCGATGCAGGACGCCGCCCGATTCGTCCTGCAGAACCAAACTCAGGACGGCCAGTGCCGGCTTGCCGGGCATCGTCACCGTCAATGGCTCAAGTTCCTTGTTTTTCCAGGGACTATAAGAGATTTTGCGCTCGTACTGGCAATAGAATTCGCGATCGCCCAGCCGGTCCCAGCCGGACAGTTCCGCCCGCAACTTCAGGTCCTTACTCACCGAGCTGTCGGTCATGAAAGAAGCATAAAGCGGCACGCTGACCTTCTCGCCAGGTTTGACGTCTCGGCACAGTTCTCGCTCCGAAGCCAGGTAGAACTTACCGTGCAAATCGTTCAGGCTCATGCCTTCGACAATGTCGGACATGCCGGTGTATTTCTCGGAACGATCATACTTGTAGTAGCCGTTCCATTCATTGATGACATCGTGATGCTCGGTGTATAACCAGCCGCAAATTTCAGGATGCCGTCTGAACTCGTTGATCATGATGTGATAGTCCCAGCTCCAGTCGACATCGCCCGCACTGCCCTGGTAGCCCCAGACGTTGCCGCACTCGCTGTTGAACAGAGGCTGGCTGCCCTGGGTGCGCCCGCCTATATAGTTCCACTTCGATCCCGGATACGTATCGCGGGTAATCTGTCCCAGCCGCTCGCGCCAACCGTAGCCGGGCAGGTAGGCATGCCAACTGTTGATGTCGGTGGCGACGTGATCGTTGTTGCAAGGAGAGTTGTCTTCTACAAGCCGGCTCGGGTCGAGCTTCTTGGTCAGCTCGTAGATCGAAGCGACCCATTCCTGAGTTTGGGCCGTGTAGCCCTGCTTGCCCGTTCGCAGGCCCCAGGTCTCGTTGAAATTGACCCAGGAGAATATCGAAGGATGGTTGTAGTCCCGGCGGATCATACCGCGCAGTGCAGTTTCCGTTTCCTGCCGCGCCTTGGCGTCGGGAGGGCCCCAACTGTTGGGGACATCGGCCATTATCAATACGCCGAGCCGGTCGGCCCAGTACAGCTTGCGCGGGACCTCGACTTTGATGTGAATGCGCTGGCCGTTGAGGCCGATGCGCCGGGAACGCAATATCTCGTCCCGCATGAAGTCATCGCTTGGGAAAGTATAGTACCCCTCGGGATGGTATGCCTGGTCCAGGGCCGTCTGGAGATATACCGGCTTGTTGTTCAGCGCAATGTAGGCAAAGTCCGTGCCGGGAAGATTGACCACGCTGATCTTCCTCATCCCGAAATATGTAGCCACGCGATCTTCGGCCTCACCCGGTCTGCGCAGCACTGCCTCGACCTCGTAGAGATACGGGTCTTCCAATGACCACAATCGCGGCTTTCTGATGGGCAAGTCAAACCGTAGTTCCCTGGCGCCTTTGCGAAGAAGTTGAACAACAATAGGATTCGTCAGATCATACGGTTTGAAACTAAGCTGCAATTCCATGTCTGCCGGAGCAGGTTTGTCGAGATTCGCCTCCACCGAGACTTTATTGTTGTCAATATCAGGCGTGAAATGAACGGTTTCCAGAGCGACCTCGGGCCTGACCTCCAGATAAACGGTCTGCCATATCCCCGCGGCTCGGCCGTAACCTTGTTTGCCTTCCAGCTTGAATTTGTGAGGCGTGTCGTCGACTCGCAAGACCAGCCGATGCGTTCGCCCCTCCTTCACGTGCCGGGTAATGTCAAACTCGAAAGGCGTGTAGCCTCCCTGGTAGTCGCCCAGCAGATTTCCGTCGAGCCAGGCGGTAGTGTGCCAGTCGCAGGCCCCCACGACCAGGAACAGCCGCCGGCCCCGCAGGGATTCGCCGATGGTTACCGAGCGTCTGTACCAGCCGATGTCCGCCTTGTCCTCGATGCCGGACAGCTCCGAGCCCCAGGGGAAAGGGACCATAATGGTCTCTGGAAAATCGACGCCGGCCTTGAACCACTGCTCCTTTCGCCCCACGTCCTTTTCGTCAAAGCGGAATTGCCAGGGGCCGTTGAGGTTGAGCCATTGCTGTCTTTGGAAATCAGGGCGCGGATGCTCGGGCAGAGGAATATTCTCGCTGCTGAACGCCTCACCTCTCGTCAGACTCCCCGCGCAAACAACACAAACCAACACGAAAGAAACACATATTCTGTTCGACATCACGCTTCGCATTTCATGCCTCTCAGTTAGTCTGAATTAATCTTTTGGCAGCTCTTTAATGTAGATATTCTTGAACTGCAGGAGGGCCGGCGGGCTGGTCCATTTGCCGTCTCGTTTGCTGCCATGATGCTGGAGCCCCACAGGCCCCGTTGCTGCTACTCCGGGCAATTGGGCATTCTTCACCACCGTTATGCCGTTTAGAACGACTGTCACTCGATCGCCCTTCATTCTTATCTCAAAGCGATTCCACTGCCCGACGGGATTGTCGGCCTGCGTTCGAGGTGTGACGCCTGCACGAACCTCGGGCGGCTGATTCTTGTCCATCCGATAACCGTAAAACTCGCCCGAGCCGATAGGCCAGCACCAGATGTTGACCTGGTTCTTGCCTGATCCGCGGAGGTAGATTCCCGAATCGGAGTCGGGAAATGACATTGCTATTTCCTTGCCGTGAATGTCCCGTGCGTGCGTGCCGTCAGGCAGGATATAGGGAACACGTGGATTGATGTATGGTGTTTCTTTTATTCTCCAGTCCACACGCAGGATGAAGTCGCCGAATTCGCGGCTCGCCCACAGGCTCTTATCGCCCTCGGCCTCGCTTTCGGCATCGTAATCGATCACGCCATCGATGATTTTCCAGTGCCCGCCGTCACCTTCGGGCACCTTCCAGCCCGTAAAGTCGCGCCCGTTGAACAATGCTGTGAAGCCGCGCGGCGCCACGTTGTCCGCTTCCTTCCCGCCCTCGCGCGACCGACTCGCAGCCTCGGTCGCAGCGGCCATCTGAAGAACCATTCCCACGGCAATTGCCCACGCTACAAATCTCCTTGAATTCATTCTTGCCTCCTGAAACCTTGTTACAATACGTTCTGATCTGCCGTATCGTCACAGTCGACGATAGCATGACAACATTATGCCCGTCGGTGTCCTCATAGTCAACATTACTATAGTCCAATTTTATCGGGCGCCGCGACCTTTGCACTCGTCAGGGGAATCTGGTATTCTTGTTCAGCACAAGTAGTGGTCGATTATTTGAAAGGGAAACAACCATGAACGATATGAGTCGCAGACACTTCCTCAAATCCAACGCTGCTGCAACAGCCGGACTCGCATTCACTGCAATAGGCACGAGGCCGACCTCTGTCAGGGCTGAGAATTCACGGACAGTCCGGATCGGCATAGTGGGAATAGGCGGGCGAGGAAACAGCCTCATGCAAAACCTGTTACTTATGAAGGGAGTTGAGATTCGCGCTCTGTGCGATCTGCGACCGGAGAAGGTGGCCGCCGCGCAGAATGCAGTTGTAAAGGCGGGCGGATCGAAACCGGAAGGTTACGCAAAGGATGAGTACACGTTCGAGCAAATGATGGACCGAGATGATCTCGATGCCGTAATCATTGCCACATACTGGCAGTGGCATGCCCCGATGGCGGTTTACGCCATGAAGGCGGGTAAATACGCGGCTGTCGAAGTGCCAGCCGGTTATACGCTCGAAGAATGCTGGGACCTGGTCAATACCTACGAAGAGACCGGTGTTCCGTGCATGATGCTGGAGAACTGGAGCTTTCGCCGGGACAATCTGGCCGTTCTGAACATGATCCGCCAGGGGCTGTTGGGCAAAATCGTTCATTGCCACTGCGCCCATTCGCACGACTGCATCGATCACTGGTTCTTCGACGGCACGGGAAAGGATCGCTGGCCCGCCAGGTACCTTATTGAGCACAATCGCGACCAGTACCCGACGCATCAAATGGGCCCGGTGATCAGTTGGATGGACATCAACTGCGGAGACCGCCTCGATTACGTTACTTCGACCGCTACGGGCTGCTTCGGCATCAACGATATGTTCGAACGCAGGTTCGGCAAGGACCATCCGGGGGCCAAGAGAAAATACGCCCAGGGGGATATCGTCACCAGCGTTATAAAGACAAAGTTGGGAAAGACGATCGTCAGCAATTATGACATGCAGTTGCCTCGTCCCTACGACAACCGATGGCTGATCCAGGGCACGCGCGGTCTTTACAACGAGCAAAGGGAAGCTGTCTACCTGCTTGACAAGAGCCCCAAGTACCATCAGTGGGAACCATTCGCCCCATACCAGGAAAAATATGAGCACTCATGGTGGAAAGAGGGCGCCCAGGGAGGCCACGGGGGCACCGACTACATCGAACTCGAACAGTTCGTCAAAGCCGTCCGCAACAGGACACAGACTGCCATCGACGTCTACGACTCGGTCGCCATGAGCGTGATCGGCCCGCTGTCGGAGCAGTCTATTTCTTCGGGGAGCGTGCCCGTAAAGGTGCCCGATTTCACGCGAGGCAAATGGAAGAGCAGAAAGCCGACTTTTGCCATCGAGGCTTAACCGACATTGACTTAGCTCTATCGTTTCGATATTTCGAAGATAACCGTGCCGCCGCTCGTACAGTCGAACGGGTCCGGGCATTGAATATATGCCTTGGATTTGTCCTCCTTGCCGTCCAGGCCCCATTGGGCAGGTTCGGAAACGCGCAGGGCATTATAATAAGGCATCAGAGCCGCCAGACCGTGCATGCAAACGGGAGTGTCACTTACAAGCTGGTAGCCGGCCTTGAGGGTGAAGGAATCGCCTGTCTTGTACGTCGCGCAATGGCCTCTGATTTCCTTGACCGTTACTGTTAATTCCATATCGGTTAGTCTCCATCATGAAAATTCATTTGGTGATACCTTACCATGATGCAGAGAAAAGATCAATATCGAAGATCCCGATACCTCGGGAACCAACTGAATTAGACAGGATAACAAGATAAAGGCGGGATTATATGGAAAGTAACCACGAATGAAGACTAATAGACACCAAATCGAAACCGCGGATTGCGCGGATTACGCGGATTTTTGTTTACCAGGAAGCAGAACAATAATCAATAGACAATAATCAATAATCATTTAAAAGGGCCACGGATTAGCACTGGTCAACGCGGATTTTTGTTCACCAGGAAGAAGAACAATATCGAATTACATGTTTCTGATTATCAAGGCTGTCACACTGGCAATCAAAGCTACTACTGGACGTGAGGAGTGGCGGTTATCAATGTTCGTTTCTTTTCGCCCATCTTGCTGTAACCCAGCAGCGCCGAAGCCACATTTTCCCCTGTGGTATCGCCACCGGCAATAACAAGTGTCTGGCCCGAACGTGCTGTTACCATTGTTGAAAGCTCGGTCAGTTCAAGGTTACCTCCATCGCCTAGGAATCTGGAGAAGACGGGTGTTAGTTCCATATCGATCAAGCCTGAAGGGAGTCTGCGGACAGTAACCTTGAGAGACCTTGCAGCCTGTCGGAATTCGTACTCAACACCGCTGTACCATCGGCCGTAGTAGAAGAATCGGGGCACTGCGATTTCCTTGCCGATGTCTATATAGCCAGTTGCACCATCGGCAAGCACTAAGAAAAGCTCAGTTTCTTAGGATGACTTAAGTTGTCGCTTTGTGATGTCAAGCCGAGCATTAAAATTCTCGCCAGCCACTCCTATCTGCAAGCCGGATTGGGTATAGACCTCAGGTCGTTTGGTAATGGTGAAATTCTTATCCACATATTGCAGGAGAGAATCAATAGCAAAATGATCGGCCACACTTGTGGTCAGCAAATTCACGACTATCTTGATATTGTCGCCAATAGAAGCTGCCTTCTCAGATTCGGCCTTCATTTGCTCTATTTCGCGGGAGACTCGGTCATAGTGGCTGTCTGAAGATTCCTGCGAAGTCTCGCATCCCGCAAGAAAGAAACAAGCACACAGAATGAAGGTCGATGATTTAATCATGACATGATTTTACTCCACAGGAATGTGCTTGAGCAAGCTTAATCTGCTGGCTAATTTTGGGATATCGCGAGACTGTTTGTTCACACCCGTTCGCTGCGTTCACTCAAGACACGAAGACATAGAAAAAGATGAAGAAACTGGAACCACTTATCCACACTAATTAACACTAAAAGAAGAGACCATCGATCAAACTAAACAAACCACTAATTGACACTGACAGGGTTTTAATGAATTGGTTTTATTATTGGCGAAGATTGGTGGGAATTAGTGGTTAGAAAAGAGTTTTTTTTGTGTTCTTGGTGGCTTTGTGTGAGGCAATCTGACTTGCATTCTTAGACGAAGAACCGCAGATTAACGCTGATGGACACGGATTTTTGTTTACCACTAACGCACGACGAAAGACAATAAGCAGACGGGATTACAGGATAAAGGCGGATTTTGTCAAACTACGAAAGAACACTAATAGACACCAGATTGAAACCGCGGATTGCGCGGATTACGCGGATTTCTATTCACCAAGAAGCCTGCCCCGTTCGACAAGCTCAGGGCAGGCTCTGAGCGAAGCCGAACGGGAAGAAAGACAATAATCAGACGAGATTACAGGATAAAGGCGGGATAAATAACGTCCTCACAATATCTCTGTAGATCCTGTCATCCTGTCCAAAAACCTTTCTCTGTACCTGTGAATCAATATCGAAGATCCCGATTCATCGGGAGTCAATTGCAAGGTCCTGTCAAACATTCAACATTTAAGTTGGAGCGCTGCTGCGTCAAAAGGAAAAGAAAGTAAACTCATTTCATATGGGTGACCCCGATGGTCGCCCTGTGCATTTTTTGCACAGGGCGAGACGCTGTTGCGTCAAAGAGAAAAGAAAGTAAACTTATTTCATAACGGGCTGACGCCGATGGTCGGCCCGACCCCAATGGTCCCCGGTTCCTGGTACGGTGATACACATGGCGCTTCATACGCGAACACTCGAAAACCGTGTTTTTGGGGCTGCCAGAAGCCCTTCTTGAGAGGCCCAAGGCCCGGCCAGTTATATGGCGCTTCATATCGACTAAGCCCAGAACGGCACATAGCCCAACAAACTGACTGCTATGCAAAAGGCAAAGCAACCGCGAAGAAGACAAGACTCGAAAAGAATCAGACGGGATAACCGGATTAACGCGGATTTTTGAACTTCGATATTGGACATTCGTTATTCGGTATTCGATATTCAAGGCTTCTCAATCTTGAAATGGGTAAGCTCAAAAAAATTGTGCCGTACACCTCCCCTTATCAATTTGGCCGTTACCGGCCAATCTCATTGGCAAGGTAAAACTGTCGCATTTTGCGGAGATTTGCGCACACAGACATGGATTGGAATTAAGTATGGTCCCCCGATATCCATTAGCAAAGATTGTACCGGACACCTTTAATTCTCCCTGAAAGATGCTCCAGAAGCTGGGCGCCATATTCAGCTTTCCCATCGCCCTGTTGCTCCTGTTCCACAATGCGCCGACCGATCTGCCAATAAGACTCTACCAGCGTCTGACGTGCACGATGGTAAAGTTCGGCAATATCCTGTACCAGGGGGGTATAGGCTGCTGTTTTGGCAAATCGGCTCATTTATGTCTCTAATGGACAATTGATAATGGGAAATCACGCCTAATTTTCATTCCTCTCAAACTTCATTTTTCGTCCCTTTTGGGCAGAGCAAATCCTTCAAACTCCATAGTGTCCAGATCGATGAGTACATATGACAGCGATTCAAGCTGTCCTGGTTGTATACACACTGTTTGCCCGATTTTTCCCCACCATTTTTCACTACAGGCCGGAGATTCATGAATGTGGCCATGCAGCGAAAGGCGTGGTTGTTTTCTCTTAAGAAATCCGTAAACCGCCTTAGATCCGACTTCAAGGCCATGGGCGCATTTGTCCAGTCCCATTTTAAAAGGTGGCATGTGAATGGAGTAAATAGTCCGTGATGGTTCATCCGGCTGCACCAGTCTATTCAATTCTTCTTCTATGGTTGGGAGTGTCTTGGCATAGGCAAACCAATCCTCTAATTCCCTCCATCCGATATCTGTTGAAAGTAAACCCGACCCGAACTGCTCCTGGAATACATAGTCCTCGGTATCCATTCTACATCGGTCTTTTAACCGAAAGGGATAATCTACCACCCAGTTCATGCCAATGAACTCGAATCCGCTTAACTCGATCTTGCACTGGGCAATATCGTGTACGTGGGGATATCTGTCACAAATAGTTTTAAACAACGGATCAAAACGTTTAAGGTCGTCATTGCCCAGACAGCAGAGATAGTCTACACCGGCGTCATTGTACTTTTTAAAATGCGGATCCAGAAAGTCAACGATGAAGTCCCCCTGACATGCTATGTCACGACCTTTAGGAAGCATATCTCCCCCATTGACAACTGCATTCAGATCGCTATCAACCACCACCTGAAACAGCCGGTCGTACTTCCATTCTATACCATGCAGATCTGTGACGTAGA
>JADHXR010000175.1 GCA_016782865.1 Phycisphaerae bacterium
AACGTTTGGCAAACCAGTGTGCGTCAAGGGGGATGGATGCCCTGGCTGGCCAGTATGTATGGTAATGTCGATGCGTTTCGTCTCTGCCCATCGGCGGACAAAATGAACGGAACTTCAGGCGGTATCGGCACCACATTCAAACAATGGGGCCCGGGTCCGATTATGGTAAATCACCAGTTCGGTGATGATGCCTCGAAGAATTTCGGCAGTTACGGCCTGAACGCGTGGATTTGCTCGGTGGGCCCGTCGTCGCCGACGGGATGGAGGAACGCTGCTGGTCGCCAGTGGAAGAAATTACAGTCAAGATACGCAACGGAGATCCCAATGATTTCTGACTGCACCTGGTACTGCGCCAATCCGATAAGCAGAAACGACAAAACAGAAAACGGCGACCCCTGGGCAAACGGCGATTCTCCTGCTCCCACTGAAGATTGGTGGGAGACGCAAGACCCAATCAACTTTGGCCAATGGAGCTACGACATAGCACGGGTATGCCTCAACAGGCACAGCAAGGGCGTCAACATGACTTTCATGGACGGTTCCTCGCGAAAAGTGAGGCTTCACGACATCTGGACTCTTAAGTGGCATACGGATTCCGTGTCCGATTATGAGGTTGAAATCCCCTGGTTGAGAAGATAGCGCTTGATGATGCGCTTGCATAATTGTGGGTGCTGTACCCCTTCCAGGGCCGATACCACGAAGCCGAGGATTTGCTACTCAAAACGCTTGAAGACGGCTGTGCTTGTCAAGGGCAAATAGGACCACCGTGACATTTGATCTATCTTATTGGATTACAGGCATTTACCTCTCTGGGCTTCTCTGTCGCAATTTCGTCCGTTTTGTGCTGGCATCACACTCGCAAATAGAGAGTGTGCACGTGCCTTGGAGGAGGCTTGAATGGCCTTACGTCCTGGCGATATAATCGCACCTCGACGTGTAAATCACATCTCCTGTCAGTTGAAAGGATAAAAGATGATTGGCCTTGAATTGCAGACTTTATCTCGGATGCAAAGCAGTTATCCTGGGCGACGTACATGGACTCTATTGATGGTGGCAGTCGCCTCACTTACATTAGTTTGCCTTGATACGCGTTCCGAGGGCCAGGACCAATCGACACCTGATGTGATTCGACGCATTGATATTGTCCACATGACACACACCGACATCGGGTTTACAGATCATCCGATCGTGTGCCGTCGGCAGCAGATGCGGTATTTGGACATTGCGATTGATACTGTGCTGGCGACCACGGACAGTCCACTCGATGCACAGTTCTACTGGACGGCTGAAACGACGCTGGCCGTAGATGACTGGTGGAAGGACGCCGACTCAAACCGACGAATGGACTTCTTGAAAGCCGTGAGTACAGGCCGACTCGAGGTCGGTGCCATGGCAATGAACCAGACTCCCGCACTCAACTCGCAGGAGTGGCGTACCTTGATTCACTGGCTACCCGACCCCTTGTGGCGGCAAATAGGTCCGCGGGTGGCGATCCAAAATGATGTGAACGGATTCCCCCGGGCGGGCGCGATCAGGCTACTTAACCGTGGGGTGAAGTATCTGTTCATGGGAATCAACAGCCACAACGGGGGGCCGCCGATGCACACGCCTTCGGCGTTCTGGTGGAAGATGCCCGGTGAACGGCGCATGTTCGTCTGGCTGGGGGACCACTACGCACAGTGATTTTACTATTTCCATCCGGAAAGCTGGCGCCGCGGTCCGGTTCCCGAATCGACGGACACGCGATATCGGCCCGCCCGGCCTGGGGATTTCTTCCTAGATGATGAGGCATCAGTTCGAGCCTCCCATCAACATCTGTTGGGCCGTTTGAAGACCCTGCAGGCTGGGGGATATTCGTATCCTTCGCTAATCATTTCGGTGACCAATGAATGGCGTATGGACAACGACCCACCGTTTCCACCATTAGCCCGGTTTGTGGCAACTTGGAATCGTCTGGGGCTGAAGCCGGAGATTCATCTTTCAACCGCCGCTGATGCGATGGATCGATTAAGGCGAGATGTTGGCGATGAGATTCCCGAGTATCAAGGTGAGTGGACCGATTGGTGGGCCAATGGTATGGCTTCGGGGCCTCGCGAAGTCAGCGCCAGCCGGAAGGCCAAACGCTTGGCTGACGCGGCCCTTTCTCCTGTTTGGGGACACCCCAGCAAACGAACGCTGGAGGCCGCGGATGAAATCTACCGCGATCTCTGTCTGTTTGATGAGCATACGTGGGGCTCGGTTGACAGCGTAGGCCGTTCCCACTCGCTGGAAACCTGGGGTCAGTACAACGAAAAATCGCGGACTGCTTACCGCCCCATGGCACTGGCCAAGCTGATCCTGGCGCAGCGTGCGCGATCCGCCATTGACCGACGCGAGCAAGGATTCTACGTGGCCAACCCGGCCAAGCTGCCTTGGAGCGGCTGGGTGACCATGCCCGCGTCCGCCTTACGCGGAGACTTTCATTCTCTTGAGGACCCGACCCACGGGATAAAAATCCCGCTGGCCTTTGAGCACGGTTACAGCTCATTCGGTCGTCCGGCCGGGCCTGAGGAGCTCACTTTTGAAAATACCTCCCAAACATTTCCCGATCATGCCCCCAATCAAGTGGTTCGCTTCTGGATCAAGGATTTGAAAGGAGAGACCATTCGTCGCTTTATGTTGAGCGAAGAAACCGTCCAAACGCCCAAGACCGCTGACGGCCCAACCGTGACAGTCGACGCACATAACTGGCCGACCTCGGCACGTTGGCCGGGCATGGCACAGTCACTGTTTCAGGCCGGTACGGGCGACCTGCTTTCCGTAGCCATTGATGAATTCTCAGGGCGATGGGTGTATTCCGAGATCTTTGGTATGGCGAATCAGCAGCAACGTGACACGCGACGTGACGTGCTCAAGCAAGTCGTGGCCACAGCCAAAGAAGTGACACGCGTGGAGCAAAATGCCCATACCACGGTCTATACTCAGGCACTCGAGCATCCCCGCTTCAAGTGGGCTGTACGTCGGCTGGAGTTATGGAACCACGAGCCACGTGCACGGCTGACCGTGCGTTTCCATCGCAAGGAATATGAGTTACCGGAGGTTCTCTTCGTCGTGTGCGATATGCCGTGTGGTGACACTCTGCCTGAAACAAGCAACGGCGGGGTTCCGTTCGTACCATACGAAGACCAATTGATCGGTTCTTGTCGAGATCACTTTACAATTGACGACTGGATTCGCTATAGCACACCTCAGGGGCGTTGGCTTTGGGTCAGTCGCGATGCGCCACTGGTCACCTTTGGCGCACATCAGGTCCTGGCCAGACGCAGTGGTCCACCTGAACAACCCGGCCGTATCCTGGCCATGGTGTTCAATAATACGTGGATTACCAATTTTGTGGCTGACAGCCACGGTGTGCTGGAATTCCAATTTGACATTGCCTGGCAATCGCCCTCACAAACCCACGTGGATCCCGCCACGCTTGCCAACACAATGCTCTCGGAGCCACAGGTCGTGATCAACCCCAAGTTGCCGTCCGACCCGATTTTTCTTGAAAGGCTGCACAGACCGTAACCGCACTTTGAATGTTTATCTTGGCTAAGGAGTTGGAAATGCTAAACAAGGTATTGATATTTCTTTTCATGTTGGCAGTAAGTGTTCAGGGATTTGCGTTTGTAATGCCCTTTGTGGATTATAAACTAACGGGCAGAGATGCGCTCGGGCAGGTCCAGGGGCCGAATTTCTGAGTGGCGTAAAACCGGAAGCAACAATCACTGTTGCTGCTGGAAAGAAAATTCCTATTGGCGGGCTGGGATTCAAGAATATGGCCAGTGGATATAAGGGGCAGGCGGGTTCCAAGTTTTTGGCGGACTATTTTCTTGAAGACTGGCTGGCCGACATGGTGAGTGTTCCCAATTCATACAGAATTGTCTCCAAAGAATTGCGAGCAAAACTGCCACAAACGGAAGCTGTGAAAGAGTGACATGTCACGCAAAAACGCCTCCAATTCTTAACCTATAAGAACGCGATATTTCCTTGAAACGGCGTGTCACCGAAATGTCTCCACAGACCTTGATTTTGCCCTAATCGTGGCCTACAAATACCGTCCTCATGGCCGAAAAACGACTTTTTCAGGGACGCCATAGTTTTCAATGAACTCCTTCAAAAACGAAGGGCTGACAGGAATCCCATAAGGATGTCAACTCTCTGAAGCTACCAGACCTTTGGCCAAGTTCGGAGTTCTTTCTCAGACGTCACTTGTTGTGTTACAGTGTCACAATTCTGCGATCATCGTCATAGCAGTCACACCATAGATTTTTCACAATTGTTGAGGAGATGATGTGGAGCAAGTATGATAGAATGATTCATGTTGTTGAGTTCTTGAATCAAGACCCGAAAGATAAATGATGTCATAACAGCAATTCGCTCTTGGGAACGAACGATGAAGACGATTCCTCCAACAAGCGCGCTTACAAATCCTTTAAGCTTAATCCGAGAGCTGAGCATCTCTTCGATTTTGAAACGTTCTGGATGTTTATTGTTGCTTGGACTGGGGGCGATTTGGACCCATACAAGTGTATCTGCGCATGCCCAAACAAGCTTCTTCTTTCCACCTGAATTTATGAGCAGGGCCCGAGTCAACACTCAGAAATACACCTGGGGCGCCGAAGCTCTGAAAGATATCGTTGCCCGAGCGCAGCCATGGATTGGGTTGTCAGATGATGAGCTTTGGAACTCAATGTTTTGCCACACACTCGAGCGTGCCTGGATGGTCTGGTCAGATGGCCATTGTCCTGCCTGCAAAAGAGACGTGGTCATGTACAACTGGAAGATCAATGCCTGGAAACATCCCTGGAAGCTTCAGTGTCCTCATTGTGGGCAGCTTTTCCCCAAGAATGATTTCCACAAATTCTACCTGTCCGGCCTCGATGAGAACAGCATCTTTCAGCACAACCTGGCCGACCGCAGCTTGCTTTATAATACCGAACATCCTGATCCGGCCGATCCGTTGCATAAGTTCGGCGTTGATGGCGGCAAGGGCTACTCTGATGGGAAACGCACCTGGCACTTCATTGCCACGTACCTGGTCTATGGTCAATGGAAACAAGTAGTCCTGGCCGGCATTGAAAATCTCGCTGACGCATACGTGATCACCGGTGACGCTGTTTACGCTCGCAAGGCCGGCATCCTGCTCGACCGAGTGGCGGACCTCTATCCCGACTTCGATTTTCGAACCCAGGGTTGGATGTATGAAAGAATCAATTACTCATGGGGTTACATCTCCTATTGGCAGCAGGCCGGTGAAGAGTTGCAGGCAATTGCCTTGGCCTATGACAAGGTGCGCGGCAACTGGCCGCACAATCGGCAACTGGTCCACTTCCTCTCGCAAAAGGCAATGCAGCACAAACTGGAAAATCCAAAATCATCGCATACCGATATCCGGCGCAACATTGAAGACCGTATTCTTCGAGACTCTCTCAACCATCCGAGCAAAATCCGTAATAACTACCCTCTCCAAGAAATCGTCGTAACTTATGTTAAGACTATTCTTGATTGGCCGGAAAAGCGCGATGAAATCATCGCAGAAATACAGCAATGGATGGAAGAAGCCGTGCGCGTTGATGGCGTGACAGGCGAAAAGGGAGGGTATTCATCATTGGGTTTGAATCACATATTGAGCTTCTTGGGGCATTACGATCGAGCAGAGCCTGGTTTTTTGAGAAAGATGGTCTACCTTCTGCCGGACTTGCGAAAGACCTATCGCTTCCACATTGATACACGGGTTCTTGAAGCATACAATATCCTACCAGGTGACGGTGGCACATTTGGACGGAAACAGGGGTACAGAATTCAATTCTCCAAGAGGTCCGGGTTGGACACATCGGCATATAGTTTCTTCTGGAAACTGTATGAAATAACCGGAGATCCGACATATGCTCAGACGCTTTACCGAGAAAACTCTTGCAAGCTCGATGGGTTACCCTACGACATTTTCTGCGAGAGTCCGGTAGACTTACAGTTCCGTGTGCAAGAAGCTATCGACCGGGTTGGCGCGGAGATTCAGCCGGCCAGTATCGACAAGAAACAGTGGCGTTTAGCCATACTGCGTTCGGGTGAGGGGGACAAAGCTCGCGCGCTCGCACTGGATTATGATTCCGGTGGCCGGCATGGTCACAAAGATGGCATGGTTCTGTCTTTGTACGCGAAGGGCCTCGATCTGATGCCTGACCTGGGCTATCCTCCAGTTCAGTTTGGCGGTTGGGACACGCAACAGGTTAAGTGGTACTATCAAACCGCGTCTCATCCTACCGTGGTTGTCGATGGCAAAGATAATAACGGTGTCGGTAAGACCACCCTTTGGGCTGACGGTGAGCGGTTTCGCGCGATTCGTGCATCCGGCGCCGATTTGACAAAAGGCAAGCAGTTCGAGCGCACCGCAACTCTGATTGACATTTCCGAAAGTGATTGCTATGTGCTCGATATCTTCCGGGTTGTCGGTGGAAATGACCACGCCAAGTTCATGCACAGCTATTTCGGCACCATCGGCACTGAGGGTTTGTCGCTTAAAGCCGGCCGGGATTACGGTTATGGCACTCTAATGCGGAATTTCCAAACGGACACCGCTGCTGAGCCCGGCTGGAGTGTAGATTGGAAGATCGAAGACAGTTATGGTTATCTGCCCCACCAGGCGGATGTACATCTAAGATATATCGACTTGACTTCAGGTGCTGAGGCATCGATAGCTGAAGGCTGGGTGGCTGCGAGTCGATCCGCTTACAGCAGCAAAGCTCAGGACTGGATACCCCGCATCATGGTGCGGCGGAGTTCGGAGCAAGCCCCATTGGCTTCCACTTTCGTTGCGGTTATTGAGCCATACGACGGTCAATCGAATATCAGACATGTACGCCGATGTTCCCTGCGGGGACGTGATGGTCTAAACTGGCCGGATACTCATGTGGCTGTGGAAGTGCAGTTAGTCGATGGTCGCAAAGACATCATCATTGCAGCAGATGTGGAAAATCCAATGGGTTTGACGCCAGATTGGCAGGAAACGGCTGTTATGGTCCCGGACGGCACGGACGTAAGATTTAGGGGTGAACTGTGCTGGGTGCGCTGGGATTCCGACGGAAGCGTGAGCCGAATTGCTATCTGCCGAGGTCAATCCATTTCGACTGAAACAGTTTCTATTGGATTGAAGGTGATAACAGAGTTTATTGAGGTTCATTTTGACGATAATCACGCCAAGATTGTAGCTGGCTCACAGGAGAACGTTGGGTACATTAAAATAGGTAACAGAAGCGTTTGGAACAGGTGACAGCAGCCGGTAAGTATCAACTGCCTGACCATTCAGATGATAGCGGACTCAAAATGGCGGGGGTTATTTGGCCAGTATAGAGAATTGAATACCTTCCTGGAGAATCGGAATATGGAGGAAAATTCAGAAGAACATATCGACCGTCGAGCGTTACTGCATGGGATTGGAGCTTTTGCCGGAGCGGTTTCGGCCCATCGTGCTTTGATGGGTGCGAGCCAATCCTCAAATCCTATTGAGCTGTCAGAGGGTAGTCATGATGAAGACAAGAAAACATCCAGCCTAACCATTCCCACATGGTACTACCAGCAATTCGACGCTGATTATGATCTCGATGTGCCTGAGGAAGGTTTCGGAGGCTGGAAGAAAGCAGATTTGGAATTCTCCCGTAAACACATAGCAGTTGTCGTGATGCATGCGTGGGACCTGGGCACGCGAGAGAAGTTTCCAGGTTGGTGGCGGGCCGTGCCTTATGCTCGCCGATCTCAGAAGATTCTACGGGAGATGTTTCCAAATCTTCTGGAAACAGTCCGACGTTCAAGAATACCCGTGTTTCACGTGGTAGGCGGTGGGAATGATTACTGGAAACACTTGCCTGGCTACAAAAATACGGTTTCTCTCGCGGGTCCAGATGGCGAAGCCCTTGAACAAATTCCTTCCGATCCGCTGTGCGATGAGTTAGCAGCATTTCGCAATAAATGTTGTTTCGTTGGGCAGCATAACCGAAAGGACGTAGAACGAGGCTTTGAGCAGTTGGATTTCGCCGAGCAAGCCCGTTCCGAAGGTGATGAAGGAATCGCGGCAAACTCTCAGCAGCTCTTTGCCTTATGCAAAGAACGCGGTGTCAACCATTTGGTCTACTGTGGTTTTGCTATTAACTGGTGTCTTCTCCTCTCTCCGGGTGGTATGGCAGAGATGCACAAGTATGGGCTCTGGTGCTCGGCCCTGCGACAAGCCACCACGGCGGTGGAAAATAGAGAAACCGCTCGAAATGAACTTTGTAAGGAGATTGCTTTGTGGCGTGTTGCTCTGGCGTTTGGTTTTGTTTTTGACGTGGACGATTTCATCAATGCCATAAGAGGTAATAAGTCCCTCGTCGACTCTATTGACCAATAAAAGCGACAACAGCGTGTTGTTCGTTCGCCAAAGGTCCAGAACACTATGTCGCTGCTACCCCGGTCAGCAGGCGCCGAGCGTTCTGGTGGGTTATTGCATTGGCTCGGGCGGGAAGAAGCCTGGATTCCTGCAGCTTGAAGGTGGCAGACTCCAAGACGAAGAATGGACAATGGGACCCGAACAGTATCCGGTCGCCCGGAACACGGCCCAACAGGCTGGAAATGCCGCCGACTCCTTCCAGCATAGAGATCTCAAAATAGACTTCACCGGCACGAATCAGTTGCGTGATGGCTTCGCCGCGGACGGTCTGCAATGCCCCCAGCAGTACCAGGCTCAGCTCGGGACGAGCGGCGAGAAGGCCCGGCAGCGGCTTTGTGTCGACGTCGGGCACGCGCATCAAGGGATGCTGCATCCGGGGGTCTTCGATTCGCACGACGAGCTGGACGATCAGTCCGCGCCGCTGGGCTTGGGTAAGAAGCTCAGCAAAGACGGGATCGTCGAGACGATAGCCGTGGTAGGCCGGGTGGAGACGGATGCCGGGCATGCGGTAGTCTTCGTGACAGCGGCGGAGGTCCTCGCGCCAATCGGGGAGCGTGGGATTGACCGAGCCAAACGGGCGGAGCAGCCCCGGCCGGGATTTACGGCAATCGTCGATCAGCCGGGCGTTCACACCGCCAATATCCTTGTGAAGAACGCCGTCGAAACTCCCCGCCCAGGCCTCAGTCACGCCGCAGTCGCGGAGCTTCTCGATGAGCCTGGGAAGCTCGTCGCAAGGAAGTCTGCGGAACGGCCATCGCGATAGACTGACGTTGACGTCGATGATCATAGTGGGATTCCCTTTGCAGCAAAGATCGGCGCGAGCATTCTCTTGATGTTGCCTGCGAGAATGAGTCGCTTGGCATTCTCCGGGACGTCGGCTCCAAGGACCTTGGCCAATTGGGAAGCAAAGCTTCGACCGGCGAAGTCGCTGCCGTACATCACGCGTTCGGCGCCGAGTTCGCGAACGGCCATTTTGACCACGCCTGCCGTGGGATCGCCGCCGGAGATCTCTGCCGTGACGTTTGTCGCTGAGCGGATCGCGCGGATGCCGCGCTCCCAATCCCCGCCGGCGTGGGCGGCGATGAACGACGCTGTCGGATGGCGTGCCGCCAGTGAGGCCAAGTCGGCGGCCGTCGACTCTCCAGGAAGGTTGCCGGTGATCTTATACCAAGTGTGCTGAAGAACAGGAGCCTTCAATTGGACGGCCCGTCGGACTATTGGGTCGAGACACTTTTCGCGGCAACGTATGGCGACCCATAGCTTGACACCGACCATCGGACCATCACGGACGCAGCGATCCAGTTCGTCGAGGCTCTCTTCGGTGTGTTTCGGATTGAGATAAGCGAAGCCAAACGCCCGTCCGCGAGAACGCTTGACTGCCTGAAGGACCTGGTCGTTCTGACGTCGGACGTCGTCGGGCGAGGGGTCGTAGGCCCACGGATAGCCCATGAACACGATCACCCGCTCAATCCCCATGCGGTCAGCGAACTTCAGCAGATTGTCAATTCTCTCTCTGGGCGTGTCGCCGGGTGTGTTCAGATGTCCGTGCACGTCCCAAACCAGGTATTCGTGGAGGCTTGCGGACGGCTCTGCCGCAAGGGACGGCTGGTAACGAGAGGGCACGGAGGCCGCGACCCCCGCCTGCGCTGCGCCGATCAGCACTGCTCGTCGCGTGATTCTGCCATTGCGGAACTGCATTGTTCGTTTCCAATCAATAACACGCATAGTCTCGAGAACCATCCCATCGTTCTCATTGTGGCATCCTCAATATATCAGACGAATGGAGTGACCAGAGCGTTCTTCTATTCGAGAATCCTCGCTGCCCGCAGCCGATGCCCAGTGGCGAAGTATATGTTCTCGCCCAATATCGGCCCGGCAACATTGAATCCTCTGTCGTCACTGGTTATCACTTTCACCGTCAGCGAATCAGGATCAAGCCGGTAGATGCACGACCTGGTAAAACCGTATATTTTGCCATCAGGTCCATTCTGCAGACCCAAATCGAGCGGGTCCCCTTCAGGGACGGCGATCCGGGCCACGAACTCGAGGGACCTGGGATCAAAGACGAAGAGTTCCGGCTTACTTCCTTTTCCTCTCACGGTGCCGTATGGCCTCCCATCCGATCCGACCAGAAGGGCATTGAATGCCGCCACTTTGCGGTCCAGCGTGCCTGTCCAGACCTTCTTCTCAGCGTGATAGTCCCACAGGAACAGAATCGCCTCGTCTACCTTCGGTTGCGTTCCGGAGCCCCCGGCGATGCTCGTTCCAACGGCTATCAATTTCTGATCCTCCAGATGGGCGAGGGTGTAGCAGCTTCCATCCCCGAAGATTCGATAGTACGCTTTCTTCCGGCCAGTTTCAGGATCGTAATACGAAAGCGGTCCACCCCACATTCCATAATCCGGGAGCGAGGCGACCCAGATTCTTCCCAATGGACCCGCCAGCGTAGACCGTGGACGATATGAAATCTCATCAATACGTCCCAAGTCACGCGGATTATCTCGGATTTCGTCTCCAAAGTCATACGGTCTGCCAGGGTCATATACAGAAATACGTGCACCTGGGTAGGCAGAGATGTAGATCCTGCCCTGGTAGTTTGCCATTGAATAGGCTTCGCCCGTGGAGGCCGAGCATCTGCCCAAGTCAACAAGTTCTCCATTCTCAGGATTGAAGCGAAACAGATGGAGGGGAAGATAGCTCGATCCATAGACACAACCGTCGGGGCCGGCGTGTAGGTAGAAGATGTCGCTCCCACTGGCCTCGTACCTAAGTTCGTACGTGTGAACTTTTCCATCGGGTCGAGATATTGTGAGTCTGCGGTAGAGTTGCTCGGCTGAATCCGTAAAGGCGAAAGTGCTTCCATCTGAGAGCGTTGGCTCAGGTTTTGACTTCGGCACTGCCTCTACCGCGATTGCCTGCATGCCCTCGATACGGAAATTGCCTTCAGTGGACGTGATGTAAAGCCATCCGTCTTCGCCCTTTGCCAGATCAAGATTTCCCTTCCCTTTTGGTATGACTGGCCCTACGCCTTCTTTCTTGGCGGTTTCGGGATCGAACACCACGACACGAGGCTGGGTCATGCGAATCAGACAGGCCACCTTTCCATCTTTGTTCACGAGAGGATAGTTGTACATATCGATCTCGTCCATTCGGCCATAACGCGTGAACTTGCCCTTATGAGAGTCGTAACACGTCAAGTCCGCGGTTCCGTAGCTGCCGATCCATATGCAGCCTTTCTCATCCTCGTCCAAGCGACAAGGAAACGTGGCCTTTCCGGGATGGATTGCACCGAGATCATCGAGAACATCTCGGACAGGATCGAAGCAGAGCAGATGCCCAGAATATGCAGCGCCGATATAGAGTTTGCCGCTGTGACTGAGTAGAGTGGCAGTTGGAAAATTCGAGCCTGGAACGTCAGCAAGAAACTGGCGGCATTCACCTGTCTCCGGGTCGATCTGCAAAACAAATAGACTGTTGGCTGTTTGGCCCATCGTGGCATAAAGGCACGGCAAATCCTGGGCGGTGCGGCCCGGGTGTAGGCGCACCCAGTTGACGGATCGCACTGGAATCCCGATATCGCGTATCTTTGTTGTGCCGGTCCATTCCGGGCCGCCACCAGCAGCTGTGCAGTAAGTCAAACATACCAGATCAAAGAACAATGCCACTTGAGGCAAAGCCATCTTAATGAATTTCTCACTCACCTTCATATCCCCGACAGCGATTGCGCGTGGTTGTCACTCACTAGCCAGCCTGTAGACGAAAGTCTTCAGACCACTTCGCTCCAATAGAACATCTGTCCGTCACGTGACTATCAGTTTACCACAACCATCTTCACATCACCAACCAAACACCGCATAATGACCAAATCTGTTACGGGCATTTGAATGGTTTTCCTCTTGGCATAAAATCACCTCACGGTGCATGGTAGAGGCCTGAGTGTATAGATGTGTTGATTGCTATTGCCACCAATGCGCCCATAGGATATGATTATTGCCGCAGCAAGCTGGAAAAAACCATTAGCCGTAAGTCCCCTTTGGACCGAATTCGGCAGAAAGCAAGGAAGACAATGCATGTGGACAAAAGGATTACTCTGACAACTGTTTGTACGATATGGTTGTGTACTCAGATGACCCCAGCAGTCCACGCAGATGTTCAGGATTCGCAACAAGGGTGGAAGCCTGATAAATTCATTATCACCTTTTGGTGTCCGCCACCGGCGACGGATGAATCGCTAGCCCGTGTTGCCGCCGAACACTACAATCTCACCTGGGTACCTGAGGAAGGGCTGGATGTTGCAGCCAGACATGGTCTTCAGGCCATGCTCACCAATAACCTGCTGAATCCGGCCACACTTGATGATGCAGATAAGCTTAAGCAATTGGACAGCCTTATCGAACGTGTCAAGGACCACCCGGTCCTTGAAGCATATCATATCCTGGATGAGCCTGGGGCCTCAACGTTTCCGGTACTTGGCAAACTGGTAGCATACCTCAAGGAACGTGATCCAGATCATCTGGCCTACATCAACCTGTTTCCCACTTATGCAAATGAACAGCAGCTTGGAGTAACCGCAGCGGATGCCCAACGAGGAAGGGTAGGATATCCGAAAGGGCTGGCAGGTGTGGAAGCCGAAAACAAAGTTGTTCTGGCCTACCGTGAGCACCTCAAACAGTATCTCGAAATCGTCAAGCCGGACCTTATCAGCTATGATCACTACCATTTCTTTAAGGATAAGGATGGACCTCAGTACTTCCTCAATCTGGCCCTAATCCGCATGGAGGCAATCGAACTCAGTACACCGTTTCTAAACATCATTCAGGGCGGTAATTTCCTAAAGGTGTGGCGACTTCCCACTGCCGATGAAATCCGTTGGCTGGTATTCACGACGATGGCATACGGCGGTCGCGGTATCAGTTATTTCACATATTGGGGGCCTAAGTCTTATGGCGGGCTTTATCAGGATGGCAAGCCGTCTCCATTGGCTTCCAAAGTCGCCTTAATAAACGCGGAGATTGAAAAGTTCGGGTCAGCCCTGATGACACTCGATTCACTGGGTGTTTATCATACCGATCCTTTGCCGCTTGGTACCGAAGCCATTCCTACTGATGCTCCTGTACAGATTAACTCAGGCGGCGAGTTTGTCCTTGGATTGTTTGGCCAGAAGAAACACATTACGGCATTCATGATTGTTAATCGCAGCTACAGCCGTAGCGCCCAGGCCACCCTGAAAGTATCAATTCCTGGCGACAAGTTCCAGGAATTAGACCGCAAGAGCGGCAAGTGGATCGACAGCATGGATATGAGAAATAACGGCATTGTGAAGATTGATCTAAATCCAGGCGATGGTCGGTTGTTTCGCACTGCCGAATAGAATGCTGTGGATTTGGATAACTATTGATGCAAAAGCAGATGTAGATTAAAATATACCTGTTTAGGCTTTGATGATACAGCAAAAGTGTCAAATTAGAGAAACAGAAGAATGGTGTGGCGCATCTCAACGAGCGGGCGATGTAATATTGTCGTAAGAAAGCAGAGGAGTATGGTTATGGACAAACAAAGAGGCTTTACCCTGATCGAGCTTCTTGTTGTGATTGCCATCATAGCGATATTGATGGCTATTTTGATGCCGGCTCTGAATCGGGCCAGAGAGCAGGGCAAACGTGCGGCTTGCCTTAGCAATGTAAAGCAGTTGACACTGGCATGGATTCTGTATGCAGATGATAACGATGGCAAGATGGCTAGTGGCAACACAAGCCTCGGCGGCCACAACAAAGATGGCGCCTGTTGGGTATATTGGCCGGGACGGAATGTCTCAGAAGAAGAACGAATAGAAGGTATCAAGAGGGGATTGTTATTTCCATACTGTCCAAACTTAAATCTCTACAAGTGTCCGACCGGTGTGCGAGGAGAGGTGGTGACGTATGCTATAGTCGACGCTATGAATGGTCACGACGCGATACCCGGCGCTGATGGGCAGATACTTAAAAGCAGGGTGCAGATTCGCAGGCCGGGCCAGAGGGCTGTTTTTGTCGATGAGGGTCGATTGAGTCCGTCGAGCTGGACGGTTAATTATGATAAGGAACAGTGGTGGGACGGGATTACGGTACGCCACGGTGATGGAACGAACTTCTCTTTTGCGGACGGGCACAGTGAATACTGGAAGTGGAAGGATCCACGCACCATAAAGTTCGCGCGAGGTGAAATAAGTGGTCAGTCTTCGGTACCGGATAATCTGGATTTGTACAGAGTACAGAAGGCTGTGTGGGGGAAATTAGGTTATACGCCGAGTCGTTAGCAAACATGCCGTTTCCTGCCTATTGTGCTGTCGGAAAAAGGAGGTGACGCCAAGAAGATTACCCTGGGCAAATATAGATAAAGTGTAGGGAGATTCTGTGATTGTCAAGGGCCAATGGGACCATGTGAGTAGGCAGGAGACTCCCATAAACGGAAGCTGCGAAAGAGTGACAGGCACACGGAAATGCCCCATTCTCATGAGCCGAAAAACACAGCGATCCCCGAGTGACATTATGTCTCCAGAATGTCTCCGCACATATCAATTTTGCCCCAAGCGAGTCCGAAAAAATGTCCCTGCTTTGCTTAAATGGGCAATTCTCTTGTGAAAAATAGTACGCCATAGTCTTCAATGGACGATGCGGATTTGTGGCTGGTTGACACCTCGTGACATGGATGCCCGTGCGGTGTAATTATTATCCCCACATAACTCGTTCTACAACAGTGACATAAGGTCGTCGTGGATGAAAGTGATTGCCTGTTGCAGGAGGATTTCGTAGTGTATCCGGACTATGAAACAGAAATTATGGATTACACTGGCTACTTACCTGGCCTATTGCATCGACAAGGAACTCTACCAAGCTATTGACTATCTCCGGGAACAGGTGCGAGTCCTGGTGGAGTATCAGGAAAAGCAGGACAAACGTATTCGGCTGACCAATAGCCAGCGGATGAGGGTTGCGGCAAAGGCCAAACGGATCAGCCGAAAGATGCTGGAGCAATGTACAGCGTTGTTCACCCCAGACACTATCATGCG
>JADHXR010000048.1 GCA_016782865.1 Phycisphaerae bacterium
AAAGATATATGATTGCCTGAGCACCGAGCCTTTGCACGTAGAGCAAGTGATCGCCGAGACGAATCTCGCGCCGGGGCTTGTCAATGCAACTTTGATATCGCTGCGCTTGAAAGGCCTGATAAGGCAATTGCCCGGCAGTATGTTCGCGAAAGGCTGAGCGGATTATGAGAGTTGAAAAACGACAGGGCTGCGGGCTGGCGACTACCAACCTTTCCTCGCCCAGAATAATTTGCCGTTTGTTCTGATGACCTGAGAGTTGATTGTAAGGTGGTAGAACACCCGGCCTTAAAGACAGTTTGTCCCTTATGAAGTCAAGAATCTTGACTTTCCGAGATTAGGTTTGACATTCTAATGGAAATGTGGCTGGCCAATTGAATAAATCATAGGAGATTAAGTACCTCATAGATCGCCTTGGCCGCTACTTCTTACGAGACTTGCTGGTAGCTTTGTATAAGCATCTTTTGCATCGTCCGGTTCCATATCCGTATTCTATACGTTTTGAACTCAAGAGGCAACGCATAGTTGTGTTGTTGCTTGGGGCCTTGACCTCAGTCTGATTTTTTCAGAAGGAATTCATACTCGGACTCCAGAAAATAGCCCGGTGCTTTGTTACCAAGAATCCCCCGCTTCCGGAGTCCTGAAAGGCCACTCTTGAACTTAAAATTGTAAGGATGACCAGCGTCCTTGGCAAGTTTCTCGCCGGTTAGCGTCTCATCCCCCAAAGCCTCAATTATGTCTTGCTCAATATCACTCAGGCTTTCTTCTGCATCATTCAGCGTCAGCGTGTGATGACCTACATTCTTTACAATAGGCTCCAACATCAGAACAAAGTCTCCTGCGAGTCTCAGAAGGTTGGAATCTTCAAGGCGAGCATCATCGGTGTTTTTTTGTTTTAGAATATCAACCTGCGATGCCTTCCTCAGCAGCTCTTGGAGTTTAACGTGAACCACCCGCACTGTTTCTGGCATTCCAGGGGATAAGTCCATCAAAACAATGTTAGCCTGTGGCTCAACAAACCGGATAAGCTGAATGTATCGGCTATAAGCCTTGATAGCGTGAGGCATATCACCCTTTTGCCACTTCTTCAGTCTGTCTGCAAGTTGCTCCACCTCTCCGATTTGCTCTGAAGTTAGTATCATTGAATTCCCTTCAATGCCTGTTGGTCAGTTCTTCACAGCCAACCGCCGCTTCTTACGAACTGTGCTTAAACATTCGCCGCACCATCCCGCTAATCCGTCTTTGCTGCGGCGGTTTCTGTAAAACTGACTCTCAACTTTCCATCTTCTGCACTTGCGGCATAACTTCTCTTTGGTGCCATTGACAACGCGGTGGCGCTCATCATATCTGAATCTCTTCCTAAGCCCCAATCTCTGTATTCTCCCCCGTATCGCCGGTAACGATCTTCCAATTTGGCCGGCTATTTGCTGTGCCGTCTCACTATATATTCATGGCTTCTCGAGCAGAATAAGGGCCTTTCCACCACACACACAGAAATCGCCTTTGGGGCCGACGGGTGGGGGCTTATTGTACTTGAACTGAACTCGAAACACCTCTTCAGGGAGCAGGATTTCTTCGCCTATCCAGCAACTCTACAGCCACAACCCGAGCGAACCGTAATAACCGCTGAGTTATATTCTGTCGGAAACTAAGAATTGAGAATACCTCGCCAGAGAAATTTTGGCAAGTTGAATCCGTTTCTTTCCAATTGTTGTATCGCCTCTTGAATTTCGCCTTGACAAAGGTTTGTTTCATGGTCGCATGGTTCACCTGTCAAGAGCTTCCTGAGAAAAGGCAAAGCACGTTTATCGCCGAGTTGTCCTAACGCCCAGAAAGCATGATTGTTCACACTGTAACGACGTGCATTGTAACCATTTTCTGTTGATTCCACGAACATAATCAAGGCTTCTACTTTATCACCGGGATACTTTCGTGTAGCCATTTCACATGTCTTCTTTACACCGAGTTCAATGCTGAGAGAAAACAAGATTATCACAACCACACAAGCAAGCAATACAACAAGTATTCCCCTGAGAAGAATCCTTCGTAGACGTGATGTTGATTTCAACGACATTTCTTCCCCTTTCTCTTGAAACCTAACGCCTTGCGTCAGCAGTGAGCTTTTGTGAGTCTGCTGAACCTCTTTCCTAATAGAATATCATATAAATCTAAAAAAATCAAAGCTTTCTTCCCATACAATCTCACAGAGTAGCCCTCCGGGGTGTTGACCATGGAACAGTACGTGAGATCAGGTGAATACTCCCGCTCCTGGCGCGTTCATCCTCGCCAGCCTCGGCCTCAGTTTCGCCGGTTGGAAGCTGCGAAGGCGTCAAGAGTCCTGAAGCGCATGCCTACAACAAGCCCCTGCTGGTTTCTCCCCTCTTCCTCTTTCTGGCAGGTTTTTTTTCAATTTCTATTGAATTGAAAAGCTCTCCGCTTCTTGCTGCTGCTGTGTAGGTTCCTCTTTTCTAATAATATTTATCTTTTAATTTCTTTCCGATCACCGCAGCCAAAATCACAACAACTACACCAATAATTATCCAATTCGAGGTACTCATTAAAAGCATAATAGATTTCCTTTCAACTGGTTTTCAATTTAGACATAGACGCATTGCTTATCTAATTATAACCACGAGGATATCTTTGTAAATCAGAGCAGAGTCGGTTTTTTATGTCAGACAAATGAACCATTCCGCTGTCGGTCAAATTCCCCACATTCATGCCAATTAGCTGAAACGAGTTGGTTGACAACTTGATTGTCGATTGGATAGGGTATGCCATTAACATGGAGTTGGGCATGGAGGCTCTCAAACCCTTGCTGTATTTGGTCCTTACTTCCGCAGCAGGGGCTTTTATCTCATTGTACGTGTTTACCGAAATTGACAAACCCATCTCATCACGTGTAAGATGATATTAGTTGTGGACTGTATAGGCAGACCGGACAGGTATTGTCACGGGAGTTAGCTGGAGGTTGTCACAATGGAATTGACGGTCGGACAAGAAGCTGATATTCAGAAGATCGTAGCGGAGATGGACTGCCCAAAGAGCTTTCCTTGCTATGAGTCCAAGTTCGAGGACCTCACTCCTGTGAAGGCATTTTCGGGCACTGACGTTGTTGAGTGCCTTATAGAGACGGAGTCACATTGCTCGAAGTCCTTCAAGTTTGGGTACGATGCTATTTTTTTGTGCAAATGCCCGCTCCGCAAATACGTGTCCCTGAATCTTGGCAGATAAACCGAGTGTCCCATCCAGATATCCTCACTTTTCGACAACATGCACTCTTTCTTCTATTGTCATTTTTGTAGAGTAATATTATCCACTAAATTAAGGGGTTTGACTTAAGAGAAGGTTCAGTATTGCCGATAGATCACATACTTCTTTAATTACCATATTTGACCATTATCTGCACCATAACTTATGTCAGCTCTGAGTCATGGTGCACCCTCAGACGGGCTATTTGAAGAACGAACTCGTTTTGGACTCTCACCGTCTCAGCCTGCTTCTATAGGCAGCGAGACGACTGTTTCCTTCGAGTACAACGTTCGTCTTGTCCTGAACGAGTAATGGCCCTTTCAAGCCACCATTTCGCGGGTGTGAGCCTGTCCGGGGCAAAATGTTCTTCCATTCTTTGCGGCAAGAGCCTATGATTGTGAACACTTAAGAATGGCTTGCAGTATAGGCAGATGATTTCTTCATTTACCGAGGTGTCTGGATATGCCTTATCGAAAGCTCGTATTTGTGGCCGTGTTTGCCTTGTCGGTCGAATGTGTAAGCCTGAGTTCATCGCTCAACGCCGGACTATCGCGTTCGCATGAATCTGTGATCCTTATCAGGAGTGTCAAGCAGGATTTCGATTATGTGACGCCCTGGAAGAGGGCGCCCTTGAGCAGGATTTCAGGCTCGGGATTTGTTGTTGCCGGCAATAAGATCCTTACTAACGCTCACAACGTCAGCAACAGCAGATACGTCGAATTGAGGAAAGAGAATATCGCCCGGCGGTACGTGGCCAGGGTTGTCTTTGTTGGGCACGACTGCGATCTGGCGATGCTTGCCGTCGATGATGCGAGTTTCTTCGAGGGCACCGCCGCCCTTGAACTGACGGGAATTCCAAAAGTCAACAGCACGGTCTCAACGTACGGCTTTCCCGTCGGGGGTGATCGGATATCCGTCACCGAAGGTGTGGTCTCGCGAATAGAGATGGACACGTACGTTCACACCGCCGCCGACAAGCATCTTGTCATCCAGACCGACGCTGCAATCAACCCGGGCAATAGCGGCGGCCCCGTCATACAGGACGGTAAGGTTGTCGGCGTTGCCTTCCAGGGGCTGACAGAGGCAGACAACATCGGCTACATGATTCCTACGACCGTGATCAGGCATTTTCTCGAAGATGTCGAGGACGAAAAATACAATGGCTTCGGATCAATGGGAACCATTTTCTACCCGGGTCTGCACAACGCCAGTTACAGAGACTACCTCAAGGTTCCGCCCGACGAGGACGGCGTCGTCGTGCTCGATACGGTGATGCACTCTTCGCTCGAATCGGTCCTCACGCCAGCCGACGTGATGACCCGGATCGACGACTATAACATCGACAACGATGGAACGGTCATCATACACGGTCTTAGATTGTCGATCTCGGAGGTTGTCGAGTCCAAGCAGATCGGCGAAACGACTGAGCTGACGTTCTATCGGCAGGGCGAGCGAATGACGGCGACCGCCACCATAGCGTTGAACAGGCCGATTCTCGAAAGGGCGCGCCAGTATGATCGTCCGCCTCCTTACGTGTGCTTCGCCGGCCTTGTGTTTGTGCCTGCGACGCGCAACTTCCTCGAAACCTGGGGGCGACAGTGGCCAAAGGACATACCTTTCTACCTGCGGTACCTTTTCGCACATTCGATGGAGCTCAATGAGGACCGGCAGCGAAGAGAATATGTTGTCCTCTCGGCAATAATGCCCGACGAAATCAACTCTTATGCCGACCCGTTCAAGAGCCAGGTCGTCGACAGTATCAGCGGCGTCAAGATACACGGTCTCGATGACGTTCAGAAAGCCTTCGAGCAGACCACGGAGAAGTTTTACGAAATAACGTTCATGGGCAACAATCGCATCCTGCCGATCGACGCCGAGAAGGCGCGACTGAGGCATGAGCCCATCCTGGAGAAATATCACATACCCGCTGAGGCGCGCATGGAGACGAGCCCATGAAGAAACAGATGATTTACATAGCTGTAATGGCCGGCGCGGTCTTTGCGCCCTGTGCGTCCGGGGCCGCGACTCGGATCGATTTGACCGACGAAATGAAAGACTCCATAGTCTTCCTGGAAACTTCGGCCTACGGCTACGATCTGAGCGAACCATGGAAGCACCGGGATCTGTCGCAGAACTGGGCGTGTGCGTGCGCGGTCGGCGAGTATGAGGTGCTTACGACTGCCGAGAACGTTGTGAATCTTGCCTTTGCCAAGGCCCTCAGGTACGGCCAAAATGAATTTGTCGGCGCCAAGCTCGTAATTGTTGACTACCGGAGCAATCTTTGCCTGATCCGGTTGGACCCGAACGAGTTGAGCAAGCCTTTGAAGCCGCTGACGTTTGTCGAGGAATATCCCAAGGGGGCGGAAGTTGACTTCTACTGGCTTTCGGCCGACAGCCGCCTCTTCAACGGACGGGGCCATCTTGACCGCGCCAGCGTCGAGATGATGCGAACTTCTCACGGACAACGTCTGCGCTATGTGATCGCCAATGCCTCGCAACGTACAGGCAAGGGGGAAGTCTACTGTGTCGGCAAGTCGCCTATCGGCATAGCCTGCTGGTCCAGCAGGGACAAAGAAGCCGGCTTGATCCCGACCGAGACGATCAATGGATTTCTGGAGGCTGTGCGCAAGGGTGATTACAAAGGCTTTGGAGAGGTCGGATTTGCAATCTCGGAACTTCTCGACCCGGCCATGCGATCCCTCCTGAAGATGCCCGCGTCACTCGGAGGCGGCACCTACGTGGCCGACGTGCACAACCTCGGGACCGGAAGTGACCCCGCGCTTGCGCGGGGGCAGGCTCCCCCTGCGCGGGCAGGGGTCTTGAAGAAAGGCGACGTGATCCTGAGAATCGATGGGCACGGGCTCGATCCTCACGGGCGCTTCGAGCACCACAAGTATGGATGGCTGTCGTTCGATCATCTTATAACAGGCAAGGCCGTCGGCGAAAGCGTGATGTTCGATATCTGGCGCGAGGGCCGGAAAGCAAAGGTCCGGGCGAACATAAAGAATTTCAAAGCCTCGGAAATGCTCGTGCCGTTTCATGAATTCGACAGACAGCCCGAGTATGTCGTCACGGCGGGATTCGTCCTGCAGAAGCTCACGCGTGAGTACATGAAGGAGTTCGGCAACGACCTGGCGGGTGAGGCCCCTTCACACCTGTACCACTACTACCGCGACCTTGCCTTCAAACCCACCGACGAGCGCAAGGATGTGGTCATACTCAGCTATGTCCTGCCAGCCCCGATCAACCTGGGTTACACCGGTCTCGGTCAGATAGTTGTCGGCAAATTCAACGGCATGACGATACGTTCGGTCGCGGACATCATCGAGGCTCAGAAGCTCAATCCCCAGTCCAAGTACGACGTGATCGAGTTTGAGCTCAACAGCCCGGCGATCGTTATCTCGCGTGAGCAGTTGCCCGCCGCCAATCAGTTTGTCAGCAGTAACTACGGAATCGAGAAACTGTCGAATGTCCACCCGTAGTTAACAAGCCAAGCCGGGCACGATCTGCCGCTATTCACGTCGTATCCAACTCGTTTGACGAGCTGAGAACGCTTGTCCCGCCGCCGGGAGAGTGATCGCAGAGCGGCCGAGCCGCGTAGTTGTCGGGGCGGGCGCAATGCGCTGGCCCCGCGATTCTTGCCGGCGTTCGCCGGGTATCACACCGAGATGCTTGTTATTTGCCTTGACCCAGAGGCGTCAGAGAGTATAATGATGTTGGGTGTGAAGCTTCCTAACCGAAGCAACAAGGTGAAAGGGTGTGCGGTCGATTATGCTTGAGTTCATGCACTTGCCTGGGGGCAATATCCTCGCACATCGCCAGCGCTGCCGGTATCTACATTCATTTGAGAAACAGGTTTGATGAAATTCAATCGCATTGCTTTTGTGGTTGTCTTGGCGGTATTACTGCCGTGTGCCGGTCTGTGGGCCCGGCCGATGACTGCGCATGACGCTGAGATGGTCGTGGCCGGCTGGCTCAAAGCCGCTCGGCAACCGCTCGGTACGAACCTCGGCAGGCGAGTGATAGAAGTTGAGACTTTCACGGACGAGGCCGCCAGGGCGGCCTATTACATTGTCTATCTGCGGCCTTCGGGATTTGTGATCGTCTCGGCCGACGATTCGGTTGAGCCGATCATCGGCTTTGCCGATGACGGGACTTATGACCCTTCGTTCGACAATCCGCTGGGGGTGTTGGTAACAACCGACCTCAACGGGCGAGTCGCGGCTGCTCGCGATACGTTTGCCCTCTTGATGGATATTGGGGCCGCGGCGCCCGACAGCCCTCAGGGCAAGTGGCGGCGCTTCATCGACCTTGCAGAGAAACCCACAGACGGATTCGGATTGATGAGCCTGATGTGTATCAGCGATATCCGCGTGATACCGCTGGTACAAAGCAGGTGGGGTCAGGCGGCTGCCTGCGGGTACGACACCTACAACTACTATACGCCGGATCAGTACCCCTGCGGGTGTGTCGCGACGGCCCTGGCCCAGGTGATGCGTTACTACGAATATCCCACGGTGCAGATAGGCGTCAACGAATTTGCGATTCGTGTTGCCGGCACGAGGGGGCAGAAGGCGTACACGCGGGGAGGTGACGGCTTGGGCGCGCCCTACCTCTGGAGTGACATGGCGCTTCGGCCCGAGTCCAATTGTGCCGCATTCACTGAGGCGCAACGTCAGGCAATCGGCGGACTTTGTTATGACGCAGGTATCGCCGTCGGGATGGAGTACACGGCGACGGGCTCCGGAGCCTACATGCCTGATGCGAGAGACGCGCTGGTGACCACGTTCCAGTACAGCAATGCCATCCTGGGGTACAATTTCGGCCAGGAAATCCATGCAGGCATCGAAGGGATGATCAACCCGAATCTCGACGCCGGAGCCCCGGTCATCCTCGCTATTGTTGACGCGCCCGATCTGGACGGTGCGCACGCGGTGGTATGCGACGGTTACGGGTACGAATCTTCGACACTGTACCACCATCTGAACATGGGCTGGCGGGGTGTCGATGACCTCTGGTACAGCTTGCCGAATATCGACGCGTCACGGGCCAAATACACGGTGGTCTTCGGGTGCATTTACAACATTTTCCCATCGGATTCGGGCGAGATAATCAGCGGGCGCGTCCTGGATCCCGACGGCGACCCAATAGTCAACGCCAGAGTCTTCGCCGAGCCGGGCGGGCGTTCGCCTCTGATCGCCTTGACCGATGACAGAGGGATCTATGCTATCGAGAATCTGAAATCGAACACTGTCTACAAGTTGCAGCCGAGCGCGGAAGGATACGTTTTTTCCAGCGAGCCCTTTGAGGTTCATGTGCTAAGCTCGACCGATGGGTCGCCCGAGTCAGGGAATCGTTGGGGGATCGACTTCTACGCCGAGCAGGTTTTTGACCTGCCGGAGCCTGCGATTATTCATGTGGACGATGACGCCCTCGCCGATCCGGGTGCGGGCGAGCCGGCCCTGTCTGATCCGTACGAGGACGGCTCGGCCGAGCATCCCTTCGACGCCGTGCAGGAAGCTATCGATGCAGCCGTCTCCGGTGACACAGTGCTCATTTTGAGCGGGACGTACAGGGGCGACGGCAACCGGGACCTGGATTTGCGAGGCAAAGCGATTACGGTTCGCAGCGCCGAGCCGAACGATCCGAGTCTCGTGATAATAGATTGTGACGCAACCGCTGACGACCCGCACAGGGGATTCTATTTCCACAGCTACGAAACGCCCGGATCGGTCATCGAAGGTCTGACTGTGACAGGTGGATATCACGATCAGGGCGGCGGCATTTATTGCTCCGACTGCGCCAGGCCGACGGTGAAAAACTGCACGTTTCGCGGGAACCGGGCCTCCCTTGGCGGCGGGATGTACGCCGAGAGCAGCCCGACGCTGAATAACTGTACGTTCAGCGGCAACTCCGCCGACGGCGGCGGGGGGCTGTACAATAACGGCGATGCATCCGAGTGCAATCCGGTTCTGACCGACTGTACCTTCAGCGGCAACGCCGCAACCCACAACGGCGGTGCAATGTACAATCTGGGACGGCGCGCCAAACCAACTTTGAGAAGCTGCGAATTCATCGGCAACTCCGTCTCCGGGGGCGGAGGCGGCGCGATCCGAAACAACATCTCGGCCAATCCCACTCTGATCAATTGCCTTTTCGCGGGCAACTCCGCAGCCACCTCCGGCGGGGCGATGCGCAATTCCAACAGCGGCAACACGAAGCTGACCAACTGCACGTTCAGTGTGAATTTAGCCTTGAGAGGGACCGCCTTTGCCTCCACGCCCGATGACGGCGATTCGCAGTCCCCATGCGTGCTTCAGGTCGTCAACTGCATCTTCCGCGACGGCGGCGACGAGATCTACAACGACGACGGCTCGGTAATCAACGTCATCTTTAGCAACGTCCAGGACGGCGGCGTCCGAGGTCCCTTCCCAGGCGAGGGCAATATCGACGCCGATCCCCATTTTGCCGACCCCGACGGCGGTGACTATCACCTCAAGTCCGAAGCCGGCCGGTGGGACATTAACCAGAGCTGGATCCTCGACGAGACGACAAGTCCCTGTATAGACGCCGGGGATTTTACAATGGCTCTCGGCGCCGAGCCGGCCCCGAATGGCGGTGTCATCAATATGGGTGCCTACGGCGGCACCGTCCGGGCGAGCAAGTCATCGTCGGGCTCACCGTAGCTCCCAATCCGATGGTCGGCTCGATACACGAACGGGAGGCCCTGCCTGATCGCATCGTTGGGTGTTGTCTGAGATGAATTATGAGTGACTGCTTCGAAGCAAGTTGGTTTGCGCAGTTGTCTGTCAGAGAATTACTGATTAAGATAAGAGCATGAACATTCTAGGCATATCTGCTTTCTACCATGATAGTGCCGCCGCACTCGTTCGCGATGGCGAAATTATCGCTGCCGCCCAAGAGGAACGGTTTACGAGAAAGAAGCATGACAGTCAGTTCCCCTCAAATGCAGTTGCTTACTGCCTCCAGGAGGCGGACCTCACTGCTGAAAAACTCGACCACGTGGTTTTCTACGAGAAGCCGCTTCTGAAATTCGAAAGGTTGCTCGAAACCTATATTGGCTATGCCCCGCGTGGTTTTGGACAATTCCTGATGGGTATGCCGTTATGGCTTCGTCACAAGCTTCACCTGCCACGTGAAATGGACAGATCTTTCCACAAGAAGTATGGTGGCAATTACGTTTTTGTTGAGCACCACGAATCGCATGCATCCAGTGCCTTCTTCCCGTCCCCATTTGATGAAGCTGCGATTCTTACGTTGGACGGCGTGGGCGAATGGGCAACCGGCAGCTTGGGCGTTGGCAGGGGCAACAGAATTGAGCTGATGCAAGTGATGCACTTTCCTCATTCTTTGGGCCTATTATATTCAGCTTTTACGTATTTTACCGGTTTCCGCGTGAACTCAGGCGAATACAAGATGATGGGCCTCGCGCCATACGGAGAGCCAAAATACTATTGCCTCATAATGGACAAGCTCTTAGATCTTAAAGAAGACGGTTCGTTCCGATTGGATCTGTCTTATTTTCCCTGGTGTCACAAAACTGTGATGGTCAGTAAGAAATTTGAGAGACTGTTCGGCGGTGCTCCTCGCAAGCCCGAGTCACCATTGACCCAACGCGAAATGGATATCGCCGCTTCTATCCAGGCAGTCACCGAAGAGATCATGCTGCGAGCCGCCAGGCATGTGCATAGGCTGACAGGTATGAAGAATCTGACATTGGCCGGCGGCGTGGCGCTCAATTGTGTTGGCAATGGTCGCGTTTTGCGAGAAGGACCGTTCGATAGTATCTGGATACAGCCTGCGGCAGGTGATGCCGGCGGGGCGCTCGGGGCCGCACTTTTTGTCTGGTATCAATTGCTCGACAACGAGCGGAAAGTCGACGGCGCCGACAAGCAGCAAGCGTCGCTTTTGGGACCGGCATACAGCCAAGAGCAGATCCAGCAGTTTCTGGACTCGGTCAATGCCAAATATCATACATTTGAGGGCGAGCAACAATTACTTGACAAAGTGGCAGATCTCATCAGCGAGGGCAGCGTGGTCGGCTGGTTTCACGGGCGTATGGAGTTCGGACCCCGTGCTCTGGGCAGCCGCAGCATCATTGGCGATGCCCGAAGCGAAGTAATGCAGTCGATAATGAACCGCAAAATCAAGTTTCGTGAGTCTTTCCGTCCGTTCGCCCCCTGTGTGCTGCGCGAGAAGGTTCAGGATTACTTCGATATGCACGATGACCAAGACAGCCCCTACATGCTGTTAGTTGCTTGCCTTAAAGAGGCTGCACGTCTGCCACAGCAAGCGCCGCCTGAGTCGCAGAAAGGGTTGGATAAGCTGAAAGTCAAACGCAGTGTCGTACCCGCTGTTACTCATGTGGATTACTCAGCCCGCATCCAGACTGTCGATGCCGAGCGGCATCCGAGGCTTCATCGTCTGATAAGGCGGTTTAACGACAAGACCGGATGCCCAGTGATCATCAACACGAGCTTTAACGTTCGCGGCGAACCTATTGTCTGCTCTCCAGAGCACGCGTACAGGTGTTTTATGGGCACAAATATGGACGTTCTGGTCTTGGAAGACCAGTTGCTCTATAAGAAGGAACAACCGGATGCCAAACAGCATGCGATGGACGAATATAGAGCCCAATATGAATTGGATTGAGTTGTATGCTAAAGAGGAGTGATTCCAGATGTTCTTGCCTGAAATAAACTGGCATCCAAACCGCAGAGAGCTTCGCACTTTTGCGATGATTGCCCTGATTGCAGCGCTTCTTGCTTCTTTGCTGCTCTACATATTCAGAGGACTTGGGCTTCAATGGGTCGCGGTGATCTCTTCAGTCGGGGCTGCAATCCTTTTGACCAGCTTCATATCCCTCAGAGCAACCAGAGTGACATACCTTGGCTTAATCCTGGTGACACTTCCGATTGGCTTGGCTGTCAGCTTCTTTCTGCTTGCGATCTTTTTCTTCGGGATCCTGACCCCTCTGGCGATCGTATTGCGCCTGATAGGTCGAGATCCGCTGAACCGCAAGTTTGACCCCCAGATCGACAGTTACTGGATAACTCATCATCAACCTGACGATCTCGACCGTTATTTCAACCAGTTTTGATGAAATTGGAGAATGTGCATGTCCAAGACTCCGCGGCAGAAGAAATCAACAGAATTTGGCAAACTGACACCGAAAAGGCGTCCCACTTTGCTGGTGGAGTTCTGGTTCTTTCTGAAACACAACAAGAAGTGGTGGCTATTGCCCATAATTATTGTGTTGCTGTTCTTAAGCCTGATCCTGTTGCTTGGTGGAACAGCCGTGGCGCCATTTCTATACCCATTCTTTTAATGTCCCATTCTGCGAATGGGAGAAAATCCCTCGCCTTCAGACGAAGACTCCAGTATTGCAAGCTCTAAATTCTAATACCTAAATCCTAAACAAATTCAAAATCCTAATGTCACAAATCCAAAACAACCGTAGCGGTCGTTGCCGGACCGGATTGTCGAAAGCTTGTTTTCTTGTTTTGAGCATTTGTATTTTGAACATTCGATATTGTTTAGGATTTAGGATTTCGTGCTAAGGATTTTCTTGCCGTTAGAGGGTTTGCAGCCCGTTCAACAAGCCATTACCTTCAGGTAGTGGTGGTAGTTGACTTGCTTGACGCGAGGCGTTCATTCAGCAACTAAGATGCTGAACGGATGGTGTCCCCCAATCTCCGCGGCTACTCCTGCAGGGCGGCCTTTATCCTCTTGATGTTCTCGCGGGTCTCGGGGTCGTCGGGATCGACGCGTAGTGCCGCCTCAAACTGCGCCACCGCCTCGCGCAAACGCCCTTGCCCGGCGTACGCGGCGCCGAGGTTGTTGCGTGCCTCTGCGTGGTCCGGATCGAGGCGGACCGCACGCTCCAGATGGGACTGGGCCTCGGCGAACTTCTGCTCTCTGCCGAGTGCCATCCCCAGCATGTTGAGCGCGCCCACGTGGTTGGGATCGATCTCAATCGTGCGTCGCAGCTCCGCCACGGCTTTGTCGCCGTGTCCGGTCTTCATCAGGATTCGCGCCAGGTTGAAATGCGCATGCGTGAAGTCGGGCCTCAGTTGGATGGCCTTCTCGAATTGCGCCTGAGCTTCTTCATGGCCCAGCCGCTCGTAGGTGACGCCCAGGTTGTTGTGTGCTCCGGCGTGTGTTGGATCCGCTTGGAGCGCCTGCTTGAACTGAGCGACGGCTTCTGCCGGCTTGCCCGCCTTCAGCAGCTCAGTGCCCATGCGGTTGTGGACGCGCGCGTAGTTGGGCTGGGTCTGGCCCAATGCCTTGGCGGCCGCGACGGCCTCGGCGTCACTTTGAGCAGAACGCGGAATCTGACGCGCCGACGGCGCACGGCCGACGTTGAGATCGGCCAGGATCTGCTTCAGCGCCTCGGCGGCGATGCGGCACCCTTCGGGTGAGGGATGGAGTTCATCGCCGCAGCTGTAGCGCAGCCGCGGATTCACCGCACTGGCCGACTCCGCCTGGTGCCGGGCGAAGAACTCCGAGAGCCGGACCGACGGGATCTCATGCATCGCCGCCAGATGCTCGACCACGAGTTGGGCTGCCATTTTGCGATTTTTCGCAAAATGGGGTCCCTGCTCGCTGTTCTGCGGCATGAAGCAGACGTCAGCGATGCGGTCATCCAGAAACCGCGGCCAGATGGCGAGAAGCGGCTGAAACCCGTGGCGGTCGGCGAGCTGGCGGCATCGGCGCAATCCCTGGGCCACATTGTTGTCTCCGATGGCGTCCTGGTTCCAGCGCACGGGGTCGGCCTCTGCTCCGAAGCCAAACAGATTCAACCGGATGCTGGCCAGGCGAAAGAGGTGGGACCTGCGAAACAACGCTTTGACGAGAGCGGGACGATCAATCGTCCCGGCAAGAGGAAATGCCTCGCGGTTGAAGTTGTCGAAGTCGTTCTCCACGAACACCAGAACGACTACGTCCGGATCGAATCGCAGCCCCTTGGCCTCCAGCAGCTCGACTTCGGCACGCGTGCAATAGGCGCTGACGCCGAAGTTGAGGACCTCGGTTGATCCATCGCCGTAGAGAGCTTCGAGTTGGCGCGAAATGGTTTCGGATTCGCGCAGGCCATAGCCCTCGACGACCGAATCTCCGAGCAGCAGGACCCGCCTGACGCCATCAGGCTTGCCGAGCGTGCGCTCTCTGTCGCGCTGCCCGTGGGAGTTGGTCCGTTCGTAGGTCTGGATGAAGTCCGGATCGTCACTGCGGCAGTTTGCCTTCAGCTCGAAGCCCAGGATCGGATTCGTCGAGCGCTTGTAGATGCAGTCATAGGAACTGAGCTGAATTGGCTTTATGCCTGGCGCCCGACCGAGGACTCGAACTATGACTTCGCCCGCGAGCAGCGAGAGCAGGGTGGCGCAGACCGCCACGGCCGGGCCGGCCAGCCGGCGAAGAAACGCTCGCGACCGTTGTTCTGATGACATGCTGCCTGTGCCTCAGTTATCTGCGCCATCGTGTCGTCGGTTTGGCTGAGAAGCAAGTCTGATGTCCACCGACAGGGGTGATTGTACCACGAGCCGGTAGGGTGTTCAACTTGTGTGTATTTAGCCGGGAAAGAACCATCCCCATCCCGATAAACGGCAATCGGGATGAGGCTGCCACCCAATTAGGATTGAAAGAACATGGGTGGCAGCCTCAAGCTTGGACCACCGCACGGCGGGGGGCCAAGTTTGGGGATGGTCGCAACGCCATGCTCCTCGCAACGACAGAAGGTTGATGTGAGACGGTTTCTTCGTGTTTCGGGCATTTCTGCCTGATGTCGCCCGAAAGATGTGCCGATGCATGATTCTGAGATGATTCTGAGATTTTCCTTGACGACGCGGCCGGCAATTTGGTATAAATGACTTGGTGAAGTTTCTGGTTGTCTGAGAAGTGCTCTGTGTCAGAAGAGGTGAATTTGAGTGAGGCCGAAATCATTATCGGTCCTTATAAACTAACTCAACTTTTTTTAGAAGGAGGCCTGTCATGTGTAAGAGATTGATTTGTCTAATTTTTGTTGTTGTGGTGCTGGCCCTGGCCGGCAATGCCGTGGCTCAGCTCGACCCGGCTGCTGTCTCCAACGGTCACGTCTACCTGTTCGAGAATGTCGGGGCCGATGTACCGGATGATTCGGCCAACAGCCACACGGCCAATCTTATTGGAAGCCCACAGGTCGTGGACGGCCTCAGGGGCAAGGCGTTGCAGTTTAACGGGACCAGTGACGGCGTTCATATCCCGGACTCAACGATGATCAACCTCAGCACTAACCAGAACCGCACGGTCGTTGCATTGTTCAATTGCGCCGATGTGACGAAATCTGAGAAACAGGTGGTGTATGACGAAGGCGGCACCACCCGTGGGCTCGCCATATACGTCCATGAAGGTCTGGTCTATGCCGGAGGATGGAACCTGAGCGATTATACCCCGGAATGGACGGGTACGTTTATCTCTGCGCCGGTCAGTTCCAATGCATGGTATGCCGTTGCTGTGGTCGTCCGAGACGCCGGGGCGGCCCAGGAAGACGACAAGTTCGAGATGTGGATGGGCGGAGTATTGATCGGCACTGGGCCCGGCGGTCAATTGCAGAGCCGCTCGAATGACTGCGGCATCGGGTACGCCAATTCACAATCGAAATTTCATGACGGTAATTTTACGGGCGGCGGCAGTTACTTCGAGGGCATAATTGACGAGGTTTGGATATTCGATGGCGCGGCGCTTACAATAGCAGAGTTGGGTGGTTTTGCTGGCAAGCCATGGCCTTATGCTTTCGGCCCCACTCCGGCCGATGGCGAATACCTCAACAACACATGGGGAACGCTTCTCTGGGCTCCAGGCGCTTTTGCCGTCACTCACGACGTGTACGCTGGTGAGAGTTTCGATGACGTCAGCAGCGGTGCCGCGGACACGTTCATAGGCAACCAGGCCTCTTCGGATCTCATTGTCGGCTTCCCGGGATATCCGTTCCCCACAGGGCTTGTCCCCGGTACGACTTACTACTGGCGCGTCGATGAGGTCAACGATAGTGAGCCAAACAGCCCGTGGAAAGGCGACGTCTGGCGCTTCACGGTGCCGCCGAAGACAGCTTATGCCCCCGTGCCGGCCGACGGCGGCGAGTCCGTGGCTGTGGACGCCGAGCTCAGCTGGACAGGAGGCTTCGGCGCAAAACTGCACACGGTCTACTTCGGCGACAACTTTGATGAAATAAGCAATGCTGCCGGAGGGGCTCTATTGGCTGACGCCACTTTCACTCCGCCCGGCCCGCTCGAATTGGCCAAGACCTACTACTGGCGCGTTGACGAGTTCGATCCCCCCTTCACGCACAAGGGCGAGGTCTGGAGCTTCACAACCGAGGGCACCGCGGCCGACCCGTACCCGGCTAAGGGTGCTGTCGATGTATCGCCGACGCCGATTTTGAGATGGGCTCCGGGAACCTTTGCCGCTTCGCATGAGGTGTATTTCGGCGCGGATGCAGATGCCGTGAAGAATGCCGGCAAGACTTCGCCCGAGTACAAGGCAAGCAAGGCACTCGGCGAGGAGACTTATGACGCCCGCAGACTTGAACTGGAGACGACTTACTACTGGCGGATTGATGAAGTCAACAGCACCAATCCGGGCAGTCCGTGGATCGGGAATCTCTGGAGCTTTACGACAGGTGACTTCCTCGTTGTGGATGATTTCGAATCCTACAATGACATCGATCCCCCTGATCCCGTGAGCAACACAATATACTCCAGTTGGATAGACGGCTACGGAATCCTGACAAACGGGGCGATCACATCCAATGATTTGCCTCCTTACGCCGAGCAGACCGTTGTTCACGGCGGCGCTCAGTCGATGGAGTATCTCTACGACACGAATTTTATGATTTCTGAGTCAACCCTGACGCTGATTTACCCGCGTGATTGGACCGAGGAAGGTGTCACCAGGCTCAGCCTCTGGATCAGAGGCAGCTCGGCCAATGCCGCTGATCGGGTATTTGTCGCTGCCGGCGGCACAGCCGTTGTCTACCACGACGACCCCGCTGCAACCCAGCTTCCCGGCTGGAACGAGTGGGTAATCGACCTGACGGCGTTTGCCGGCGTGAACCTTACCAATGTCAGTACAATTACAATTGGTATCGGGACCAAGAATAGTCTTGTAGCCGGCGGCCCAGGGACCATGTACTTCGATGACATCAGGTTGCTTAAGCCTGCTCCAGAACCGGAGCCACAACCGTAGGCTTTAGTTAATTCGATTGAAAGGATAGCTGTTATGTGTAAGAGATTGATTTGTCTAATTTCCTTTGTCCTGGTGCTGGCTTTGACCGGCAGCGCCTCGGCCGACCTGGTGGCGCACTGGTCGCTCGACAACGACGCCGCGGACTCGGTTGGGAGCCTTAACTGGACCCTCAACGGTGGTGCCGGATACTCAACGGACGCCAAGGAGGGCAGTCATTCACTGATGTTTGGACGGAACGGGCGCCTACCTTTCCCAGACGGCGGTGGGGCCCCTGCTGGTGGAATTTAGCACCAAGACGGTCGCGCTTTGGTTCAAGGCCGACAGCGACAGCGGCACAGGTGTGATTTTCGATGAGGGCGGCACGACAAGGGGCTTGACGATTCGCGTCAATGACGGCAATATCGAGGCTGCGGTGCGTGACGCCAGCACCCAGGCGACGGTTTCAAGCAGCTTTGCCCCCGGCGCGTGGACGCACGTAGCCACCACGTTCGACAGTGGCTTGTTCAAGCTATACGTGCACGGGGCAGAGCAAGACTCAGTCACGGCCGGTTTTACCTCGTCGACCCAGCACAGCAACGACGCCGGGCTTGGCGGTCGCGCGGCTCAGGATGCTTTCGGAAACACCGCTACGGGTGATTACTTTGGCGGTCTGATAGATGATGTGCGGATATATGACAATGCCTTATCTGCCGGCGAGATAGCGGAATTTGCGGGAGGCTACCCGCAGTCCTACAACCCCACGCCGGGCGACGGCGCTATCTATGCGAGTACATGGGCCAACCTTGCCTGGACGGGGGGAACTTTTGCCGTCTCGCACGATGTATACTTTGGAACGACTCTTAACGACGTCAACGATGGCGCCGAGGGGACCTTTGTTGGCAATACGGCGTCCACTTTCCAGATAGTGGGTTTTCCCGGTTTCCCGGTCGCCGAAGGGCTCGCACCCGGCACGACATATTACTGGCGCGTCGATGAGGTCAACGGCGCCGATCCCAACAGCCCCTGGAGGGGCGACGTCTGGAGCTTCATGGTTCCACCGAGGACGGCTTACAACGCTGACCCGCTGGATGGCATTAAGTTCATAACTCCGGATGTGACCTTCAGTTGGACGAGCGGTTTCGGCGCAAAGCTGCACAATGTCTATCTCGGCGAGAGTTTTGACGATGTCAACAGTGCCACGGGAGCTCTGCTGCTGACGGATCCGTTCTTTACTCCCGGCACGCTCGAATTCGATAAGACCTATTATTGGCGCGTCGACGAGTTTGATGGGTTTGCCACGCATAGAGGTGACGTCTGGACTCTCACGACCAGGCCCGACATACCCGTGACCGATGATCCCAATCTTGTTGCCTGGTGGACGTTCGACGAAGGCATAGGCACGGCTGCCCTCGACTGGTCCGGTCACGGCAACCACGGCGAACTCTTCGGGACCGAATGGACCAGGGCGAATTGGCTCGACGACAGCGACGGCGCCTTAAGTTTTGCCGACGACGGATTCGTGGCGATTGACAACATCAACTACAGCGGCGGCGGCCGTACCGAGGTCACAGTGTGCGCCTGGATCCGTACGAGCGACCCGAGCGGCCAGTATATCCTTTCGTTTGACCGCAACGAGTACTACCGCCTCGAGATCGCCGGTAACGGCGGCGGCCCCGGCCAGATCGGCTGGGACGTCATGACGATGAATGGCGGCGTTGAACAGCAGATTGACTATGGAAGTGTCACGCGCGTGGATGACGGACTCTGGCACCACGTCGCCGGTGTGTTCGACCGCGGCAGAGCGACGATCTTCATCGATGGTATCCCGGAACGTTCAGCCGTCGGAGGTCCGACCTACGGAATCGGAGACCTTGTTCGCTTCGGCTTCATTGGTGCTAACTCCGAAGCCACTGCGTTCAACGGCACGAGGGGGAGCGGGACGGGGATTACCGGAGATCTCGGTGATTTGCACATCTACGACAAGGCCCTGACCCAGGAGGAAATCCTGGCGCTGATGCGGGGCGATCCTCTTGTGGCTTGGGATTTGAGGCCCACCAACGGCAGGATCACAGAAATCGACGACGTCACCTCGCTTAGTTGGAGGCCGGGCGACGGGGCACCGCAGCATGACGTCTATTTCGGCAGCGATGCCGATGCAGTCGCCGGCGCCGATGCTTCCGATACGGCCGGTGCGTATCGCGGCCGCCAGAGCTCAACGGTCTATACACCTCCTGAAGGGTTCGATTGGGGCCAGAGCTATTACTGGCGCGTCGACGAGTTCAATGCCGATGGAACCATTGCCACAGGAAGAATCCGGACGATCAACGTAGCTGACTATCTCGTCGTGGAGGGTTTCGAGGATTACAACGATTATCCACCCGATGAGATATGGAATACATGGATCGACGGATACGCAACCCCTATGACGAACGGCGCCCTTGTTGGTCATCCCGATCCTCTTGACTTTGTTGCGGGCGAGCATTACGTCGAGACCGGGATCGTTCAGAGCGGGCGCCAGTCGATGCCTCTCTACTTCGACACCAACTTCAAGTCCTCGGAGGCAGCCAGAACGTTTGTCCCGGCCGGCGACTGGACCGGCCACGGGGTTGAAGAGCTGTCGCTCTGGTACTTCGGCGATCCGTGCAATGTTGCCGAGCAGATGTATGTGGCCGTTACCGGCGGCGCCTCGGCTGTTGTTTACAACGATGACCCGAACCTTATAACGGACACCTGGACACAATGGATCATTCCCCTGCAAACGCTCACCGACCAGGGCGTGAATCTGGCAAATGTCACCCGCATCGCTCTCGGCTTCGGCACCAGAGGCAATACATCAACGCCCGGCAGTTCAGGCGTGGTGTTCTTCGACGAGATCCGGCTGCGCCGAACCCCGGTCCCACCGGTCATCACGGTCACTCCACTCGGCAGCCTGGAGGCTGAAAGGGATCCCGCGAATGCGGATACGCTGACCGCGGTACTCAAGATCAACGGCACTGATGCAAGCGTTTTGATCGTGGGGACGACAACGACTGATTTTGAGAAGTTTGCAGACCATCCGGCGGCGGATGCCGATAACCTGGATCTGACCACCTATGGGAGCCTGGATGATTCGACGGTCATACAGACGGTGTTTGCTCAGCCGGTGACCACCATCTTCATGATGGAAAGAGGCGCCAACGACAGCGGCTTCTTCCAGGCCCTCGATGCCCACGGCAATCCAGCCGGTGAGATGGTTGCATTCACAGCGGCGGACTTCCAGCTTCCAGATGCGGGCTTGAAGATCGTCGACCAGGACGCCGGCGGCATCGCGATTGAATCCGATGTGCCGATTAGTGGTCTTCTGATCCTGCCACCCGAGGGCGGCGTTCACGGCATTGATCCTGCGAGCATCTCGGCTATCCCGGCCCCATAGTCTGCAGGAGGCTGTTTTCGGTCAGGTTTCCAGCCGTGCAGGCGGATTCCCGGCCGAAAGTGATTAACAAGACCTGCGTCCGAAACTTTCGGCGCGGGCCTGGACTGATTAGTACGGTACGGGCCCCGCTTGGTCCGTTGGGCGTGCAGTCTGGAGGATTTTCTTGACAGAAAGACGGTCAATGTGGTAAACGTAGGGATAGCGAAGCTTGCAGCCGCTCAGGAGTTGCTTTGGGTGAAAATGAAGTGGGTTCACGTGAAAGCAAGATCATTATCGATCATTTCAACTTAACTCTTCTTTATTCATGAAGGAGGACTGTTATGTGTAAGAAACCGATCTATCTAGTCTCCCTTGTTGTGGTGCTGAGTGCGATAGGCAGTGCATCGGCCGACCTCGTGGCTCACTGGAGGCTCGATGAGACATCCGGCGCCACCGCCTACGACTCAAGTGGCAATGGAAACGACGGCACCCTTAACGGCAATCCACAGTGGGAGGCTGGTATGATAGGCGGTGCGCTGCATCTCAACGGGTCATCGGACTACGTTCGAATCCCTTTCAGCGAAAGCCTGAGAGTCCTCAACCGCGGTGATTTCACGCTCACCCTGTGGCTCAACGCGGATGCAATTGACAAAAAGCACATAGTATTCCAGCAGATGGATTTGAATGGACTGGGCAGATCGTGGCTTACCATTGGCAATGGCAATGCCGACAACGCCATTAGGACATATGTTGGTGGTGCATGGACAGTATCAGGGTTCGTCATAGAAGCCGGAGAATGGTATCACGCTGCGGTGGTTGTAACCGAAGGCGGAGGCGCCGACAGCATTCAGGTGTATGTGAACGGTGAGCCGCAGGGAAATCCCCGCCAGGACAGTATGGAAGACTGCGAGGGGGGACTTCCTTATCGGTTGCAGCAAGACTTTCGGTACCTTCACGGAAGGCTTAGTTGACGACGTGCGAATCTACAGCCAAGCGATGGCAGAGGAAGACCTTCAGGTTGTGATGGCAGGGGTTGAAGGGGGATTTCCCCTGGCTATGCGTCCTGCTCCGGCAGATGGTTCCCAATACGAACAGACCTGGGCGAGTCTGAGGTGGACGCCGGGTGATTGGGCCGTTTCTCACGACTTGTATTTTGGGACCGCCTTCGCCGATGTCAACGAGGGCGCCGAGGGGACTCTTGTTGGCAATCTGGCGATCGCCCAACAGGTCGTCGGATTCCCCGGCTTTCCCGCTCCACAGGGCCTGGAGCCCGGCACGACCTACTACTGGCGCGTTGACGAGGTCAACGACGCCGATCCTAATAGCCCCTGGAAGGGCAACGTGTGGAGCTTCTGGATTCCCCCCAAAAGTGGATACGATCCAATTCCGGCTGATGGGGGAAGATTCGCAGACCCGAACGTAGATCTGAGCTGGACAGCCGGCTTGAGGGCGGTAATGGAGGCCGTGTACTTTGGAACTGATGCTGACGAGGTAGCCAATGCGGCAGGTGCTCCTCCGGTCACGGGGCCGACCTTTGATCCGGGTACCCTGGCCTGGGATACCACGCACTACTGGCGTGTGGACACGTTCGATGGCTTGGAGTGGACCAAGGGCGAGGTTTGGAGCTTCCAGACCAAGCCTGACATCCCCATCGCCGATCCGGATCTGCTCTGCTGGTGGATGGTGGACGAGGGCCAGGGGACGGTCGTGCTCGACTGGTCGGGCCATGGAAATGAAGGTACGATCACAGGCGAGCCCCAGTGGGTGGATGGATTTGACGGAAGAGCTTTGAATTTCAACGGGGCTGGCGATGACGTGACGGCAAACTTCACCGCTGTTTCCTGGCCGGCCTGGACGATGGCCGTGTGGTGCAAGTCCGACGAACTCGGGCAAGACAACAACAGCTCCATGTTTGCTACCTCTCAAGGCACCGGCGGTGGGTTCCAGTTCTCTTATGATCCGGACAACAACTACCGGTACCACTCCGACATCGACTTCAACCTGGGACGGGCTACGACAGCCTGGGTCCATCTTGCTGTCAGCTATGACGGCACCATCGCAAGGGGCTACTACAACGGCGAGTTTGTCGGCACCTTCACACCGTCTTCGGACGATTTGACTCACAGCAAGCTTGCCATCGGCGTCAACAGGGCCGTAGACAACTGGTTCGACGGTTCGGTTGACGAGTTGCGCGTCTACACCAAAGCGCTGACGCAGGAAGAAATCGAGCTTGCCATGCGGATCGATCCGCTGCTTGCCTGGAATTCGCATCCCATGAACGGCGCGACGCCGGACATCGATAATGCTACGCCTCTGAGCTGGTCGCGCGGCGACAGTGCATCCAGCCATGAGGTTTACCTCGGGCTCGACAAAAATGCCGTTGCCAATGCCGACACATCCGATACGGCAGGCATATACAGAGGCCGTCAGAACGGCACGAGCTATACTCCGCCCGAGGGCGTTGAGTGGGGCGGCGGGCCTTACTACTGGCGCGTCGATGAAAACAATACCGACGGCACGGTCACCAAGGGCAGAGTCTGGAGCTTCACGGTAGCCGACTTTATTCTCATTGAGGACTTCGAGAGCTACGACGCCAACGACAACCAGATATGGTTTTCATGGCATGACGGGCTTGGTTTTGGCTCGCCCGGCACCGGCGATTTCTTTGCTGGCAACGGTAGCGGGGCGGCTGTGGGTGACGAAAATACCGCTTCATTTACCGAGGAAACCATCGTTCACGGAGGTTTTCACTCAATGCCGCTGTTCTATGACAACAACAAGCAGGGCTTCGCAAAGTATTCGGAGACGGACTTGACGATAGTTTCACCGCGCGACTGGACCAAACACGGGGTCAGCGTGCTGTCGCTGCGGTTCAGAGGCAACCCCGCATCCGTGGGCAGCTTCACGGAAGGACCGGTCGGCACGTTTACGATGACCGGCTCCGGCGCCGATATTACAGGACCGGCTGACGAGTTCCACTATGCCTACAAGATGCTTACCGGCCCAGGCACAATTGTGGCGACGGTCGATAGCGTCGAGAACACCAACGCCTGGGCCAAGGCCGGCGTTATGATCCGTGAGACGCTTGACGCGGATTCGGCACACGCAATGGCGTTTGTCACGCCGGCTCAGGGTGTTGTCTTCGAGTATCGTCTTGCTGCGGGCCAGGACAACGTCGGCGCAGCGGCACAGGAAACCGGTATTACGGCTCCGCACTGGGTGAAACTGGAGCGTGACGCAGCCGGCAACTTTACCGCTTCTCATTCGACCAACGGCTCTTCCTGGACGCCCATACAGAGTTCTATTCCACAGAATATCTCGATGGCCTCCACGGTCTACATAGGTTTGGCGCTGACAAGCCACAGCGCTTCGCAGACGTGCGAGGCGAGGTTCTCGAACGTCTCGGTCACCGGGACGGTCGGCCCGACGTGGACGAACCAGGATATCGGCATCGTCAGCAACGCAGCCGAGCCGCTCTACGTGGCACTGTCCAGCAGCAACGGCACAACTGCGACGGTGGTCCATGACGATGCCAACGCATCTGTGACGGACGTCTGGACCGAGTGGCCTATCGAGCTGAGCAAGTTTGCCGATCTGGGCGTGGACCTGACCAATGTCGACAAGATCGCCATCGGACTGGGTACTCAGGGCAACACGACGGTGCCGGGCGGTTCGGGGACGCTGTTCATCGACGACATCCGACTGCTAAGACCGGCTCCACAACCGCAGCCATGAGCCGGGATTAGGTCGATAGTCTGAATTGACTGTCGATGCAGATTTGTACTGACTCGGGGCCTGTACTGATTAGTTCGGTACGGGCCCCGCTTCGCCTGTCGAGGCATTATCCGGAGAATTTTCTTGACAGAAAGATGGGCAATGTGGTAAAAATGGAGTAGTGAAGCTTGCGATTGCTCTGAGACTACTCTGTGTTGGAAGAGGTGAATTCGATTGAACGGTGAAATCATTGTCGGTCTTTTCAAGTCAACTTAACTTTTTTTGAGAAGGAGGACTGTCGTGTGTAAGAGATTGATTTGTCTAACGTCATTTGTTGTGGTGCTGGCTCTGGCCGGCAATGCCACGGCTCAGCTCGACCCGGCTTCTGTTACGGATGGTCACGTCTACCTGTTTGATAATGTCGGTGGCAACTTACCGGATGATTCGGCCAACAGCAATGCGGGCAATCTTATTGGAAGCCCTCAGGTTGTTGATAGCCCCAAAGGCAAGGCGTTACAGTTCAACGGGACCAGTGATGGCGTTCATCTCCCGGATTCGGCTATGATCGGCAATACAGGTACTCATCAGGATCGTACGGTGATTGCAGTATTCAATTGTGCCGATGTGACTAAATCGGACAAACAGGTCGTCTTTGAAGAAGGAGGCTACACCCGTGGACTCACCATCTACGTGCATGACGGTCTGGTCTACGGTGCGGGATGGAACAAGGGGGGCGATTTTAGCCCGGAATGGAGTCCCGGTGCCTTTATCTCGGCCCCAATCGGCTCCAATGAATGGCATGCGGTTGCCATAGTCCTCCGAGGAGGTGGTGCAGGCCAGGAGGACGATAAGTTTGAGATGTGGTTGGACGGAGTGCTGATCGGTAAGGGGCCCGGCGGTGAATTGAGGGGGCACTCCAATGACAACGCCATCGGTTACGCCAAAGAAAATGTGGTATTTCATGACGGTAATGGGAGTGCCGACGGCCATTACTTCGAGGGCATGGTTGATGAGATTTGGATTCTGAATGTTGCCCTGACAGAAAGTGAGTTGGGTGGTTTTGCCGGCAAGGTATGGCCTTTCGCTGCCGGCCCGACCCCGGCCGACGGGGAGATCTTTGAGAACACGTGGGCGAGCCTTGCCTGGAAGCCCGGAGGTTTCGCTGTCTCGCACGATGTGTATTTCGGAACGAGCTTTGACGATGTCAACAACGGTGCCGAAGGGGCCTTCGTTGGTAATACGATGTCAACCTTCCAGGTAGTGGGTTTCGCCGGTTTTCCGGTCGCCGAAGGGCTCCAACACGGCACGACGTACTACTGGCGTGTGGACGAGGTCAACGATGCCGATCCGAACAGCCCCTGGAGGGGTGACGTCTGGAGCTTCATGGTTCCATCGAAGATGGCGTACAATGCCGACCCACCGGACGGCATGAGATTTGTGGAGCCGGATGTGACGCTGGGTTGGGCAGGCGGTTTCGGTGTGAAACTGCACAACGTCTATTTCGGCGACAACTTCGATGAAGTGAGCGGTGCCGTCGGTGCTTTGCCGCTGGCGGATCCGTCCTATACCCCGGGAATGCTCGAATTGGACAAGACTTATTACTGGCGTGTCGATGAGTTCGACGGCACGGCAACGAACCAGGGTGATGTCTGGAGTTTCACAACCGTGCCGCCCATACCGCCTGCGAGTGATCCGGATCTTGTCGCCTGGTGGAAGCTCGACGAGGGCATGGGTGCGAGAGCCCTGGACTGGTCGGGGCACGGCAACCACCTCACACTGGTCGACACGACCTGGTCCGAGCCGGGCCGACATGGAGACGCCGCTCTCGAGATGAAAACCGGCCACGGGGTGATTCAGAACCTCACCTATGCCGACACGGGTTTGACTGAGGTCACTGTATGTGCATGGGTCCGCACAAATACTTGGGGTGACCAATACATTGTATCCTTCGATCGCGACAGCTACTGGCGTTTGCAGATCAATGGAGACGGTGGCGGAGCCGGCCAGGTCGGCTGGAGCATTATGACCAGCTCCGGACAGGTGGACTACGGCAGTATTACGCGAGTTGATGACGACACCTGGCATTACGTTTGCAGCGTGTTTGACAGGGGGCGGCTGACCATTTATATCGATGGCCTTGCCGAGCCTTCGGCCACCGGAGGTTCTACCTTCGGGGTCGGCGCTTCACGTCCGGGTATCATTGGTGGCAACTGCGAGGCGGGCGGTTATAACGGCGGCTCTCCCGTCCAGCATCTCGATGATGTGCGGATCTACACGAAAGCTCTAACGCAGCAGGAGATCCTGCTGGTCATGCGAGGAGATCCGCTGATGGCCTGGAATGCGATTCCGGCCGACGATACGACCCCGGACGTCGACAATGTAACGCCTCTTAAATGGTCGCCGGGAGAGGGGACATCCAGTCACGATGTCTACTTCGGGACCGACAGGGACGCAGTTAAGGCCGCCGACGCATCCGATACGACCGGTATTTATCGAGGCCGTCAGAACGGCACCACCTTTACCCCCGCCGAAAACCTTGAGTGGGGAACGGGCCCCTACTACTGGCGTGTCGATGAGAACTACACCGGCGGCACCGTCACTATGGGCGCAGTCTGGAACTTCTCCGTGGCCGACTTCATTCTTGTCGACGACTTCGAGAGTTACACCGACAACGACGCGGAAAACCAGGCGATCTGGCAGACCTGGGTCGACGGCTTCGGCGCTCCGGCCAACGGCTCGCAGGTCGGCTATGTCCTGCCGCCGTATGCCGAGCCGGGGATTGTCAACAGCGGCGGCCAGTCCATGCCGCTGCTCTACAACAATACCTCCGGAGTGAGGAATTCCGAGGTTGTGCTGGGATTGACGGCTCCGCGTAACTGGACCAATCATGGCGTCGAGGTATTGTCGCTATGGTTCAGGGGCTATGCCGAGACTGCGAGCAGCTTCGCAGAGGGACCGGCCGGCTCTTTCACGATGATTACACGTTCCGGAAATGCCTGGGGCACGTCCGACCAGATCAATTACGTCTACATGCAGTTGACCGGCGCCGGATCGATTTCCATGAAGGTCGAAAGCATTACAAATACCGCCGCCGACGCCAAAGCCGGCGTGATGATTCGTGAGACGCTTGATCCCGATTCCAAACACGCGTTCACATTCTTCAGACCCGACGGGGGCGTTCGATTCAACCGTCGTCTGAACGTGGGCGATGTTACCGCCAACTCTGTTCAGAATGGACTTGCGCTGCCTCACTGGTTGAAGTTGGAGCGCGACGCATCAGGCATGTTCACAGCGTCACATTCGGATGACGGGAATATTTGGGTACCTGTGCTCGACATGACCAACGGGTCATTCGACACCGTCGGCATGAACAGCTCTGTTTACATAGGCTTTGCGTTAGCGGGCAACAACATCGACGAGGTCTGTGAGTTCAAGTTCTCCGACGTCCAGGTCACCGGTGCGGTCGCGGGCCAGTGGCAGCAGCAGGATGTCGGCGTACTTGCCAACGCCCCTGAGCCCTTGTACGTCGCTTTGTCCAACAGCAACGGCACAAGCGGTGTGGTTGTCAACGGCGATGCCAACGCATCGGTGACCGACGTCTGGACCGAGTGGCTCATTGATTTGAGCGAGTTTGCCAATCAGGGCGTAAACCTGAGCAATGTTGACAAGATCGCCATTGGCTTGGGAGCCACGGGCGATGCCAACGCAACCGGTGGCTCGGGGACGATGTTCATCGATGACATCACGCTGCTGAGGCCCGCTCCGGAGCCGCAGCCGTAAGCCGGGATTAGGTCGATAGTCTCAATAGACTGTCGATGCAGATTTGTACTAGTTCGGGGCCTGTGCTGATTAGTTCGGTACAGGCCCCGTTTCGCTTGCCGAGGCATTATCCGGAGAATTTGCTTGACAGAAAGACGGTCAATGTGGTAAAAACGAAGGTGGTAAAGCTTGCAGCCGCTCACGTGCTGCATTGGATGGCTAAAGGTGGATTTGTGTGGATGACTAAGTCACTGTCGATCAATTCAACTTTACTTTTCTTTATTTGTGAAGGAGGACTATTATGAGCAGAAGACTGGCGTATTTCATCTCTTTTGTCTTTGTCTGTGGTCTGCATGCTTCCAATGCCGCCGGCCAGGACGAACATCTTGTTCTGTACTTGTCGTTCGACGAAGGCAGCGGGACAGTGACCCAGGACAGAAGTGAGACAGGCCTCCAGGCGACGCTTGAAGGCAGCTATGACTGGACCACCGGCATGTTCGGTCAGGCTGTCGCGTTCACCGACGGACGGGCGGTATTGTCTGAAAGTGATCCTCTGGACCTGCCCCAAATCACGGTGATGGCGTGGGTCAATCCCGCGTCTATCGTGGCCACGCTTGCGAGCAATCACTGGGAGAATCTCAACTCGATCTACGGCAAGGCGGGGTCGGCCGGGGATGACTCAGTGGTCCTGTCCTTGACCGGCGACGACGGCATTCACTTCTATGTCGACCAGGGTGCCAATAACAACCTGATAGTGCCGGACGCGGGAGTCCGGACGGGCGAGTGGCAACACGTCACAGGAACTTATGACGGCACAGTGATGCGGGTTTTTCTCAATGGCGAGCAGGTCGGGGAACTGGCCGTAACGGGCGACATCATCGCAAACCCGATCCTGCCGACAGTCGGCGGCCGGTCGGACACTGCCGTATCGTTTGACGGAGCTATTGACGAGGTCAGGGTCTACAACCAGGCCCTCACAGCGGACGAGATTCTGTCGTCCATGGCGGGCAGCGAGGGATTACCACTTGCGCGAACGCCCGACCCCCAAGATGGTGCTGTTGTGGAAGCCACCTGGGCTAATCTCTCCTGGAAAGCGGGGGATTTTGCGGTCTCACACGATCTCTACTTTGGAACCGCCTTCGATGACGTCAACGATGGCGCAGAGGGGACATTTGCAGGCAACCTGGCCGCGACCTTCCAGGTGGTTGGATTTCCCGGCTTCAGCGCTCCGGATGGTCTGCAACCTGGCACGACCTACTATTGGAGAGTAGATGAGGTGAATGACGCCAATGCAGCCAGCCCCTGGAAGGGCGACGTCTGGAGTTTCTCGATTCCGCCGAGGACCGCTTATGCTCCCGCCCCGGCTGACGGCGCCGAGTCCGTGGCCCTGGATGCAGAGCTCAACTGGGCGGGGGGCTTCGGTGCGAAACTTCATGCCGTCTATTTCAGCGACAATTTCGACGATGTGAATGCGGCTACCGGGGGTCCTCTTCAGGCAGACCCCTTCTTCATGCCCCCAAGCCCACTTGAATTAGCCAAGACCTACTACTGGCGCGTCGACGAGTTCGATCCCCCGAATACATACAAAGGCACGGTCTGGAGCTTCAGAACTGAAGGCACCGCGGCCAACCCGGACCCGGCCAAGGGCGCCGTAGGTGTGTCGCCGACGCCTATTCTGAAGTGGACTCCGGGAAGTCTTGCCGTTTCGCATGAAGTGTATTTGGGAGCGGATGCAGATGCCGTCAAGAATGCCGGCAAGACTTCGCCCGAGTACAAGGCAGCAGCGGCACTCGGGGAGGAGATCTATGACGCCGGCAGGCTTGAACTGGAGACGACTTACTACTGGCGCATCGACGAAGTCAACAGCACCAACCCCGGCAGTCCGTGGATCGGCAATCTCTGGAGCTTTACGACAGGTGACTTCCTTGTCGTCGATGACTTTGAGTCCTACGATGACGTTGATCCACTCCCCGGCCAACCCGGTATCAACAGAATATTCGACAAGTGGATTGACGGCTTCGGAACCTTGACCAACGGTGCTGTGGTCGGCAATCCCCTGCCGCCCTATGCCGAGCAGACTATCGTTCACGGTGGCGCCCAGTCAATGAACTATGCTTACGACAACACAAACAAGACTTCCGAAGCTACCTTCACATTGGCATATCCGCGTGACTGGACCGAAGAAGGCGTTACCAAGCTGTCGCTGTGGTTCCGTGGCGCTTCGGGTAACCCAGCCGACCGGATGTTTGTCGCTCTTGGAAATGCTGTGGTCTATCATGACGACGCGAGCGCAACGCAGATGCCGGGATGGAACGAGTGGGTCATCGACCTGACGGAGTTTGCGGGTGTTAATCTCATCAATGTCAATACTATTACCATTGGCATTGGCACAAAGAATCCCGGCGCGCCGGGACCGGGTGGCACAGGGACGATGCACTTCGACGACATCCGGCTGATTCGGTAGGTTTGACGCAATAGTCAAGACTGTGTGCTCCTGCGCAAAGCACCAAACACAAGGGTTACGTTCTGCTTTTTTGTCTCTTGTTTGGCTAGCCCAAAGACGGTACGATAGTATCGTTCGTCTTTTCGGTGCTTGAAGAATTCAGGAGGCTAACAGATGGGCAGGCAAATCAATCGCAGAGTGTTTCTTCGAAATGCCGGAGCTGCTGCCGCCGGACTTGGCGCTGTCTCGGCGTCGGCTCGTCACGGCGTTGCCGATGCCAAACAAACGAAGCGGTGGCGGACCGCCGTGGGGCTAAACGGTTTCTCGTCGTCGCTAAGATCGTACGGCTACAAGATGGAACTCACTGACGTCTTGAAGCTCATTAAGAATTGCCGATACGACGGCGTCGAGCTGGTCCCCTGGGGCGGACCCTACCCGGCGACGCCGGCCGAAGGGCGCGACCTCAAGAAACAATACGATGATCTGGGGTTGCAGATTGTGTCTTTGCAGGGAAGGTCGCGGGGCGGCAGTTGCGGCAGTTCCGACCGCGCCGGGCGTCAGAAGTATCTGTCCGATCTCAAGCGGCAGGTGGATCTGCTCCGATCGTGGGATTGCGAGTTTATCGGGGTCTGGTCGGGCGGCCGTCCGGGCCCGGGCAGCGAAGAATACTGCAAATGGACCGCCGATACCTGGGCCCGCCTGACCGAGTACGCCGGCGAACGGGGCATGTACGTGGTGACCGAACCCGAGCCGGTCATGGCGATTCACACCCTCGAACTTCTCCAAAGCGTGGCCGACTCAATCGACTCGGCCAATTTCCGATTGATTTTCGACCCCAGTCATTCGACATTACTTGGCGGCGGCGATCCGTTCGTCTTCCTGAGACAATTCCGGGGCAAAATCGGGCACGTGCATTTCACCGACACCGACGGCACGTGTCGCGGCCCCAAAGGCACGTCCAAGCACCTGACTCTGGGGGACGGAAAGCTGGATCTGCTCGGATTGCTGCGCGAGCTGAAGAACCAGGGCTACGACAAGTGGATTATGCTGGACCTGTGGGACATCCCCGACATCTACCGTGCGACCATTGTCGGCAAAGAAAAGCTGGACACCATGCAGGATATCCTGTTCCCGGCGTGATCGAAAAAATGGAGGAAAGCAAAATGAAGCAGGCATCAATTATATTCTTGGCGGCGGCTTTCTTGTTTGTGGTCAACGTCGAGCAGTGTGGCGGCATTCCCCAAGTGCCGGCGGGCTATCAAAAATACAAACCATACTATGTCTTGCAGGCCCAGTACGAAGCCGAGAAGAAACTGGCGCCCGCCAACATGGTTCCGCTGGTGGATATCGAAAAGCACCCCAACGATGTCCACTTCAACACGGCCGGGCAACTCAAGACCGGAAGACTGTTTGCCGAGGGGTATCTGGAGCTTGTGAAAGAGACGGATCAAAAGTGAAATTAAGGGAGGTTTAATCGATGTCACGAAACAGAAAAGTCACTCGACGCTGCCTGCTCAAACGCACCGCGGCAATCACAACCGGGGCGATAGCATTGCCGTATGTTCTTCCTTCATCGGCCTTGGGCAGAGCCGGGAGCATCGCCCCAGGCGAGCGTATCACGATGGGTTGCATAGGCGCCGGCAGCCAGGGCACGGGCAACACGAAAGCATTCCTGAACAATCCCGCCGCTCGGATGGTTGCCGTTTGCGACGTCGCCCAGTCCCGACGGCAGAAGGCCAAGGATCTCATCGACAAGCACTACGGCGACAAAGGGTGTGCCGCGTATAACGACTTTCGCGACATGCTTGCGCGCGAGGACATTGATGCGGTGGTGATCGCCACGCAGGACCATTGGCACGCGTTGATCGCCGTCACCGCGGCGCGGGCCGGTAAAGACATGTATTGTGAAAAGCCCTTAGGCGTAGCGGTGATCGAGGGCCGGGCGATATGCGACGCGGTCAGAAGGTATGGGCGCATTTTACAGACGGGCACCCAGCAGCGGTCGGACCGCAGGTTTCGCTTTGCATGCGAGCTGGCGATAAACGGCTACGTGGGCAAGATCCACCGGGTCAAAGTTGCTGCTCCGGGGCCCATGTATAAGCGAACGTACAGCAAACCTCCGGCAGCCGAGCCGATACCGGCGGGATTCGATTACGAGATGTACGTCGGCCCGGCGCCGATGAAACCTTACAACGGCGGCAGATGGGCCTGGCCCGATTGGTATCTGATCTGGGATTACTGTGCCGGCTTCATTGTCAACTGGGGCGTCCATCACCTGGACATCGCCAACTGGGGCTGCCCCGCGGTCGGCGCCGAATCCGCCGAGATTACGTGCACGGGCAGTTATCGCAACGACGGTCTGACCGACAACATCAACGATTGGCAGGCCGAGTTCAATTACTCAAGCGGTTTACACATGACACATACGAACACCGATAATCCCAACAAGCAGGGCTGTCGGTTCGAGGGTGACAAGGGCTGGGTCCATGTCAACCGCCAGGGAATCTGGGCCGAGCCGGCTTCTCTGTTGAAGGTCAAAATAGAACCCAACGAGACAAGCCTGGGCGCTTCAACCAGTCACCACGCCAACTTTCTCGACTGCGTGCGATCCAGACGCGATCCGATCGCACCGGTCGAGGCAGGTCATAAAGCGTCTTATCTCGGCCTGCTGGCGGAGATTGCATGCCGATTGCGGCGAAAGCTCAAATGGGACCCGGCAAGGGAAGAATTTTTCGACGACCGCCAAGCCAACCAGATGTTGAGCCGCCCGATGAGGAGCCCCTGGCATCTGTAAGAACCTCGGTTCTCTAAGGACCGTGCATGAAATAACTTCCCGTTTTGGCTGGGCAATTGCACCGCATCTTCGGCTGCTCCTCAATCGTGGAATCCTCATTGTAGAATAGCTACAATTCCGGCTCCGCTCAATCGATCGCACCCGAATCTACGGCACACTTGGACCCCAAATTCGAGAATCTATTTCATGCACAGTCCTAAGGATTCGCCGGAGGCAGTTCGACCAACCAGATGTTGCGGTACTGAACCGGGTTGCCATGGTCCTGCAGGTATATTCCTCCCGGTCCGGTTTCAGTGTTGTCCGGAGCAGCCGTTGTCGGCCCCTTTGCCTCTGCCTCGTCCTGAATCAGGACTCCGTTATGTAACACTCTCAGCAGAGCGCCCTGGATTTTCTCGCCGTTGTCTTTGAAACGTGGCGCCCGGAACGTGATGTCGTAGGTTTGCCATTGTGTCGGCGGAGCGCACATATTGACCAGCGGTTTTCCAACCTTGTAGATCCCGCCGCACTCGTTATCCTTGCCTTGAAGTCCGTAGCTGTCGAGTATCTGCACCTCGTATCGCCCCTGCAAATACACGCCGCTGTTGCCGCGTCCCTGCCCGCGTGCATCCGGCATAAACGGAGTGCGGAATTCCAGGTGCAGCTTGACATCGCCGAACTTCTTCTTTGTTATGATCGAGCCGGTGCGCGGCTTGACTTCCATCGCGCCGTTTTCCAGGAGCCATTGTATCTTCTGTACACCCGGCATCTTCTTGGCAGGCTCCCACTGATCGAAGTTCTTCCCGTCGAACAAAACAACCGCATTTACCGGCGGCTTGGCACCTAATGTGGGAGAGAGTCTGATGGTCTTCTCCATCGCGAAGGTGCCGGATATATTCCCGCCGTCGGCGGCGCTGCCTTTGAATTTGCCTGTGAACTTGCCGGGCTTGATAGCGGACTGTATGTCGAGAACGTTGCCCTCGAATTCGGCTCGACCGTTAAGTTGTATCGCGGAGTCTTCACCCTTGCCGTCGAGCACGAAAAGCGGCGGCCAGTCGTACTCGAACTCGGCGTGGAAGTTTGCGCGATACCCATCTTTGCCCAAGGCCAGAACCTGGGCCACGAGAGACCCCGTGTCGGCCCCGTCGTCCGTAGTCCAACTTCCTTGCCAATCGCCCATGAAACGATCGGCATTCTCGGTCGCTTCTTTCGCCTGCCGGAGCAGCCTGTTTTGTTGTGCTCGGGCCTCAGCCGTCAATCCGAACATCAGCCCGCAAACCAGTATCACAGCGATGATACCGTATCGCCCGGTTATTTCTCTGTTGATCATGCCTCATTCTCCTTTCATTGTTCCCGTGCTCGTTTGTTTCATCAGACCATTTAGTCTTTCGCACTGCAAGATATCACACCTGCCTTGCCAATGCAACCTCTGGCGATGCTCAATATTCCGCGGACTCTTCGCACTTGAAAGCGACGTGAATCCGGTTATAATGCTCTTCGACGTCTCGGAGGATGCCCGTTACGCTCCGAACGCAAAACAAGGTTTTGAGAAGGTTTATGTCCCAGTTGACGCACGGAACTCTGCTAAAAGACGAAAATCGCTCGCATCTCGCCGACCGGGGTGCGAAATCGAAAATGCATCATATCCCCTTGACGAGGATTCAGAAGCTCATCTGCAAAAGGATGCTCGAATCCAAGCTGACCAAGCCCTGTTTCTACCTCGAAGCGAAGGCTGACATAACCGAACTGATGGCGATGCGGCCGAAACTCAGAAAAGCATTCGGGGTAAGAATCACAACGAACGCCTTCTACATTCACGCTTTAGCTCTGGCGGCGCAGGAATATCCTCTCACGGTCGGCCGCCTTGACGGCGACTGCATCAAGATCGCCGAACGCCTAAACGTCGGCTTCGCGGTCAATGCCCCGCAGGGTCTTGTCGTGCCGGTGGTCAAGGACGCAGACAAAAAGTCACTGCCCGACGTCGCCCGCGAGGAAACGCTGCTGACCGACAAAGCGCGTGACAATAGACTGACGCTTCAAGAGATTGAGGGCGAGACTATCGCACTGAGCAATCTCGGCGCGTACGGCATAGATTCGTTCATAGGAATTGTGCCGCCGCCGACCAGCACCATTGTAGCTGTGGGCAATGTGATACACACGGTCGTCCCCACCGACGGTAAAATTACGGAGCGAAAAATAGTCAGCCTGTCGGTGGCGGCTGACCGCAGAGTTGTAAACGAAATATATGCGGCCCGATTTCTCGGTTCTATCAAAGAGCATTTGCAGAACCCGCAGAGAGAAATTCAAAGATCAAAAATGAAATATCAAAATTGATGACCCGCTTCGCGGATTGTTTTTGAAGAGCATCCCGGCTTACCGGGACTCCCTAATTTTACATTGTGCAGTTTAATTTTTGATTTTGATAGCAAGGAGTATCCATGAATCGAAGAGAGCTACTCAAGAAAAGCGCCTTAGCCGCCTCGGCGGTATGGTTCGGCGGCAGCTCGCTGGCGGCGGCCGGCAACGAACGTCCTAATGTTCTGTGGATCACCAGCGAGGACCACGGCCCGGAAATGGGCTGCTACGGCGACAAGTTTGCGACCACGCCCAATGTTGACGTGCTGGCGAAGATGGGAATGATCTTCGAGCTTGCCTGGTCCTGCGCCCCGGTCTGCGCGCCGGCCAGGACGACGATCATCACGGGGATGTACCCTCCCTCGATCGGCGCACAGCACATGCGGAGCATGGTGGATCTGCCAGATTACGTGAAGTTCTATCCGAGATTCCTCCGCGGACAGGGATACTACTGTACGAACAATTCCAAGCAGGACTACAACGTCCGCACCGACGACAACGGCTGGAACGAATCTTCCGGCAAAGCCCACTACCAGAACCGCAAGCCGGGACAGCCCTTCTTCGCGATCTTCAATTCGACGGTCAGTCACGAAAGCAGGCTTCGCTCCAAGTTCGATTCAACGGTCCACGACCCGGCGAAGGTGCGCATCCCGGCCTATCATCCGGACAACGCCGAATTACGACGAGACTGGGCGCGCTATTACGACATTGTTACTGCCGCTGACGAAATCGCCGGCAAGCATCTGGCCGAACTGGACAAAGCTGGTCTCGCCGACGAGACCATTGTTTTCTATTACGGCGACCACGGCTCGGGAATGTCGCGCGGCAAACGCTGGACCTACAATTCAGGGCTTTCGGTCCCGATGGTCGTGTACTTCCCGCCGAAATGGCGCCACCTGGCCCCGAAGGAATACAAGTCCGCAGGCGAGAGCGACCGCTTGGTGAATTTCGTCGATCTGGCGCCGACCCTGCTGAGCCTGGCGGGGGTCAAGCCGCCCGAATGGATGCAGGGCCATGCCTTCGCGGGGGAATTCCAGCAGCCGAAGCCCAAATACATGTTCGGCTTCCGCGGGCGAATGGACGAGCGATACGAATTCATTCGAACGGTTACCGACGGGCGGTATCAATACATCCGCAACTACAATCCGCACTTCATCTACGGGCAACACGTCGCGTATAACTTCGCCACGCCGTCCACGGCTGCGTGGAAACGCGACTACGACGCGGGCAAGCTCAACGAAGCACAGTCCCGTTTCTGGGGATTGAAGCCGCCTGAGGAGCTTTACGACCTGAAGGCCGATCCAGATGAGGTCAATAACCTTACCCGTTCGCGCGAGCATCGGGCGAAACTGCGCGAGCTTCGTAAGGCCCTGGCGGACTGGTGCGGCCGGATTCGGGACCTGGGCTTTTTGCCCGAGGGCGAGATTCATAGCCGCAGCGCCGGTTCGACTCCGGGTGACATGGCGCGCGATGACAGCAAGTATCCTTTCGACCGCATTTTCGCCGCGGCCGAGATCGCCACTATGCGGGACGCAAAGGATCTGCCGGCCATAAAAAAGAACCTGACGGATTCCGACGGCGCCGTTCGCTACTGGGGCGTGATAGGTATTCTCAATCGAGGCCCCCGCGCCGTCGCCGGGTCACGGGACGAGCTGATCACAGCGCTCGCAGACGACTGTCCATACGTGCGCATCGCCTCGGCCTTGGCGCTCGGCAGGCACGGCGAGCGGGCCGACCAGCGCCGCGCCGTCGATTGTCTGCTCGAATTGGCCCCGTGGACGCCCGATGGGGACGTCTTCATCTCCATGGCGGCTCAGAACGCTATCGATAAGCTCGACGACAAGGCCGCTTACGCGGTTGACGCCATCAAGGCGTTTCCGTCCAAGGGCGGGCGGTCACCCGATGGCCGCTACAATGGCTATGTCGGATCACTGCTCAAAAAGACGCTAGCCGACCTCGGCGTCGCCGACAATCCGGCGCCGAGAGGGAACAGATCGTCGAACAGAAGGCGACAGCCATGAAAATATGAGACCTGTGCAGCGCTATTCGACTATCACGGTCTCGTCGGGTTTTATGCCGAGTCTTTTGAATCTCCCGGCCCGGCCCTTCTCGTCGCCTACGTGAATTTCCCTCGCGAGTTTTCCGACGGTCAGCGCATGCTCTCTGGGCACGACGATCACACCGTCGCCGTCGGCGACGACAACATCTCCGGGGTAAACCAGGACTCCGCCGCAGTTGATGGGGAAGTTGTAGGACTCGGCGATAAGTCTTCCAGGCCTGACTCCGCGGGAGCTATGTCCGTTCTTGCAGTAGACGGCGATTTCCTTCACTTTTACGATCTCGTCGGTGTCGCGTGCGCCGCTGTTAGTGATTGCTCCGACCACGCCTTTTTCCGCCCAGCCGAGGCTGTTGTTGGAACCGATGAAACCACACTCGTCGATTCCGCCGGCGTCGATAACCACAATGTCTCCCGGCTTTGCCGTGCTGAGCCATGCGTCGGGTGCTCGTCCGTACTGCTGGGACTTGAACTTCTTGAATCCCTCGACGGTCGCAAATGAGTTCTGCCCGACTCTGACGTCCGTGGGGACATGTCGCACGGTGATGGCAAAACCCACAACCCTGTGAGAGAATTTGTCAGTATCCCGCCACAGCGGTCTGATGTCCTTTTTCATCAGGCCGATGTCCTGCAGGCCTATCAGGTCCATGCCGTCGACCACGTCGGTCACTCGCAGATTCTTGTACAGACCGAGAATCTCCTTCCGTGCCTTCTCGCTATCGTCGAAACTCTTGTTCTTCAGCAGCCTTACGCCTTCAGGCGTGTTGAGTTCTTTCGGTTTAGACCTTTGCGCTTTCGCGGCAGGGACACCTGCAATCAGCCCAATCAATAACAGCAGGCCGATCAAACTGACACATTTCGATTTGAGTGTGGCTGTGCAATACATGGCGTTCTCCTAAAAGTGGTCGGTAGATTTTTTGATATCTAATTCAGGAAACACAGATTAGACTAAAGCCACCGGAAAGAAATGCAAGGATTTTTTGGAGACAAAGATATGAATCGGTACTCAAGGCTGGTTGCTGTTTGTGCTGTAATCGCGATGACGTTGCCTCTGACGGTTCCGCAGGCCAAAGCGGCGGATTCTCACCAGGTCAAACTGCTCTGGTCTGACGGTGCTCCCGGCGCCAAGGGCAGCGCCGACGGTGACAAGCCAAGCCTCACAATCTACCTGCCGGCGAAGGACAAGGCCAACGGCTCTGCTGTCGTGATATTTCCGGGCGGCGGTTACGGCCACCTGGCAACGGACCATGAGGGGCATCAAATCGCCGAGTGGCTCAACTGGTTAGGCATCGCCGGATTTATTGTCAAGTACCGACACAGCGCAAGCGGGGCCGGCTACGGTCACCCGGCGCCGTTGCAGGACGCCCAGCGGGCCGTCAGGATGGTTCGCAGCGGTGCGAAAAAGTGGAACCTCGATCCGGACCGCATCGGGATTATAGGTTTTTCCGCCGGCGGACATCTGGCCTCGAGCGCAGGGACGCATTTTCAACATCGCTACAGCGAAGTAAAGGACGAGATCGACCGCACCAGTTGCCGGCCCGACTTCATGATCCTGATGTACCCGGTAGTTTCATTTGCCGAATCGTTCACCCATAAAGGCTCGCGAAGGAATCTATTGGGCAACGATCCGGCCGATGATCTTGTTAAGAATCTCTCTAATGAAAAGCAGGTGACGCCCGAAACGCCGCCTACGTTTCTGGTTCACGCCGATGATGACAAGGTTGTGCCGCCTGAGAACAGCATCTATTTCTACCTCGCCCTTAAAAAGGCCAACGTACCGGCAGAGATGCACATATACGAAAAGGGCGGCCACGGATTCGGACCCGGCGCCGGAAAAGGAGCCGTATCGAGTTGGATGCTCCGCTGCTCCGACTGGATGCGGGCAAGGGGACTGTTGGACAAGCCCGGATTTCCCAGGTAGTGGGTGACAAATGGAGTTGAATTTGATGGCATAGGGCTTATGGAGACCATTCAAGCCAGTTTTGACCGTATCAGAGGGGAGAACCGTATGGGTAAGGCATCTGCCGACCCGGCCTGTGGAGCGTCCGCCTAAGAAACCGGCTGTCTTATACCATAGTCTCGGTTGTCAAGCAGCCGGTTGACAGGTCCCTCGCACCCGTACGCCAAGGTATTCTGTCACAGATGAGCATCGATTCGTTTATGGCCGGGAACTTCACACAAAATAAGAAAAATTTTCCACTTGAACTGTGTGCCAAGACGTTCTACAATGTGGCAATCTTGAAATTACTGTTGGAAATAGGAGAACAATATGAACATCTATGTTGGAAATTTGTCGAATGAGGCCACTGATGACGATTTGCGTCAGGCGTTTGAGGCGTTCGGCCAGGTTGAAAGCGCCAATGTGATAAGGGACAAATTTGGCGGCGAATCAAGAGGATTTGGATTCGTGGAGATGCCCTCCAAAAATGAAGCGCAGACTGCAATTGACGAAATGAACGGCAAGGATTTGAAGGGGCGTGCTATCAACGTCAATGAGGCTCGTCCGAAAGCCACACGCGGCGGTGGTGGCGGACGAGGAGGAGGCGGACGAGGTGGCGGTGGCGGTGGCGGTGGACGCAAGCCAGGCGGCTCTGGTGGTCGAGATCGGGATAGAGGCCGTTATTGACGGTTAGTAACGCCAAAGAATTTTCTATCTTTTGCCGTTGTCCGGCAAACATGGTCTATGAAAGGGGTCGGCAGGAAATAGCCGACTCCTTCTCTTTCTGAGCATCGTTTCCGCAGGATCTGGGAAGATTTACCACAAGCCAAGCCCAGGCAAGCAGAGCCGAGACGCAGTTGTCCTGATCTCTAAAAGCGATCGAATCCGTAATCGGTTTGCGTGGATTCGGGCTTCTCGCCCTCGCCTGTTGTCTGCGTAAATTCATCCGACCTCTGCTGATCGGACTGGTGGATCGGCTCGATTCTGATGGGCGGTTCGCTTCGGCGTTGCTCGGTTCCAAATGGTTGTCTGTCCGGTTGCGGCGGCTCGGGCATGACCAAAGGCTCGTCGGCGCCTTCAAAGGAACCATTTGGCTGCGACGGTGCGGATTGTGGCCGATCAGGTTCGTCCTGAATTTCGGCTATATCGACATACTGCGGCTGAGGCGGCAAAGGCCCGGCGGCATTGGACTGCTCCTGCATTTCGTCGACATCTGTAGATCCCGGCTGCGGCGGTGGGTGCTCCTGGCAATCCGATTCATCCTGAGTTTCATCGACCGCAGCGGGCTGCGGCGTTTCAACCTCGGCCACCGGCTGAAATTCCGCGTGCACGCATTGGGCCACCTTCCAGTAGTCTTCGGCGCCGTTGCAGTTTGGCTCGTATTCGAAAATCGTTCTGCCGTAGCTGGGCGCCTCGGCGAGCTTGATATTTCTCCGGATAAACGTTGGAATGATGCGCGCCTGCGCCCAGGCGCTGTCGGTGCCGCGCGCGTCGTCGAGGAATTGCTCGATGTCGGCCTTCACTTCATTGGTCAGCGATGCTCTGCTGTCGAACATGCACAGCAGGATGCCTTTGACTTTCAGGCTCGGGTTTATCCTCTTGTTGACGAGCTCGATGGTTTGCAGGAGCCTTCCGAATCCCTGCAAAGCCAGAAAATGCGGCTGCAGAGGAATCAAAACCTCTTTGGCCGCCGCAAGCGCGTTGAGTGTCAGCAGACCAAGAGAAGGCGCGCAGTCGATAAAACAATAATCGAACTTGTCCTGGCTCGATTCGAGAGCCTCTCGCAGTATGATCTCCCGTCCGACTACGCTTACCAGCTCGCTCTCGGCGCCGACCAGATTAATATTTGCAGGCAATAGCCAGAGGTTGGGGCGCACGAGCATAATCTGCTCTTCGAACCTGGCCGACTGAGTCATGACCTTGTACGAGCCGGCCTCGATGGCCTGCGGTTCGAGGCCGAGGTGTATCGTCATGTGGGCCTGCGGATCGAGATCGATGGCGACCACCCTCGAGCCGGTCGCAGCAAGAGCAGCCGCGGTGTTGACCGCTGTCGTGGTTTTTCCCACCCCTCCCTTTTGATTTAATACTGCGATCGTCCTCATAATAGGCCAACAAATAAAACAGTAGGGTGGGGCCTACCCCACCGTTGCGCCTCTTTTCTATTCCTGCAATTTCTTCAGTACAGCATCAAGTACGCCATTAACAAAACCCGGTGACTTGTCCGTGCTGAATTTCTTGGCCAGCTCGATGGCCTCGTTTATCACGGCTTTCGGCGGTATATCCGGGCAGAATTTCAATTGATAGACTGACAATCTCAGGATGCTTCTGTCCACGGGTGACAGTCTGGTGAATTGCCACTTTATTGTCGAGGCGGTTATCAGTTCGTCGCACTTCTCCAGGTTCTCCGCCGTCCCTTTCATCCACTCTGACGCAAGACTGCGCACGGCATTGTCCGTGTCCGCTTCGATGAAGAACTGCTTCAAAGGCTCAAGCACGTCCGGGCCCTGCACATCAAACTGGTATAACGCCTGCATCGTCAGTTCTCTGGCCCTTGTTCTTTTGTCCATGTTCGTGGCAGGTACAACCGAAGTGTGGTTGTCCTCATCTCCTGCAAAGGCAGACACACAGCTCTGCCCCAACAGATCAACCTATCTGTTCCATTACGTTGGCCATTTCCATCGCTGTCGATGCTGCGTCGGCGCCGGCGTTGCCCCTTTTGGTGCCGGCTCTCTCCACGGCCTGTTCGAGTGTCTCACACGTCAGCACGCCGAATACGGCCGGCGTCGGGCAATCGTAGTTAATCTGCCCGATGCCCCGGACCACCTGTTGGCAGACGTAATCGTAATGAGCTGTCTGGCCCCGGATGACAGCGCCGAGACACAGAATCGCAACGTACCTGCCGCTGTCGGCAAGCTTCTTGCATGCCTGGGTAATCTCGCAGGCGCCCGGCACCCATACGACGGATATCTGCTCGTCGGCGGCGCCATGACGCTGGAGACAATCTATGGCGCCTCCGAGCAGCTTGGAAGTTATGAACTCGTTGAACCTGCTGACCACAATGGCGTAATTGCCCTTGCCAGCCGTCAACTGACCTTTTATCTCTTTAATCATGACTTGGCTTCTCCAAATAATTACGGCCCGCCAGCATCAGTTTTTTGCCTGCCTTCTACTGTTTCTTAGATTACGCATTATAAGACTGTAAGCGGCGACTTTCCAGAAAAACAGACCAACCCCGAAAGAACTCCGGCTTGCCCCGTTCAAGTTCTAAAAGCTAACTTTCACAATTGTAAGGGTTTATGAACCACATTTCCAGCAAAAACTTACTGGCGACAAAAAGCTCGCGACGCTGCGGGAAACTGCTAACGCGACGGTATTTTGTGGGCGATAAGGGCGTTGGCAGTGTTCACTTGCTTGGCAACAAATGAAATAAGGTGTGTTTATGATATTCGATGAGATCGGATTCGGCTCCTACGACAAGGCCGAGAGGAAAGCCCGCAAGGCCTTCGAGTTATACGAAGATGGCAAAATGTCCCAGGCTCTCAACGAGCTGGAGACTGCCCTCGAGATAAACCCGACCAACAGTTCATGGCATTTCGACAAGGCGCTCACTCTGGACGCCATAAGCCGGTTCGACGATGCGATAAGCGAATTCGAAGCGGCCCTCGAGCTGAGCCCCGACGATCTGGAGATACTCAACTCCCTCGCGGTCGATTACACTCGCACGGGTCAATATGACCTGGCGATCGACACCTTCGAGCATATGCAGGAGATGGAATCGACGTTCGAACCGGGTTACTGCAATCGCATAATTACGTACACCGAGATGGGCCTGCATGATCTCGCCGAGCAGATGTTCTATCTCGCCCAGCAGATAAAACCGGACTGCGCGCTTTGCTACTACAATATCGGCAACAGTCTCTTTGCCCGAGGCGAGTACGAACGGGCCATCCGCTGCTGGCTGCGGACCGCCGAGCTCGAGGCGACCCATCCGCAGATTAACTACCGAATCGCCCAGGCCTACTGGTCGGACGGCCAGACCGAGCAGAGCCGGGAGCATTTTCTCACCGAGCTGCGCATCAACCCGGGTGACATTGACGTTATCTTCGATTTCGGGCTGTTCCTGATCGAGCGCGGTGACATCGAATCGGCCAAAGAGAAGTTCAACAGGATTCTCGAGCTGGACCCGGATTTCGCCGCGGCCTTGTTCTATCTTGGGGAAATCGCCTTCAACGGCGGCGACAGCGAGCGGGCGGCGGAACTGTACAACCTGGCTCTTCAAAAGGACAAGACGCTCCAGGGGCCATGCTTCAGACTGGCCCAGAATGCCCTGATGAAGGACCAGAGAGCAGAGGCCGGAGATTATCTGGTCTGCGAAATGAAACTGGCTTTGGAGGATGCCGGTACATTGGTCTCTATGGGATCGATGTTCCTGGAAATCGGCGATCTCAGTTGCGCAACGCATTGCCTGCTGCGGGCCGTCGATACAGACTGCGCCAGTGCGGACGGCTACTACTATCTCGGAGTAATCAGTGCCCTGAAGGAGGAGTTCGAAGATGCCGCCGAGCTTTTCTCTCACGCTTTGGACATCAGGGACGACCACGTCCCCACTCTGAGGGATTCGGCCCATGTCTGCCTGGAGATGGGCAAATTAACCGAGGCCGCAGAAAGAATCAAAAAAGCACGGACCCTGGATCCCGGCGATCCGCAGTTGAAAGAACTCGACCGCAGAGTCACTTTGGCCCGTGCAAAAAGCCGAGCGGTCGGATTTCTCTGTCGATGCGGATTCAGGAATTCCCGCAACTAATCGGTCAGATGGATCGTCTTGGTGAGAAAGGTTACATCTCAGATCCCAAAGGCAAAGCAAAATCAGTCGTATTGACTGAGGAAGGTTTCAAGAAGGCCAAAGAACTGTCCCAGACGTTCTTCGTGTAAGAGGCCGGTTAACATGCGGTCTCTGATACAAAATCCAGAAGACCTCGAGATGGGTACCGTACATCTTCTCGTTGGATTCCAATCATGCAAACAGGGACGCAGCTACCCTACCCAAGGTCCAACCAAGTCTGTACAGCCTGCCGTGGACACGTTTGCGCTTGAGATGTATCGGCGATTTCACAGGGCGGTGTGAATAGGCCATCAACTCATTGCGGTAGAAATGCGCAGGATGCTCGAACACGTTGTCGGTATCCGGTATCTGGTAGACAGTCCATTCAGATGCGCCTGTTCTTATCATAAACTCGAAAACGACTCCCGGCACACCCAGACCTTTGGCATGTTTGCTTGCGGCGAGAAGGAAAATATATTGACCGTTTCGTCTCCAGGTATATTCTGGGGATTGCGTTTCTGTGTCTGCCATGTAGGCACGTGCTTCGGATGCAGAGGTGATTTCTTGCGGCTTTGTGTGCTTTTCGAGTTCGGCATCGGAAAGTCTATCAAGAGCGGCTTCTATCGTCGTCTCGCCAAGTGGTGACGGCTCAGAAATAGTCAAGAGAACTGAAATAGCAGACCTCGAGGAGAAAGTCGCGGGATCCAGTATTGGCAAAGCCTTCAATCTTGGCCGCACATACCGACGCATCAGTTTCTTCCCTCCACCGTATAATTGTTCTTTTCCCACACAGTACGCACCATTTCACGATGACCGCTCAATGCTGTGCAAAGCTCCTCCCTGATATGCGCAATCCCTTGAATGTGTTCTCATTTTAGCGTTTTTTGGCACGGTGTCAAGTGTTAACTGCGTATATTCAGAAAAAAAAGCCCCCGCTGGAGAGTCAAACCCTATCATACCTCCTTGTGACACACCCAAAACCACGTTTCTGTTGGCAAGAACACCGCTTGAGATTGGGTGAGGCGGGGTGAAATTGGCGGTATGTGGAGTCCAAATGGAGTCCAGACAATCCAGGTCCAAAACTCTAATAGGTGGCGCACGTTCTCATAGACGGCTGCGATCAATGTGCTGCTACCGAGCCGAATATAATGGCAATCGCCACTGCCGCGGCGATCAGCCCGGCCACAAGCAAAGCGATTTTGGCCCAACTCCAGGGCCTTTCACCCTGGACCTCGC
>JADHXR010000049.1 GCA_016782865.1 Phycisphaerae bacterium
TGATTTTGACCTCAAGGTCGAGGCGTGTGCTGCGTGCCATCCGCGGACGGGCGTCTTCGGTCGCCGGACTATCCTGGGACCGGACGGTGAGTTCGGCATGGCTTCCAAGCACATTGCAGGCACGATCGAAGACAAGGACTGTCTACAGTGCCATGATCACAGCAGACATCAGGACGGCGTTGTGAGCCTGATCGACCCGGATTCCGGCGGAAAGGAACCCTGGACAGGCTCGCGCACGGACTTCTGTCTGGTCTGCCACGACGGTGAGCCGCCTGAAGGCGTCTCCTTCCCGGATAAATTCAGCGGAACGGGCTTAGACAAGATGATGTTCCTGGGCTCAAAGCTCTCGCAGACTGAAGAAGGTTGCAGTTACTGCCATACGCCCCATGGCTCACCCTTACCGGCATTGCTGAAGAATTTGCATAGCCACTGAAGTATAACATGCGAAACAAGTGCGATGCCGGCGGCGCCGTCTGAGCAAGATCAATCACTGCGGGTGAGGATCGCGGAAGGCGCAGGTGCTATTAGCCGAATTCGCCGAGCATTGGGCCAACCTCACTTGACAAGTTGGCCAAGATAGGAGGGGTTACGGCTGAGATTGCCCGGCTCGCCGCAATATGAGCGTCTGACCTGTAACCTCATGAGCAATGCGCGGCCTGAAGGAGCCCCCCCCTTTGCTACGTCTGCCAAATTCACAACCTCACGGCGCCGGACGAAACGTCGGTGCTTGTGTGGTCGGCGGGAAACCTGCCAGACCCTGTCGAAGTTCTTGCTGGCACACATTGCCCATTCTGCGGTGCTCCGCCTTGATGTCAGCCACGACTGGATCACTGCACCCTGACATCGTCAGAGCCAGGAATATCCCCGCTATGAATACCAACACTCTTCCAACTACCGAACCATACATTCTTTTCATCAGTCTCTCCCATATCAAATGCCGTGATATTGCCGGTCTCCAGCAGGCAACGAGCCTGAGCGGTACAGCCTTTGCGCACTCTTCAATGCCTTGGCCACTACCGTACACATCCCTCTCGTCTCTGGCGGGTACGCCCTGCATCCGCAGAGCTTATCTATCCCCCCACAGCTATGCTACTATTATATCCGCTTGATCAGAAAAGTCAAGGAGAAAGTGACATGAGTCCTGGACGTCTCTGGCAGGGCTTCTTAGTTGAAGGTTTCATGAAGCATCCCGTCTGGCTGACAGCCGAAAACACACACCGGATATGCATAACTCTTTATAACACAAGCAGATGTAAGAGAATCGCCGAAGCATATCACGAAAGGAGAACTGTCATCTGCCTGGGTCTTTTTTTTGAGAAAAACGGGGAAATTCTTGCTTTTCTCGCAGATGTGTGGTAAGGTAGATCTTAGCAAATTGGGGAAACGTTGTGGAATTGCTGTTTCAGGAACTTGGGTGGGACTTTGAAAGGTTGATCGATGGTTGACTACAGACGGGAGGACACGGAGCATGTCAGGAGGGGATTCACGCTGATCGAACTGCTGGTGGTGATCGCCATCATTGCGGTATTGCTGGCGATCCTGATGCCAGCTATGTCAAAAATCAAGGAGGTAGCGCGCGAAACGGCCTGCAAATCGAATTTGAAGAACGTGGGATTGGCCGTGCAAATGTACCTTGACGACTTCGATCGCAAGATTCCCGATACGCAGAGTTCTAACCAGCATCAGTGGTTCGAGAGCAACGGCGTTACTTATCGAAGACCCGGTTCCAGCGGTACTTATTGGGGTATTTTTTACAGAGACTACATTAAAGACCAGACGAAGGTATTCGGCTGTCCGAGCTTTCAAAGTGCTACTAATACCAGGCTGATATATACTTATAGTGGAAACTCTAAGGCCTCCGACTCTTCTTATATAATTAAGCATGCAGCGTTCGGTCTGAATCATCACGAGAGAGCCAGAGGCCGCAATACTGAGACTATATACCGCCCTTCAGAATTCATTTACTGTCTCGACCATGCCGAACCGAGACCGGATGGCGGCACCAGCGATTGTCTTCACAACAATAACAACCCTGGCTCTATGAATCTAACCAGCTATCGATCAGGAGGCAGTCGTTCGTACAGTTATCGGCAAATCTTCCGACACAATGTCAGACGCTCGGATCCATTTGAGACAGGCGGAAGAACCAATGTTCTGTGGGTCGACGGCCACGTAAGTCCTATCGAAGAAACGACCGGAGACAATATTCCGCTAAGCTATTATACCGGTGATAAGGAAGACCGACTCTGATCTAACAGCATCGGCAACCAAGTTGCAGGCTAGGAAATCGCTTTCGTCGAGTTATGGCCTGGGTTTGGGTGGAATTTCTCAAATGCCATGTGGATTCCGGTTTTGCGGTGCCCGAGCTTAATGTGCGCCAAAAAGGTGATTTTCTCATTTCACAGATTCCCCTTGTCTATTATAATCGCACAGCCACTGTTTGGTCTGGCGCGCTGTGAGCGGAACTGTCTGCTCGGAACCTTGGGAATTGTTGTTCACCTTATATTGGATGAGATGCCACAAATGAAACACACTATCGTCTACGGAATCTTCTGTCTGTTTGTTGTTGCCATTTCGGGCTGCACCAAGTCTCTGGAAATCATCGCACACCGCGGTGCATCGTACCTGGCGCCGGAGAACACCATGGCCTCGGTCACGCTTGGCTGGGAAAAAGGTGCCGACGTGGAGGTCGACGTATACCTGTCGGCAGACAATCGCATCGTTGTGATCCATGATTCAACAACAAAACGCACGGGCGGCACGGAACTGAAGATCGAGGAGGCCACATCCGGCGAGCTGCGCAAACTTGACGTGGGAAGCTTCAAGGCGGAAGAATTCGCCGGAGAGCAAGTCCCTTTCCTGGCGGACATCATCGAGACAATCCCTCCCAGGCGAAAACTCTACATTGAAATAAAATGCGGAGAGGAGATCTTGCCCTTTCTGCAAAGGCTCATCGTTGACAGCGGCAAAATGTCGCAGATCGTCATTATCGGATTCGACCTCGACACAGTGGCAACATCCAAGAAACTCATTGACGTCCCCACGTATTGGCTCAAAGGAACCGCCAAAGACGAGGAAACCGAAGAATGGATCCCGCACGATCCACAACTGATTCAAATAGCCGCAGATAACGGTCTCGACGGCATGGATGTCCATTACGCCGGCGTAACAAAGCAGTTCGCCGATTCAGCCAGGTCTTCAGGACAGAAGCTCTACGTTTGGACCGTGGATGATCCTGCCGAGGCGGCACGGCTGGCAAACCTCGGAGTGGCTGGCATAACCACCAATCGCCCCGGCTGGCTCCGAGAGCAGTTGAAGAATCCTACATCTATCCGGGCCGAAACGACCGGTGAGTAAGTGACTTTTGAAATCCTTGCACCAGGGAGAAATAGCAGATGAATATGCTGCGAGTTTGGCCGATTGTCTGTGAGTTCGGCGTCGGCGCACTGCTGTGCCTGGTCGGAATCTGGTGCGGACTGCACGGAGGGTACCTTAACCTGAAAATCGCCGAAGACCGCAGGCTCCTGGTGATACTCGTGGCCGGCTATCTGTTCATGCTGGCGATAGTATGTGTCTTTACGTTCCTGGCGCCCGGTTGGGCAAGCGGAGAGCCATTATGATTGCCCAAGCCATTGGCGGAAATCTCGACTACGCGGTCATGCTGGGCTATTTTGTCGTTGTGCTGGGATTCGGTCTGTATTTCGGGCGGTACACGAGCACCACGAAAGATTTCTTTTTCGGCGGGCAGAGGTTTTCATGGTGGCTGATCGCGTTTTCCTGCATCGCCACGGTCGTCGGCAGCTACAGTTTCATCAAGTACAGTGCCGCCGGATTCAAGTACGGCATCTGCAGCACGCAATCCTACCTTAACGATTGGTTCTGGATGCCAATCCTCGTGCTGGTCTGGATACCGATTATATACTACAGGAAGATCCAGTCGGTTCCCGAGTATTTGGAGATTCGCTTCGATAAGAAGACACGCATCGCCGCAACCCTCATCATTCTCTTCTACATCGTAGGATACATCGGCATCAACCTCATCACGTTAGGCAGGACTCTGCACACGCTGCTCGGCTGGGAAGTGATGACCGGGGCAATCGTCACAGCAGTAGCGGTGGCCCTGTATGTCTACATCGGCGGGCAAACGGCGGTTATTATGACCGACCTTCTCCAGGGGATGATTTTGCTGATTGTCGGACTGGGCCTGTTCGCCGGTGCCATTTACCACTTTGGCGGCTTTGGCGAATTCTGGGCACTGCTCCCGGTTGAGCACAAATATGCCTTTTCGGATTTCAACGCACCGCCCGAGTTCAGCTTCATTGGCATTTACGCCCAGGACGGGCTGGCCAATACCGGCGCGCTGATGCTCATGCACCAGGGCTTCATCATGCGGTTTCTATCGCTCAAGAGCGTCAAAGATTCACGCCGAATGGTGGTCTGCTGGATACTTGTTCTGGCACCGCTGGCTGCGATAGCCACCAGTTGCGGTGGATGGATCGCCAGGGCGCTGGTCAACAATGGAGAGCTGGAAACGACCCCGGCCGATTCCTTTGTCAAAGCCGCCAATTTCCTGTGTGCTCCGGGAGTTTTCGGTTTTGTGCTCGCCGCCCTGACCGCGGCGCTGATGAGCACCGCCGACTCGCTCATAAATGCCGTGAGCGCAATATTCGTCAACGACATCTGGAGACCATACATCAAGCCACAGAGCAGCGACAAACACTATCTGCGGGTAGCACGAATATCAAGTCTGGTTGCGGCCGGCCTCGGTCTGGCGCTGGTTCCCATATTTATGAAACATAAGACTATTTACGGTGCCCACGCCAATTTCACGGCGGCCGTAACACCGCCTGTTCTGGTGGCGATTTTCTTGGGGATTACCTGGAAACGCTATACGCCCACAGCCGCCTTTGTGACTATCGTCGGAGGAACGGTCCTGATAGGTCTGTCTTTTAAATGGCCCGATGTGCTGGTGGGCCCATTTGACTTCGGGATGGGCCCCGACAGCTACAAGTTCATGCGGGCACTCTTCGGCCTCTTAGCTGCCGGTACACTGGGTGTCTGCGTAACCTGGTTCACTAAACCTAGAGCCGAGGCGGAATTGAAAGGTCTCGTTGCCGGGACCCAGAATGACGCCATGCGTCAGTTCAAAGGAGGCGAGCCCAACCGACGACCCGGCTCAAAAGTGCGACTGCTAACTAAGCTGGACCGGAGCCTCTCAGGGGAAAACCTGGTCATCCTACCCCAATCGGCAATGGATGAAATGGCTGCCGAACCGGGCGACTTGCTATACGCCAGCCATACCCGCTGGTGGTATGGAGGTCTTCGCTCGGTGCATGTAAAGGCCGGCTCGCCCGGCGACGCAGAAGACTCCGGATCGATGCGAATCAGCCCCCAAGACGCCGCAACGGCGCACTTTACCGAAGGACAAGAAGTGGTAGTCGAAAAAATCATGTGAGTCCAGGACAGGTCAATTGAAACCCAAAGAACTACTCGGCACAACCTTTACTTGCGAATGCGGACGCAGCCACACAATCCCGATTAAGCGCCTCGTCTACGCAGAAGACGTGCTTGAGCGTTTGCCCAAAGTGTTAGGCTCCTTAGTTGACGGACGCAGCATTGTTCTGGTTGCCGACCGGCGGACATGGGACATCGCCGGCCGCAGCGCCAAAGAAGCCCTCGAACAAACAGGTTGGTCCACGCGCCACATCATTGTCCCCGACGCAGGCGGCAGTAGCCCCGTTTGCGACGACACCACTCATGACTGGCTCAACGAACGGTTGCCCAATGCCGACATCGCCCTCGCGGTAGGTTCCGGCGTCATCAACGATTTGACCAAATGGTCGGCGTTCGAACGCGATCTGCCCTACGCCGCTCTCGCGACCGCCGCCACCATGAACGGTTTCACCGCCGCCAATGTTGCGCCGGCGGTAGAAGGCGTAAAGACCTTGATCGGCGCCCGGCCGCCCCTGGCGGTCTTTGCCATCCCGTCAGTGATCGTCGCTGCGCCCTTCGAACTGACTGCATCAGGCCTTGGTGATACAATTGCCAAACCTGTGAGCACTGCCGACTGGCTTCTTAACCACATCTTCTGCGACGAATACTTCTGCCGTTACTGCAGCGAGATGATCAATGAGTTAGAACCCTGCTATCTCGACCGGCCCGAGGAAATCAAGAACCGCAAACCCGCCGCGATCGAGGCTTTATTTGATGCCCTGCTGTACTCCGGGATAGCCATGACTATAGTGGGGACCTCGGCCCCTGCTTCCGGCGGTGAACATCTGCTCAGTCACACTCTCGACATGATGTCGGTCGTTGATGGCATCGGCCACGACCTTCACGGCCGGCAAGTCGGTCTTGGCGCCATATTTGCCTCGGCCCTCTACGATCACATCTTCCGGATCGAGAGCCCCAAAGCTCACCCCTTGTTCTCTGACATTGATGAGTCCTTTTGGGCCAGCCTCGCCGAGAATGTTCGTGAACAATACGAACAGAAGAAACCCGCGCTGCGGATTATCCGCGAGAAGCTCCGGAATGGCGACACTTGGCGGGCGTTTCGCGATGCCGCCAGACAACAGGTCCGCTGCCCCCGCGAGATCAAGAAGTGCCTTAAGACCGCCGGTGCCGCCCACACATTTGCGGACATCGGATGCTCCCGTGAGCGCCTGCTCGCTGCGGCCCTGCACATGCACGAAATTCGCAAACGCCCCACAATTGTTGATCTCGCATGGATGGTTGGCATTCTCCCCGATGCCGCGGGCCAAATCATAGACACGTGGCTCACAGGCTGATCTACCTGCTGTGCCGCTTAGCCTCATTATGTGTCGGTCTCCTGGAGCTCAGTTATTCGATGCGCGTCGGGCGCATCCGTTCTCCAAACTTCTTGTAGTGCATCAGCGCACTCTCACGATCGTCGAAGTCCTTCTCGGTAAACAGCAGCGTCGTCTTGCCGATCAGTATCTCGTCTTCTTCGGATAGAGGAGTTCGCTCGGTTATCTTGTGTCTGTTGATAAACACACCATGCCTGCTGTCCATATCCTCGGCATCGTATTTATTTGTGCCCTCGTTGAACCATATTCGCAGATGCTTGCGCGAAACCAAGTCGTCGAGTATCTGCATTGGAAGGGCCTCGCCTCTGCCGATCACGCTCGTTCGTCTGCCGAGCGGCAAATACTCACCTTTCTGCTCTCCGGATGTTACGATAATAGAAGCCATTCTTAATCCTCGAGTATTTGCAGCCTTGCACCTACCGAATAGAAATTCCGACTCGCGAGATTATACCAGCTCCAGTGAACAAAAACAACCCAAAAAGACAAGGAACTCGCCTATGGCTGTCATACCACAGAAGCAATTGTCTCGCTGGCAAGAAGAGAGAAATGCGTGCGGACAAGTTCCTTGCGGCTCCGGTTTGCCACCAGGACTGGCTCTTGAGGCTGACAGGCAGCTTCATTGCCTGCGCCGGACGAAAGGAAGAAAATCGTTCGCCGACGTGCTCATTAACCGGATGGAGCGAAATCGGGCCGTTTCGCCGCCGATTTCGTACTGAAGATTCGCCTTGAAGTGGGACGATCTTGGCGTTTTGTGCTTGACTGGGGTCTGTGCAAATGCTACAATGATGTCCTGAAGTTAGGGAGGTATCACTACAGGGCGGTAATTTACAAGTGACGATCCAGTAGCATTTTGGCGCTGAAGGTTTTTCGTCTCAGGCCGTAGTTTTTGAGGCGATTGGCGCCGGTTGAGAAGGTGCGCATTGACCGCATGGACCACTCGGCGAGAAACTCAACGAATGTCCTGCGCAAACGCAGCAAGGCGTTGGGATTGCGCGGTTGCCGGCGCGCGGGCGATCGAAGAAACGAGAGAAGAGGAAGTGGCTATGAAAAGAGCAGCGACTCCGAAAGATGCCGAGAGTATGGGGATGATTCGGCTGTTAGGTATTGTAGTGATTATGGTCAGCCTGGGTGGCTCGGCGGCCTTCGCCCTGGACCCCATGGGGCCGCCGCTCGCCCGCGTGGGTAAAGGTCAATTCAGCATCGGGGCTGACTTCTCGCTCAGCAAGATGGATTTTGAACTGAGCAGCGGCAAATGGGTCACAAGCGGTCCCGGCTTCGATCCGCCCACAGGTGACCCGGGCGGCAGGACAATCAAGGATTTCGAGACGATCAAGCTCTATGGCAGCGTCGGGTACGGCTTGACCAAGAACTGGGAGGCGTTTGTGCGCATCGGCGCGGCGAAGGCCGAGTTTGGCGACTCGATATGGGGGGCCGACGGAGAGGACTTCGACAGCAATATTGATTTTGCCATCGGCGGCGGCGTCAGGGCAACGTTTTTCGAGATACCGGAGCTGAACCTCCAGATAGGCGGATTGTTCCAGGCAAACTGGTCCAACTTCGACGGAAAGCTGGATGCGCCGATTTGGCCGGCGCCCGACTTCGTCGAGATCAGTCTCGCAGAAGCTCAAATCGCCATCGGGGCGACCTACACGTGGACCAACCGTGTGCAAGTCTACGGCGGGCCCTTCGTCTACTACATTCGGGGCGATCTGGAAGACATATTCACGGATTTTGAGTATTCATGGGACATCGACGAGGGGCCAATCTTTGGCGGCTACCTCGGCGCCCGGCTGCAGGTCGCTCAAGATTTCATTTTCAACATTGAGTACCAGTATTCGGCGGACGCTACCGCGATTGGCGCAGGTCTGGTGTTACTATACTGAGACAGCAGATTGTATCAGGCACGGTCCGGGCTGTCGTGACCGTGCCAGTTGCCGCGCACAAGCTCGATCCGCCGCGATAGCCGAAAGATTGCAGGAAACGGCTGATTGCAACCACTCCGCGCCGGCCGGCCCTCGCGATTGGACTATCGCCACTTTACCGTTCTTGCCCCATCAGGAGGCCGGAAACGTCACTCTGGGCAATTTTAAGGAATGCCCTCACATCGCGCATGTCAAAACCCCGTTTTGAGAAGATACGTAGCCTGTCCGTTGAACGACCCGCACTCGGCAGGATCGCACGTTAAGATACCGCCGGGCCGACGAGACACTCGCGAATCTGTCAGAAACCAAGACCAACAGAGCACTACGAACCAAAAAAGAGTCGAGAATAACACGAAAAAATGACGAAAAGATAACCAGAAAGCACGTTCAATGCTTGCCCTGCCCGACTGCCGCCGGCGAGGATTGAGGACCCGGAATCAGTGGCTTTTGCATTTTGAAGATAAGTTCTATTTGTTCGAAAACACGGAAGGTGGGACAATATGGGAGATACAATGGATCCTTCGATTTTCAAGGCGTATGACATAAGAGGCACCTATCCCGACCAAGTTAACGAAGAAGGCGCGTGGAAAGTCGGCTGCGCTTCCGGTCGATTCCTACCGTCGTTTCTTCGCGGCTTTGAACGAGGCCAGGCCAGCAGCCACTCACTGTGCGTCGGTCGCGATATGAGAACTCACAGCCCGTCGATAGCCAACGCGCTTATCGAAGGAATACGTTCGACGGGAACCAATGTCATCGACGTCGGAATGATCGATACGCCGCAGATGTATTTTGCGATCAACCATTTGGGCACGTGCGGCGGTGTTCAGGTTACCGCTTCGCACAATCCGGCCAAATACAACGGCTTTAAGATTTCCGGCCTGGAGGCCAAACCTATTGGCGCCGATACGGGTTTGAAGGACATCGAACATATCGCAACGGCTCTGCTCCACACCAAGGGCAAAGCCACCGGCTCTGTTAAGCAATGCGATCTGACCGCCGAGTATAAAAAGCACGTGCTCAAATTCCTCAAACCGAAAACCAGGAAGATGAAGATCGCTATCGACGCTTCCAACGGAATGGCGGGCAAAATGGTCCCGCTGATTTTCGACGGACTGCCCGTAGAAATAATCGAGATCAATTTCGAGCACACCGGCACGTTCAGGCATGAGCCGAACCCGCTGGTCGAGAAGAATCTCGCCCCGGTAAAAGCCGCGGTCAAAAAGAACAAGTGCGATCTCGGCTTCTGCTTCGACGGCGACGCCGACAGGTTGATGACGGTCGACGAAAAAGGAAACACCATCAGTTGCGACCTGACGACGGCGTTAATGGTGCCGTACTTTCTGGAGAGGTACCCGAAGTCGACGGTCGTCTACGATCTGCGGAGCAGCCGAATCATCGCCGAAGAAATCATAAAGCACGGCGGCACGCCGCGGAGGGAAAGAGTGGGACATTCCTTCATGAAGAAAGCCCTGCGCGACTCGCGCGCAGTCTTCGGCGGAGAACTTTCCGGACATTTCTATTATCGCGACAACTACTACGCCGATTCAGGCATGATCACGCTTGTGCACATGATAAACATTGTCAGCGGCGCCGACGCGCCTCTCAGCGAATTGATCGGGCCGCTCCGCAAATACCACAACTCAGGCGAGATGAACTTCGAGGTCGAGGACAAGCAGACCAAAATGAATGAGTTCGCGAAAAGATACAGCGACGGACAAATCGACAATCTGGACGGCGTGACGGTCGGCTACAAAGACTGGTGGTTCAACTGCCGGCCGAGCAATACCGAACCGCTGCTGCGCCTGAACATAGAGGCCAAATCCAAAGATCTGCTCGACGAGAAACTCGCTGAAATGACCCAACAGCTCGGCAAGTCCTTGTGACGGGAAAAAGGGTGCTCGTATTTCGCATAGCGTTCAGCGGATAGGAAGTTAAGGAATGCGATTATGACAAGACCTCCATGTGGGAATGAAATCAAAATGCAAAATGTAAAGCTTGTCCCGAGCGAAGTCGAGGGATGCAAAATTTCGCAGTCGCCTTCGGCTATGCTCTTTAAGAAAGCCCGCGAAGCGGCTCCAGAATCTTGGTTTTTGATTTTCGATCTTTGCATTCTCACGTTGTGTATCCTGTTGGCGTCATTTGTGTTGCCGACTTTCGTCTTGGCGCAGCCGCAGCAGGATAGCGCCGCAGATCCTCTGGCGGACGAGTTCTCGTGGGTACTCGCCGCGCCCGTACTGACGCCGGCCGATCCGCCCGACGACGAGCGTTTCTCCGTGAAGGACCCTACGATCGTCAGATTCGAGGGGAACTGGCACCTGTTCTACACTGTTCGCAGCAGGAAACGATCTCATCAGATCGAATACATCGCCTTCAAGCAATGGCAAGACGCCGATACCGTGGAGCGCCATGTACTGAACCTGAGCGACGGGTACTACTGTGCGCCGCAGGTGTTCTACTTCGCGCCACATAAACATTGGTATTTGGTTTATCAGGTGATCGACCAGTTGCGAAAGCCGGCGCTGCAACCGGCCTATTCGAGAACGACCGATATTGCCGATCCGAATTCATGGACCAAACCTGTGCTGCTGTTCACGAAGAGCCCCGACAACGTGAAGATGTGGATCGATTTCTGGGTCATATGCGACGATGCGCGGGGCTACTTGTTCTTCACCTCGCTCAACGGCCAGATGTGGCGGTCAGAGACAAAACTGGCTGATTTTCCGCACTCTTGGAGCCAGCCGACTGTCGCACTTACTGGTGATGTTTTCGAAGCAAGTCACACGTACTCGCTCAAAGGTTCGGGCAAATGCCTCACCATCATCGAGGCCGAGGCCGAGGCTGTGCCCGGAGTCGGCAGGCGCCGCTACTATAAGGCCTACACAGCAGAGAGTCTGGATGGCTACTGGAAACCTCTGGCGGCGACGGCAAAGAGACCTTTTGCAAGCCCCGTCAACGTCCGGCACGAAGGCGAGCACTGGACCGACTCATTCAGCCACGGCGAGCTGATTCGCAGCGGCCATGACCAAACGCTCGAGGTCGATCCGGCACGGCTGAGGCTGCTGTTCCAGGGCGTGACCGACGAGAAAAAACGGGGCAAAAAGTATGGCGAAATCCCCTGGCGACTCGGCATCCTCGAACCCGACCAATAGGAGCTGGCGATGCGGCTGAATCTGTTCCTGCACAAAAGCGATACACACACAGTTCTGCGCAGAACTCTCGGCACGCTCGGCCCCACATGGCTGGCGTCGCCCGCAAGGCGAATCATCCAGAGCGCATGCTTCATCGGGTTTCTCGTACTTCTGCTCTACGTGTGCTGGCCTTACGGCTCGCGGGATTACGCCGCAGAGATGCAGGCCAAAGAGTTGATCGACGCGGAAATATTTCTCGCCCTCGATCCGCTGCTGAGCATCTCGGCGGCGCTGGCCGCAAGAGCCTGGGTCTGGTCGCTGACCTTCGCTGGCGTGATTATCCTGATATGCCTTGTCATTCCCCGTGGATTCTGCGGCTACGTATGCCCGCTGGGGACACTCATCGACATATTCGATTGGGCAATCGGTCGCCGTCTCAAGTTGCTGCGTCTGAAAACTCAAGGCTGGTGGACCAACCTTCGATATTACATCCTGGCGGTGACACTCATCGCCGCGCTGTTCGGTTTGCTGCTGAGCGGGTTCGTTGCGGCGATCCCCGTTATCACCCGCGGCATGGTCTTCATCCTCGGACCTCTCCAGCTTGGCCTTGTGCGGGACTGGTATCTCGTCCCGCCGATGAATACGGGCCACTTTGTCTCGATCGCTCTGTTCGCGCTGGTCCTGCTGCCGGGTCTTCTCCAGCAACGTTTCTGGTGCAGATACTTGTGCCCGACCGGCGCGGTCTTTTCAATCGCCAATTTACTTCGCCTGACCGAGCGCAAAGTCGAGGCAACCTGTGTCGAATGCTCTCGATGTACCGACGCCTGTTCATTTGGCGCCATTGGCCCCGGCTACACGACGCACGCGCTAAACTGCACGTTCTGTCAAAGCTGCGGAGGCGTATGCCCCAAGCACTCGATAAACTTCCGCACCCGGTGGGATAAAGTCAATCTCAAGCCGCAAGGCGAGGATGCCCCCAAAGACATCTCGCGCTCGCGACGATGCTTTCTCGCCGGCATGGCCGGCTCTGTCGCAGCCGGCATCGCGGCACCTGCTCTGGTCGCCAAGGGCAAAGCGCTGCCGGTCCGTCCTCCAGGCAGCGTTGTGGAAAGCAAGTTCCTGCAATTGTGCATTCGTTGCGGCGAATGTTTCAAGGCATGCCCCAACAATGTCCTTCAGCCGATAGGTCTTGATCGAGGCTTTGATGCGCTTTGGACGCCCCGGGTCGTTGCGGACTGGGCCGGCTGCGAATCGACCTGCAACAACTGCGGCCAGGTCTGCCCCACCGGCGCCATTCGGGCGCTGCCAATCGACGAAAAACGTGCCGCCCGAATCGGCCTGGCCATCGTCAACGAGCAGACATGCCTTCCGTACGCCGGACGTGAAGATTGCCGGATGTGCGTCGACGAATGCGCGGCGGCTCGATACAACGCAATCGAGTTCGTTCGCGTCGGCGGCGAGTTCGACGCCGACGGCGCGCCCGTCGAAGGTTCGGGGTATCTGGCCCCCGTGGTGCTGGCCGACAAGTGTGTCGGCTGCGGGCTCTGCCAGATGCGATGCCACAGTATCAACGTCAAGAACAAGAAGCTGCTCGAACGAACGGCTATCCATATAGAAGCCGGGCCCGGCAAAGAAGACCGCATCGCAAAAGGCTCATATCTGGCCCTGCAAAAAGAGCGGGCCGAAAAACAAGCCGAGAGCCGGCAACCCCAGGGCAATGACGAGTTGTCCAACGACTATCTGCCGGATTTCCTGAAATAGCCGTCTGATAGCGTTTGAAAGGCAACAGGATAAAAACAACATAGCACGCCGGGTGAGAACTGCTATACTAATTCCAAACGGCATCAATGGAAGTGGGATTCCTTTTTGGGGTCGCATCCAATAATTGGAGCAAGAAATGGCTATTCGCAACAAATTATTGATCTTATTGCTCAGCGTATCCCTTATTCCATTGGTGGCATATTCTGCTCTCGATATTTCGTTCTCGCGTATTGTGAGAAAACGCATTGAGAACTCACTGCGGTCGGCTCTGGAAGAAATGGCCGGCGAAAGACTAGTCGAGACCATCGACAACTATGAGAAAACGCTCAAGATGTCCGCTCAGGCGGTCCGTTACGGCTTGCACCACTACGCCAACCGGGTCCAACAGAGCCTCTGGTCTGTCAGTATCGACGACGAACGGCAAGCTCCGCCACAATACCTGGTTGCGGCATCAGTGGATCTTTCGAAAGAGGCTGAGAAATATCAATTTCTCAACACATCCGGCAACCAGGGACGCGTTGTAGATTTTGATTCACACTTCGTCTACCCAACTCAGAGCGAGTCAAATTCCCCCCTGCGCTCAGGCCTGCCGCAACTGGCCGGAACATGCAGAGAGATTTACTCCATCAATCCCGAATCGAAACTCTGGGTCTATACTGTCCTGACCGACGGGGCGGCAACGCTGTATCCTTCCCCGGGATTCTGGCCCTATGATGAAGGATACGATCTGCGCCGGGAGCTGTGGTACAATAACGCAAAGACGAGCAGGCAACTGACCCCGACTCTGCGCGCCGAGCCGCTGACGGGCAAGACCGTCATGACTGTTGCCGTGCCCCTGTTTGCACAGGATGGTGTTTTCGCCGGCGCTATCGCAATGGACATAGATCTATCGGCCGCGCTGGAAAGAATGCGAATTCCCAAGGAATGGGAGCGGGGAGCCTGGAAACTCCTGATACGGCTACCCGAAGATAAGAAGCAGCAAGTCGAACAGGCCAATGTAATCTGCTGCACGACGTTTCTTGAAAGCCGGCAGGAATCGGGCGAACACTCCAGGCTCGTCGATATGTGCGGGCAGGAAGCTGTCGCCAAAATGATCGAGAATTCCCGCCGGGGAGAGCCGGGGATCATACGCCAATCCTACGAAGGCATCGATTCTCTCTGGGTCTACGGTTCCTCGGAGGGCGGCGCCGGCTTTCCGATCCTGGTAGTGCCCTACCAGCGAATCGTCGAGCATGCGAACTATGCTCAACAAATGCTCTTTAAGGATAATATCCGTGCTATACAGATTGCCACCGCCTTGATCTTCCTGGTGATCGTAGCAGCCGTAATTCTTGCGGTCATGAGGGCACATAATCTGACTGTGCCTATAACACATCTGGCCGACGCCGCGGGGAAATTGGCACAGGGGGATTTCGGCGTTCGAGTAAAGATCGCAACGAACGATGAACTCCAGCAGCTTGGTGACGTTTTCAATCAGGTCGGACCGAGGCTCCGGGAACGCCAGGAAATCAAGCAGTCTCTGGAACTGGCTCGCGAGATCCAGCAACACTTCCTGCCCACAAAAGATCTTGAGTTAGAGAACTTTCAGGTCGCCGGGATTTGCAGATATTGTGACGAAACCGGCGGCGATTATTACGATATGCTCGATCTGAGGGCCATTCTTCCGGGGCAGGTGGGCCTTGTTATCGGTGACGTATCCGGCCACGGCATCCCGGCTGCCATGCTGATGATTTCCGCGGGCAGCATTTTGCGCAACAACGCCCCACATCACGGCGCGGACATCCCCGCGGCTATCTCCGAACTGAACCGGCACCTCGTGGAGAACTCCGAACCGGGCAAATTCATGACACTCTTCTACGGCTTGCTTGACGACCAAAGCAAGACTCTGTCATGGACATCCGCGGGCCATGACCCGGCTATTTGGCGCAAGGCTGAAACCGGCAAGTTCGCCGAGCTGCACAATACGGGAATGGCTCTCGGCGTGATGGACGATGCACAGTTCGGTCAAAGTGATCCGGTCACTTTGCATAGCGGAGATATTGTCCTGGTGGGCACTGACGGTATCTGGGAAGCATCCAACACTTCCGGACAGATGTATGGCAGGCAGCGGCTCATCGACCTGATCGGCCTGCACAAAGACGAATCCGCTCAACAAATCGCGTCTTCTGTTGTGGAGTCTGTTTTGGATTTCTGCTCCGGCGCCCCACAAACAGACGATATAACATTGCTCGTGATCAAATGCACGAACTGAACAGACAACATCGTTGGCAGCGGATCACTGATTTCGGCTGCGCACAACCTTCGCATGTGGGTTCTTCATGTAGTAGAAGAATCCGTCTTCGCCGCCTACCAGAAGATCGGGGCGGCCGTCTTTGTCCCAGTCCACCGTGGTTGGACTTGTTGTGTGGCCCGCCAGGATGCGACTGTCGGCCATTCTCGCATCGCTGAAAACATGCTTGTGGCTGTTGTCCGAGACGTTTCGCAGTAAACTGACGTTTTGGCTATTGACCAGGATGTCCAGCCGGCCGTCAAGGTCCCAGTCGGCGAAACAGAACTTGCGCCTGCCGCTCTTGCCGGCGGAACCGTCGTTCATTCGCAACAAGCCACCGGTCTTGTTCTTGGCGCGATGTATCGAATCAAACACAGAAATGTTCTCACATGTAAATATGCGCTTGCCCGGTAATAGGACGAGCCTCTGATTTCTCTTGGCACGCCGAAACAGCACTAGATACCCCTCGTGGTCCAGCATCACCAGATCGTTCAATCCATCCTCATCGTAATCAAGAACCGCAGGTGTGGTTCGCCACTGAGTAGCGAGAGCCTTGCCCTCCGGCTCCCACCAGTTCCAGGCGGGCTTTGGAGGCTTGCCTGCCCACTCGACCTCAATCGGTCTTGCGGCAGTGAGCTTGGGACTTCCCCGAGTTCCAACATTTTCGTACCAGAGGACTTTACCCCAGATCGAGTTGACGACTATGTCGGACAGGCCGTCATGATTCCAATCCGCCACACTTAGCGTCGTGTAGCCCCACTTGGCTTCGCAGGGGCCCTGGATCGAGCCGTTTGGACCGGCCATGATACGCAGGGTCTTGCCATCCGCCTTGAGGCGTACCGGCTCGGCCCATTTGGGAGGATCGCCCCCGTCGAGATTCTCGATGAATCCGATGTAACCGGCAGTATTGCCGCAGATCAGATCTTCGTCGCCATCGCCGTCCCAGTCGAAACTGTACGGAGTGACGAGTGCTCCGAACTTAACATTATCCGCCTGCTGTCGGAAGAACTTCGGCGCCTCAAAGCGAGGCATGCCGTCCACAATTTTGCCCGTGTTCTCAACAAAGGCCACGCGCCCATCTTCCTGGCCTACAACCAAATCAACATCGCCGTCCTTGTCCCAGTCCAGCGCCACGGGCACAATCATGCAAAGATCCATCTTGAGCGGTTTGCCCTGACAGGTAAGATGACGCCCCGCCGCATACTCGGGATGCGTGCGAGTTCCCGTGTTTTCAAACCAGGTGAACTTGTCGACAAACTCACCGCAGATCAGATCCAGGTCGCCGTCGAGGTCGAAGTCGGCAAAATTCGGTGAGGGCATTCCATAGACGTCCACCGGTTTGCCGGCAGCTAATATTCTCTCGGCTTTGGCATACGTGGGGTCCTCGGTCGTGCCCTTGTTTCGAATCAGATACACATACCCGCGCAGAGGGCCGCGTGTCCAGTTTCCCTGGTAATCGAATGCATTGTCCCATCCGTATTCTTCCCAATCACCGACACCCACGATCAGATCAAGAACGCCATCGGCGTCATAATCACAGTACTGCCATTGGTTCGCACGAACGCGGCCCTTCGAATCGTGCACGTTGGTTGACCGATAGATGGGCCGGGTCTGCTTGAGCTGATTCTTCGGATCTCTAAAGCCTGTGATTTCTCTTGCCGGCAGCAACAGGCGCACCGCGCCGTCAACGTAGCTTGGCCGGATGTTTCTATGGCCCGTGCCGACCTTAACCGCGGGCTTGAACACAGGCATCGTGACATCGCCATCAGCGTTCTCAAAGAAATACGTTCCGTTGTACGGCTTATCGGGACAGCAAACGACCATGTCGTAGTCGCCGTCATTGTCATAATCCACCGGAAGCGGCCACGCCCAGAGCCCCACCCCCAAATCCACAACCAACCCGGGATGGTTGTACTTGACGCGTTCGAGAGCAGCCTGAGCGTTGCTGCATACAGCGAAACCCAGAAAGACCGTCAACAGAAAGACTTTACGGTCAGTGGCGGAAGTTCTCATGTTGTCTTTCCTTCAGGAGTTCGATGTTCGGTCCAGCCCGTGCGATCGAGCCACCTGTCCATCTCAGCCGCCAGTTCATCGCGAACCGAACGGCATTTGGAGTCGTCGATCAAGTTCACCGTCTCGGCCGGGTCATCCCGGAGATTGTACAGGTATTCCAGGCGATTGCTGTAACGAATATATTTCCAGCCCCGGCCCCGGATCATGAAGTCGCCTCTGGTGTCCGGCAGGACCTTCCGGCGGCCTTTGGGATTCGCTCTGACTCGCTCGGAAAAGGTGTACTCTCTGACCTTGCCCCGCTCTTTCTCGCCTCTTAGATGCGGCGCGAGACTCGCGCCCTGAACCTGTTCGCCGACTGGATGGCCGGCCAGCTCCAGCAGCGTCGGCATAAAATCGGTTGAGTCAACCGCCCGTTCACTTACACGGGATTTGAACCTTCCGGGATAAGACATCAGAAGCGGCACGCGGACGATCTCCTCGTAGAAGGCCCTTGTGGATTTCCAGACCATGCCGTGTCCGCCCATCATGTCGCCGTGGTCGGCGGTGAAGACAACGACTGTGTTGTCGGCTTTGCCCGTCTGGCCCAGTGTCTTGAGGATTCTCCCGACCTGATCGTCTATTAGCTTCACCATCCCGTAATAGACGCGCAGGAACTCGCGCATGCCCGGTTCGCCGAGCGCGGCGATGATCTCCCGCCCCCAGTCCTTTTCAAAAAGCTCTTCCCGCACGTGCCGGTTCGCCGGCAGATCCAACTTCTCCGGATCGAAAGCCTCGTAATATGGTGACGGCACAACATTGGGGTCATGGGGCCAGACAAACGAGCAGGTTATCATGAACGGGTTGTCATTGCTCTTGAGCGCCTTGAGCCTGTCGCATGTCAGATCCGCCACCTGCACGTCAAAACACTGCTCGATGGGCATCCTGAGCCTGCCCATCTTCGTAATGAAATCGGCGTATACCTTGTTCTTCCAGCGGTCGCCGATTGCCTCGACCTGCCTGCGATAAGCCGGCGCAATATCAACAGGCAAGGCCCAGGCGTACCAGTCCATCCAGGTGGCTCTGTCCCGGCGTCTGACCTCGGCAAAAAACGGATCCATCTTCTGCTTGTATTCGGCGCCCGAGCGGAACATGTCCGGGTAATATGGAAGATCGTCTCCTTCGAGATGCCACTTGCCGTAATGGTGGGTCTCATACCCCGCATGATTGAGCAGCTTTTCGGTCGTACAATCCGACGGATTAATGCCCTGCTGGCCTCTCGGATTGACGTTCAGAACAATGCCGTGAGCATGCGGATACATCCCCGTAATGATGGATGCCCGAGTGGGCGAGCAATACGGTGTCGTACACGTGGCTTGATTGAAGCGAATGCCATTTTCGGCGATTCGGTCAATGTTGGGTGTGGGCACCGGGCCGCCGTAGCAGCTCAGGGCATGTGCGCTTAATTGATCGCACATTATGAACAGGATGTTGGGCCTTTTCGTCGCACCGGGCTTTGCGAGCAACGCATCAGGCTGCAAAAAGACGCCCCCCAGCGCCGCCGTTGCGAGCCCCGCGGCTCTGAGAAACTCTCGTCTTGTCTGTTTTCGCACAGGCATTCGCACTCCTCTTAGGCTCTGTCGGACTTACCTGCCGTCTGTTCCGGTTCGTGACGTTTGAACAAGGCCTTACCTACAATTGCATAGCCCAGCACGGCCAGCAGAACTACCGCCGCTGCGTACTTGACCTCGCTCGGCAACATCCAGCCCGGCCGGGCCACCACGTCAAATTCCAGACCTGACGCGAAATAGTCGAGCAGCATGCCACTGACCAGAGCACAGCCAGCAACAGTCACAATATACGCCAGGGCCGTTCTTCGGCCCATAGTCTTCCAGATAGTCGCAAACGACGCCGCATTTGTCGCCGGACCCGTCATCAGAAATACTAACGCCGCCCCCGGCGACAATCCCTTCAATATCAAAGCCGCCGCCACGGGGACCGACGCCGTCGCACAGACATAAACGGGTATGCCCAGGAACATCATCACTACCATAGCGAAAATGCCCGTACCCAGTTTCTCGGCGAAGTAACCCTCCGGAACAAATGCCGATATCAGCGCCGCCACGGCAAGCCCCACCAGCATCGCCTTGCCTATGTCGCGAGGCAGGGTAACAAATCCATACTTCATCCCCCGGCTGAACTTGCCACTCTTGCCTTCGGCCTGGCAGCATTCCTCCGTGCACCTTTCGCCCTGTTCGTTCTCGCCGCTCTGCCTGTGCGTCAGGACGTCAACCAGGCCGCCGCCAACCATGCCGGTAGCGAATGCCGCCACAGGCCTGAAAATTGCAAAGATCGGTCCCAGGAGACTTAACGTGACAAAAATGCTGTCTACACCGGTCTGCGGCGTAGAAAGCAGGAACGATATCGTTGCTCCCTTGCTTGCGCCGTGTTTGTGCAAGGACATCGCCACCGGGATGACTCCGCACGAGCATAAGGGAAGCGGGACGCCGAAGACCGACGCCTTCAACAGCGGCCACACCCCCCTGCCGCCAAGATGCCGCTCTACGAAGCTCTGGGAGATCAGCACAGACAGCAGGCCGGCCACGAAGAAGCCAAACAGAAGATATGGTGACATTTCGGCCACCGTGGCCCAAAACTCCGCCGCAATTAACATGGTATACTCAACCATTCCACCACTTGCCTCAAAGCACAGGTCAATCGTCTATTGTTTCAGTTTTGATCACTTTGCCCTTCAAATCAACCGTAACATCCTCGAAGGGCATCTTCACGCCACTGCGGGCGATCGCCTCACGAGCGATATGTGTGAGCCCGAAACAGCATGGCACTTCCATATGAACTACCGTCAGGCTTCTAAGCTTGTTCGCCTTCAGTATCGCCGCGACCTTCTCGATGTACTGCCCGCTGTCGTCCAGCTTCGGACAGCCCACAGCAACACTGTGACCGGCCAGGAGCCTGCTGTGGAAATCAGCCATGGCAAAGGGCACACAATCAGCAACCAACAACAAATCGGTATCGGCAAAGCACGGCGCATTCGGCGAAAGCAGCATCAATTGCACGGGCCAGTGGCTCAACTGTGACCGAACATCGGCCGTCTGCCCATCCGGCGCCGCGTCCTCCGGCTCCATCTGCCGGGCGGCAATTCCCGGACACTGAAAGCTGGCCTGGGCCTTTTCCTTCTGCTGCTGCGCCAGATGCGCTTCGGTCGCCTTCTCATCAAATTCGGCGGCTTCCCGCTGTTCGACAGTGATAGCATCCTCGGGACAATGCCCGAGACAGGCGCCGAGCCCGTCACAATAGACTTCACTGATCAGCTTTGCTTTGCCGTCAACTATTTCAATTGCGCCCTCGGCGCAGGCTGTGACACACTGTCCACATCCGTTGCATTTGTCTTCGTCGATTATAACTATGTTCCGTAATGCCATTGCAGGCTCTCCAAAAAATCGGCCGACCGGGCTATACGCTCCGGCGACTTGGACAATTCAATCATTTACCTCCGCCAAAGTCCGGTTTCGTCGTATCGCCCCCGGATCCTTTGACATCGAACAGCTTTGCCGGCTTTCCGCTCTCAAGAAGCTTCTCGACCTTTTCCTCGATCGCCATGACGCGTTTCTTAAGATCGTAGAAACCATGCCACCAAGCGTAGTCGGGCGCCATCATGGCAGAGCCGAACCGAGCCCTCCTGCCCTCATGGTGCCACAGCTCATACATCTCGATCTCGAGTTCCTCGTCGAGGGCCCTGTCCTTGTTGAGCAGTTTCTTGTCATACAGATCATCAATCAATTTCTTCATCGGCTTGTAGTACGTATCGTTGTAATTGGCTACAACCGCATCCAGCCGCGTGAAATGCGCCTCAGCCCAGCTCCGCGAGTGACAGACCACACATACCTTCGTCATCTTTTCCCGCTCAACCTTCCAGTCGGTGTGCGCAGGCCATGGCTTGAAATCGCCGGGTCTGACCGTGAGCGGCGCCTGAGTCTCCCAGGCCAGGCGTTCGGTAACATCGTGCGTGGTCGGCACGCCGTTGATACCGGACATGTGACAGACCGAGCACGTCGGGGCGCGGTAGTCAACGCCTGCCGTCCACATCCCCGGGGCGGCATCCCAATCCCACGAATCGCCCTCGGTGTGATAAATCGCCCCGTGTTTGGACTCGTTGTAGATCTCGATCTGCGGGTGATCGGGTCCCAGGTGGCACTGCCCGCAGGCCTCGGGCCTTCGAGCCTCGGCGATGGAGAAAGCGTGCCTGGTATGACAACTCGAACAACTGCCCTTGCTGCCGTCGGGATTGATCCTGCCCACTCCGACGTTGGGCCATGCATTAGCGTCGAACTTGCCGTCCTTGACCTCAACTACGGTGCCGTGGCAGGCATAGCAGCCAGTGGTCCTTTCGATCTCGTTGTTGAGCCCGTGATTGAGCCACGGATCGATCTTCCAAATAAGCTCAAGCGTATTGGCGTGCTTGCTGCGAGAATACTCGGCCGCTTCGCTCGGATGACATCGCGAACAATCCTTCGGCGAGACGATCGCACTGATCCTGGTCTTGTCGTAATCGAGGTGACCAATGCTCACGTCGGCGTCAGCCGGGCCGGCGGCATGGCAGTCAAGACAGGTCACATTGGCATGGGCATGTCGACTGCCGGCCCAGTCTGCCACAATCCCTGCGCTTTCCTTGGCATGGCACTCGATGCATCCTTTGGCAACTTGCGAGACACCTCTTTCAACCCGATATTCCTTGAGCTGCACCGGGTCAAGCTGCGACGATTGCTCGGCCCGACCGACCACGGACCCAACAGCAATGACGACTGCTGCAACAACGGATATTTCACTCCTTCGCAACTCCATATTCTCATCCTTTCCGTACTCATTGTGAAAACAGTTTTGTTTCACGTTCGTGACCGGCGTTTTCATGGCAGTCGACACATTTGAATTCGCCGCCACGGGGTGGATTCAACACCTCGGCGTGCGCCGTCCTTGCCCCGGGACTGTCGGGCTTGGCCAACAGGTCGTCGTGACAGTGCAGGCAACGCTCGTTTGGAATTTTCTCCAGAACTCGTTTGCGCAGCTCTTCGATTTCGTACTCGCCGCCCAGGTAGTGCTTATAGACGTCCTTGCCGCTATTCGTCACGTCCCTGGGCCTCCACAGCAGCAGACATCGTCACGGCCAAGAGCCTTGGCCGTACTTGAAGCACTACCATGCCATTCTCTATCAACAAACTCTTCCAGCACGACAGGACTATCCCCAGCAGCAGCTTCTTCGCTCAAATCTCTTGCCATAGGCAAGCTACTTGACTGAAGTATCCTAAAATATGTCAATTTTGTACACATCTTTTGCAGAATGAATCTCACTTTCCAGGCGAAAGTTGTCGGTATTCAAATGCTGAACCTGGTGAGATTATCTCGAAATTGAGGTCAAATTGCGGTATTATAAGACGTGAGGTCTGCAGGAGTGGTTCAGTAAGGTTTATATGGGATACCCCGGATAATTATGAAAGGCAAAACCGGGCCTAATGGAACGTTGGCGGGAAGCACTCTCACTTAAGAGACGAGGCGACCCGTCATACTCAAACCGAAGGGTTTTACCTTAATAGAGCTTCTGGTGGTGATCGCGATTATCGCGCTGTTATGGCGATATTGGTCCCCGTCCTGAGTACGACCAGGAAACAGGTGCAGGCAACCGCATGCATTGCGGCGTTAAAGCAGTGGGGCTTATGCTATCAGCTATATGCGGCGGATTATGATCTAAAGCAAGTCTCAGTAGAGATCCTTGAAATGGTGATGCTCGACAGTCAGTTTCCAGGAAAGAAATTACATTTTTTGCGCAGCCTGCGAAATTTCGCGGTGATTCTATTACAGAGGCCATTGACGAACAAGCTTTGATGATGTTTTGAAGGTTAGTGATTGGTGACAATCGAATCATTGTAGTTCCTTCGAAAGAAGGTCAAGAAAGGCAGGTGAAACGTGAAATGGTTGAATCGTAGTAAAGCCAGAGATTTCAAATCGATTTTGACTGGTCTGGTATTCGGTGGGCTTCTGGTTTGGACTACGGCAAGCCTGGCAGCGGAAGACACCTGGACGTACAAAGCCGATATGCCAACTGCTCGAGGTTTTGTGTCTGGCTGTGTCTCCGAGGGGAGAATCTACGTCATCGGCGGATTCCCGACTCATTACTCCGTCACATCCGCTGTTGAAATGTATGATCCAACAACTAATGCATGGACCAGAATGGCTAATATGCCATCCGGGCGATGTGGTCATGCAGCCCGCACCTTTGATGGCAAAATCTATGTATTTGGAGGAACGAGCCCCGATCCGTATTCTACAGCCAAGAAGAACGTCTATGTTTACGACCCGCAGACAGACACCTGGACTCAGAAAGCTGATATGCCATATGCAAATGCGTTATGCGGCATCGCTGTTATCGATGACACGATCTATCTTGTCGGTGGCTCGCTCAGTGCATCGAGCGCAACGGTATCAACCTTAATGGCCTATGACCCTGTGAAAGAATCGTGGGCCCGAAAGGCCGACATGCCTACATCTCGAGGTTGGCTGTCTGCCTGTGTCGTGGACGGGAAGATTTATGCGATTGGCGGGGCTCCACAGAATTATCAAGCGGGCTGCTATCAGAATGTCGAAGTTTATGACCCGTCAACGGATACCTGGACCCGCAAATCAGACATGCCGACAGCCCGTGCCGCTGTTGGTACCTGTGTTGTGAATGGAATAATATACGCAACCGGCGGTTTTTCACCTGGGGGTGTGTTCGCAGCTAATGAAATGTATGATCCTGTTACGGACACATGGATTGCTAAATCTCCCATGCAACAAAAACGGCTTATGTCCTTCGTGGGCTCGGTTGCAGATAAAGTGTATGTAGTCGGGGGATCATATCCAGATTCTCAAGGTCAGCCGGTGATTCTTTCGACGGTGGAAGAGTATGACACTGGGTTTGTTGGCCCTACACCTGACTTCAATGATGATGGTATTGTCGATACCAAAGACCTCCTGTTACTCATCGAGTCTTGGGGGCAAGATGATCCACTTTGTGACATTGCTCCGCCGCCGGTTGGTGATGGAGTGGTGGATGCTTTGGACCTCGAGATTTTGATGAGCTACTGGGGATAAGCTATCGCTGATCCCACACTGGTGGCACACTGGGCGCTGGATGAGACGGAAGGCGACATCGCCTACGACAGCGCCGGTGTGAATGATGCCTTCGTATTTGGTGAACCTGTTTGGCACGCCGGCGGCGGGCAGATAGATGGCGCGGTTCAGTTGGATGGAGTAGATGATGTAATCATCGCTGGTCCGCCTCTGAATCCGGCAGACGGACCGTTCAGCGTTTTCGCCTGGGTCAAAGGCGGTGCTCCGGGACAGGCGATTATCTCGGAGCCAAGCGGTGCAAACTGGCTATGTTTAGACCCCTCAACTGGTGAACTGAGGACGGAACTTACAAGTGCCGGACGGTCTGGCGGTCCCTTACTATCTCAGACGAACATCACAGATGATGCATGGCATCGGGTAGGTCTCGTATGGAGTGGTTCTCACAGAGCACTGTACGTTGATGGTGTCACGGTGGCTGAAGACACCCAGGATCGTTTGCAAGGCTCAGGCAATAGCCTACACATCGGAACCGGCAGCGCTATGGCACCCGGAACCTACTTCTCCGGCCTGATCGACGACGTTCGCATCTACAACCGCGCAGTGAGACCATAGGTGATTGAACAATGCCTCAAAGCGCAGGGGCCGTGGGCATTCCGCTATCAACCGAGTTCTGGACAATAGTGCTACTGGAAGCGCCAAGGAATATTTCATATTAAATCAAGAAATCCCAGATCCAATATCACGGCTTATGGCATGCCACGTGACCGCCCCTGCGCTTGGGACTACTGTGAGAAAGTAAAAAGTAAAAAGGCAAAACAACCACGGATTTCACTGGTTGACACGGTTTTCTATTCACCACGAACGCACGACGAAATAGCAATAATCATTTATCAATAATCAATTACGAGGACCCCATGCTTCCACCCTAACAGTGGTCCGATCTTCGGTTGACAAGCACACTGTGGCGCGTCCCGGATATTTATCGCGCCGCCTACGTGGGCAAACAAAGGTTGAACGCCATACTGGACAAGCTGTTCCCGCTGGAGTAGTCTACGCAAGATAGTACGAATCGACACCGTATCCCTATGGCTGGAAAGGAGCGGGTCATATCATTTAGCTGTTGAAAAGGAGATATCGTGAAGACCAGAATACTGAGCACATTCTTAAAAGCAATCGTTCTAACCTTTCTATTCAGTTATCCCTCTTACGGGGAATTGTTGTCAGTCGATTTGAAAGGCATTCCGGAAGGGATAGGATGGAAGGGTAGTCTCAATGCCGTCAAACAGGTTGAAACAGATGGCAGGTTAGCCATCGAGTTCAACAAGCGAGGGCAGAACATCGTCTGGCTTGATAACTTCGAATTCAACGAGGGGATCATCGAGTTCGATGCAAAAGGTAAGAGCGGGCCGCCCCAGAGCAGTTTCATTGGAGTCGCTTTTCGCGTCGTGGATGCGACTAACTACGATGCGGTTTATTTCCGCCCTTTCAATTTTCGGGCCGCCAACCCAACCCAGAAATCTCACGCCGTGCAGTACATTTGCGAACCGAAGTGGCCGTGGCAGACGCTGCGAAAGGAAAAGACGGGGCAGTTCGAGAGACCCCTCGAGCCGGCGCCCGATGGGGATGCCTGGTTCCATGCCAAAGTCGTGGTTGCAAAGGGGCAGGTAAGCGTTTTTGTAAACGGTGCTTCTGCCCCCTCCTTGGCAGTAAACGAACTCAGCGGACGCTCAGGGGGCTCGCTCGGCCTGTGGTGTAACGGTTTCGGAAGCATCGCCAACCTAAAGATCACACATAGGGCCGCTGAGACTGCCCAGCCTGCCGTGCCCCGTTGGCAACCGCATGACTTCGTTTTCACCGCCAGTGAAGGCGCAGACAATCCCTTTGAGGTTGGCATGAGCGCCAAGGTCAATGGACCGGATGGACAGACATTCACTCTGCCGGGTTTCTACGACGGCAACAATACTTGGAAAGTCCGCGTCTCGCCAACGATTGCAGGCGATTGGTCGCTGGTCACGCAGTCGGACCTGCCGGCACTGAACGGTCAGCGTGAAGCATTCGCCTGCGTAGCCAATCCGAACCCGCAGGTCCATGGCGGTCTGCGCGTGGATCCGCAGCATCCGCATCATTTTGTCCATGAGGATGGCACGCGATATTTCCTCATGGGCTACGAGTGCGACTGGCTGTGGGCGCTGGACATGGATGACCCGCACTTGCCCAGGGTGAACCCGTTTCTCGACAAGCTGGCAGCCCATGGTTTCAACTACATTATCCTGAACAGCTATGCGCACGACACCGGCTGGCGCAAAGGCAAGACCGGTGCCGACGATTACGGTCCAGCTTCGTACTATGCCTGGGAAGGCACCAATGAGCAACCCGACCACAGCCGGTTCAACATAGCCTACTGGCAGCACTACGACCGTGTGATCGAGGCGCTCCATCGCCGGGGCATTACGGCGCACATCCTGATGAAGGTCTATAACAAGAGGGTCCATTGGCCGGCCAAAGGCAGTGCGGAGGATGACCTCTTCTTCCGTTGGCTCATCTCGCGTTACGCTGCCTATCCGAACGTCGTCTGGGATTTCTCCAAGGAGGCGCACAACGAGAAGGATCTCGACTACAAGCTGGGCCGGTTTCGCTTCATCCGCAAGAACGATTCGTATCGACGGCTCGTCACCTGCCACGACGACGACAAGGCCAACGACAGCGGCGCCTACGACGCGTTGAATGACTTCCGCGCAGACCAGCACCATTCCAAATGGCGGGGAAAAGTGCTGCAACAACGCCAGCGGCGGGCCTGGCCAGTGGTGAATGTGGAGTTTGGCTACGAGCACGGCCCCAACGGCATGGCCGATAAGACTTACGGCGTGGTGCAGCCACCGGAAGAAGTGCTCCGTCGCGCTTGGGAAATTTCGGTGGCTGGTGGCTACACAGCCTACTACTACACCCACACCGCTTGGGATGTGGTGCGCCCCGACGATACGCCGCCCGGCTACGATTACTTCAAGCACTTGCGGAGTTTCTTCGAGACCACACGCTACTGGGAACTTTCGCCGGTCGACAACCTCGTGAGCGAAGGCTGGTGCCTGGCCAATCCCGGCCAGGAATATGTCGTATTCCAGAACCATGCTGCGCCGTTTACGCTCCAAGTGGACGGGGCATCCGGTCCGTTGGAAGCGGTCTGGTATCATCCTTTGACAGGTCAGCGTGTCGAGGCAGGCTCGTTGGGCAATGGTGAACAGCGACTAACCCCGCCCACCACCTGGGGCACGGGCCCGGTGGCGCTGCATGTTCACGCCGCCGACCGCAACGGGGCCAAGAGCGTCTTGGAAGTGGATGCACAAGGGTGGATCAATATTATGCCGCCACCTGATCTGGATGGCTGGAACCGCGTGCCCGTTCCGCCCGGGGGCAAGTTGGGTCGTGCGCAGTGGCACGTCGACGTCGACAAGCAGCTTCTCATCTGCGACGGTGACGGCGGACACGACATGCTCCTGACCGAACAGGAATACGAGGACGCCATTTTCCACTTTGAGTTTCGCTATACGAGAGTCGAAGGCAAGAAAGGCCACAACAGCGGCGCCTATACCCGTAATTCCAAGGACGGCGCGATCTGGCACCAGGCCCAGTTCGGCGACGCCAGCGGCGGATTTCTGTTCGGCAGAACAAAGACAGCCGACAGCAAGGGCAAATCCTTCAACGTGAGCAAGCAGGTTACTGGCAATCGCGTGAAGCCGGCTGGAGAATGGAATACGATGGAGATCACCGCACGTGGCAAGACACTCACGCTGTGGGTCAACGGCGCAGTCACCTGCCAGTTTGACGATTGCGGTGTGAAGCGGGGGCATGTCGGTCTGGAAGGCGAAGGGTATCGTATCGAGTTCCGCAATCTGCAGGTAAAAGAACTATCGCCGTTATGATTGCAGGATCGAAGTATCCTGTTTGGCAACGTTTTTGTGACGATTGACCATGACATAGGATAGGTTCACGATGTCTATTATAATGCATAGTGAAGTTGAAGGGCTGTTCAGATAAGCTACGGACACTGGCTGATAGGTCGTAACGTGGATACCTCCAAAAAATGTGGCAACAGCGATTTTAGTGTTTGACTTTGAGCTCTTCACAGGTGAACGGTACACATACTCTTTAATGTATCCCATCGGAGAGTCGTGTTTGTGACTTATGTTTGGAGAAATGAAGGATCATTACTATGTCAAATAGAGATGAGAAAGACACATCGCGTCGTGACTTTCTGAAAAAGACCAGTTGTGTCGCCGCGTCTTCAGCTTTGATTGCAGCTGTCGTACCCCGAATGTACGCCGCAGAGGATAATACCATCAAGGTTGCGCTGATTGGCTGTGGTGGTCGCGGTTCGGGCGCTGCTGCTAACGCAATGGCCAGTAAGAGTGGCCCGGTTAGATTGGTTGCTATGGCTGATATCTTCGCCGACCGGCTCCAACGTAGCTACGATGGCCTGATCGAGGCCGCGAGTGATCCACGGACGAGTGGTTCGGCGGATAGCTGGGTAATGGGCTTTCGCAGCGAGCAGGTCGAAGTTCCGCCCGAGCGGCAGTTCCTGGGCTTCGACGCATATCAGAAGGCGATCGACTGCCTGCGGCCGGGCGATGTTGCGATACTCACCACACCGGTGGCGTTCCGCTGGGTTCATTTCCGCTACGCAATCCGCAAAGGCGTCAATGTATTCATGGAGAAACCGCTGACGGTGGACGGACCGAGCACCCGCAAGATGCTTCAACTTGCCGAAGAATCCGAGAAGAAGAATCTAAAGGTGGGCGTAGGGCTGATGTGCCGTCACTGTAAGGCTCGCTGGGCCCTCTACGACCGCATACAGTCCGGCCAGATTGGCGATTTGTATATGATGCGCACGTACCGCCAGCAAACCCCGGCCGGTTTCACCGGACCCAACCGAAGCGGCTTGAGCGAACTGCTCTGGCAGGTCAGGAACTACTTGGGCTTTATGTGGGCCAGCGGCGGCCTTGTCCAAGATTACGTCGCTCACAACGTCGACGAGTGCTGCTGGATGAAAGGGGCTTGGCCCGTCCACGCCCAAGGTTCCGGCGGCCGTTGCCACCGCGGCGACAATGTGGACCAAAACTTCGACCATTACGATGTGGAATACACGTTTGCCGATGGCGCCAAGCTGCTTCTTTATGCACGCAACATTGTTGGATGCCGGTACGAGTTCGCCAGCTATGGCCACGGCACAAAAGGCTCTGCCGTAATCTCTACGCACATGCACACACCGGCCAGGTGCCGCATCTATCGGGGGCAGGATTTCTCCAAGGACAGACTTGTCTGGGCGTTCCCCCAGCCGGAGCCAAACCCGTATCAGTTAGAATGGGACGAGTTGACTGATGCCATTCGGAAAGACAAGCCGTTCAACGAAGCCAAACGCGGGGCTGAAGCCAGTCTTGTCACCGCCATGGGTCGGCGTGCCGTGCATATCGGCCAGATGGTTACATACGATGAGATGCTCAATTGTGATGACGAGTTTGCTGTTGACGTTGACAAGCTGACGGTTAATTCTCCCGCTCCCGTTCAGGCAGGTCCTGACGGTAGATATCCGGCCCCGCAGCCGGGCCTGCTCAAAGACCGGGAATACTGAAAATCGCACATCAGGCAACTGACGTGGGCGAATGCTCTCGTCTGAGTCAGATACGAAGAACGGCTGATACGTCGTAACGTGGACGCCTCAAAGAAAACTCATTTGTGGCAAAAGCGGGCCTGTTTGAACGTCGGAGGACAAATCATGGCCAAATTTGTTTCGGTGCTGGTTCATATCTTAATTCTGTGCGCCACAGGCATGGCGTGGGCTGGACCTGTAACTGTCTTTGACCTTCGGTATACGCTGAAGATCGATACAAATGATCCCGTCCAGATCCGGATGGCGTGGGATCATTGCCACGTCGTTGCTGCCTTGCAGGGACTGGTCAATCGTGACGCGCCGAGACTTTACGTGCGTTTTGTGGATTCGCAGCATCGCAGGAGAAATGTCGACGACTACTGGCTGGCGAAGGCGACCGCACGGGAGGGTTGGCTTGAAGGAAGCCAGATCCGGGAAATTGACAACATCGCTAATCTCGTCCGGCGGTTCGGTGGGTTTGTTCGCGGGGCGGTTGTGTATGATCCGGCGGTTGCGGCGACGAGCAATGTGGCTTCCGCCGTGGCGGGCGCAGAAGACCTGCTGCCGATTCGGTATGACACGTCGCCGGAAAGTCTTTACAGCAGGCTCGTCGCCTCCGGTCCTAAGTTGAAGGTCGCCCGCTGGCTTGTAAATCGTGACGGCACCAGTATGTTCATGAGCAACGGCATGATCCCGGACACGCAGCGGCAGTCGACGGGCTCTGCCAAGTGCGATGCGTATCTGTGGATGAAGATTCACTATATGGATACGGGCAAATGCGACGGAGCGTACGGCGCGTACTATCCGGATCAGTACTGGATGAAGCAGCCTCGCAACAGCGTGCTGAATCATCATTGCCTGACGAATCATGATTTCTTTATCGGCAGGAAGGCGTTCTTCTTCGATCTGCACGTGTGGGGCGATGAAACGCCGATCGACGATCCGACCCAAAAGGTGGGGACGGATCTGGAAACGTTCAAGGAGTTGCTCCTGAGTGCATACCATCACGGCGGCAAGGAGAGGATGATTCATATCGGCGGTTTTGTTCCGTGGGCGCACAAGTATACCTCACATGGCAACGCAGGTGGAAAGCATGCACCCGTGCCGTGTGAATGGGAGTATGGCAAGGTAATAAGCGCGTACAACGGATTCATGGACGCCGACGCGATCGGATACGGGGCGATGGCCAATGCGTCGTTCTATCAGCATTTTCCGCTAAAGCCGGAGTATCCGCAGAAATGGGTTACGCCGAAGCAACTGACCGAGAGAGGCTATTTGACCGAAGACGGCCACGTGAACTTTGACGGCAGGGAGTTTTTTGTCTTCTATGTGGGAGATTATGACTGTGCGGCCTGGCTGTACCAGCGGATGATGGATATCTGGGACGACCCCAACCGCGGAAGAATCCCGATGATGTGGTGTATCTCCCCGGTGCTGGATCGCCGAGCGCCGATGGCGATGGACTATATTCGACGAACCGCGACAGCTAATGATTACTTTGTCTCGGCCGACAACGGGGCGGGCTACTGCGAGCCGGGCATGCTGCAGGAGCCGAGAGGCATCTCCAATCTCCCTTCAGGGCTCGGTACATGGGCCCAACACTCCAAGACGTTCTATGACCGCTGGGGACTTTCGATTACTGGCTTTATCATCTACGCTCACGGCCCGATCCTGAACGAGGCGGGGCTGGATTGTTATGCATCGTTTAGTCCCAACGGCATCGTACCTTCCGGCGGGCCGGCGAATCTGCTGCATAAGGACATGCCGGTGTTGCGATTCGATCACGACGTCAACGAAGGCCGGCCGGAAGATGCGGCGGCGCACGTTGTGCGACGTATTGCCCAGAGGCGAAAGGAAGGCCACCCGCCGTTTCACTGGTTTCGCAATATCCTCAAGACACCGACGTGGTATGTCAACACGTACGACGAAATACGCAAAGCGAATGCGAAAATCGAACTGCTCGATGCTCCGACGTTCTTCGAGTTGTACCGGATACATCTGAATAACCACAAGTAGGTGTTTAGAGTCTTACCGCCTGCTCCGTCTGCGACGAAAAGGCTCAGCATGCGCGGGGGAGGTATGATTTTGATAATGCCGGTTCGTAGATCGACGCGTACTGGAGTTCCCCCACTTCTTTGGCCTGATGATACTGATCAACCGTTGATGGATACACTCGTGTTCAATGGTAAAATGCGGCTTTCAAGACAGACGTTACGCAAACATCTCATAACTTCCGCGACCTCGTAGCTGTAACCGTTGTCCACCCGAGAAACCTTATCCTGGCGGAGGCGTGAGACCGACAGCGACAAGAACAGCGGCGGGTTGCCCTATTCGAGTGGTGCGCTATGAGCCGACTGGGCTTCTTTTCACGACAAGCCGGGGAATCAGCGGGAGGCGTTGAGACGAGTCCAGGAAGTCCTTCGGCAGTTCACGCTGCTACGCGGACATACCTATGATGCAAGCCTCCCAGTACAGGAATGGAGATAAGTTTGCTTGGGCCTGAGATTTCTGGTGGCGTTGTATGAGGTATAGGCGTGCCACCATCCAGACCTTGATGGGGTCGTGCCACATGATAATACTCTTTGATGAACTCTTGCAGTAGCCGTTCCAGATGACCCTGGCTCAGAATGATCACATGATCAAGTAACTCTCGTCGTAAGGTTCCGATGCATCTCTCCACGAAGGGATTCTGCCAAGGACTTCGATAGGCAGTACGAACTTCCTCCATGCCACAGCTGTCCAGAAATGCTCGTACACCGTTGCCATAGATGCCGTCATTGTCCCGGAAGAGATACTTGGGCTGTAGGCCAAAGGGCATTGATTCACGCAGTTGCTGGATGACCCAATCCATGTATGGATATCGTGTGACCGCAAAATGGAGGACTTCTCGTCGCCCGTGATCAAGCACCAGAAAGACATACAACGTGGCGAAGTTGAGCGTGGTGACCGTGAAGAAATCGATGGCCCATGATACGTCCATGTGATTACGTAGAAATGGCAGCCATGTCGTCGATCTCTTGCGAGAATTTCGCGGTTTGTACATGTATTTTCGGATTGTGTCCTCGCAGGGTGGATCGTACTGGAGAAGAATGAGTGTGTCCCTGATCCTTTCGGCGCTCCACAGGGGATTCTCCTTGCTCATCTGGTAAATCAGGCTCTGCAGTTCCTCGGAAATCGGGGGTCGCCCACCTTTTCTGCATGATCTCCATCGCCAGAAACGCCGGAAAGCAACAGTGTGCCATTTCTTAACGGTCGCAGGCTGCATCAGATAGGCAAGATCTTCCCACTTGTCCAGTAATTTAGAGAGGACTACCCAGAGCAGCCGAAAGCCTGGTGTGAATCGTGGTCGTGGCTGTTTCTTGGAAGCGATCCCGTGCTTACAGGCGGCGAGTTGGCTTTCTGCGGCAAGGAGTCGGCATGTTGGCGACCAATAGTGTTCAAACCGCCGCCCTGATTGTGGTATCATTGACGCTGTCACGTGCAGGAATACCGATTATGGACCTAAATGGGAGACCCCGGTTGATCTGCCTTGACACATGGTGTATAATCACCCTATGGCTGTGAAGTCAATTTTCCTATCAGTACCTAGTCTTCCCTCTTTGGGTGATTGTAGGATTCCACTCATCAGGCATCGCACAGCAATTTATGTCGAGGCAACGAATGGTTAAACATCCTGTTTTGTTTATAGAAACCACATAGAAATTTAATAACACTACAAAAAAGGAGAGTACCTTGAGGCACAATTTATTAGGCACTGCCAGAAGCACATTCGTACTTGTATTCGTTATGGTTTGTGCAATTGCAGGTCATGGACAACCGCCCGTTGCCGCATCCGATTTCAGCCTCATCGGCGACGCAGCGTTGCTGGCGGCTGACTCGTTTCAGAAACCGCGTGTTATCGTCACGAGTGATGGAGAGATCGATGACCAGTGTTCCATGATTCGGTTTATGCTCTATACGAACGAGTACGACGTCGAAGGGATCATCTCGTCGAGTTCACAGTATCACGCGCATGGACACAAGTGGGCCGGGGATAACTGGATTGATCCAGATCTGGCTGCGTATACGAAGGTTTATCCAAACCTGGTGAAGCATGATCCGGCGTATCCGACGCCTGAATACCTTCGGGAGCGCATAGTCCTGGGGAATGTGAAGTCGGAAGGAGATATGGCAGAACCCACAGCAGGATCGGATCTTATTGTGAAGGTGCTACTGGACGATACGGACGATCGGCCGGCGTGGATGCAAGCGTGGGGCGGAATGAACACCATCGCCCGCGCCCTAAAGACGATCGAGGAGGAGCATCCAGAGAGGATGGCCGAGGTCGCAAAGAAGTGCCGTTTCTTTTTTATATGGGAGCAGGATAGGACCTATCAGGATTACATCCGGCCGCACTGGGGGAAGTATGAGATTCCGACCATCATTTCGGATCAGTTCGAGGCGATTGCGTATCGCTGGAAGCAGGCCCAGCCCGAGGAAATGCACAAGTATTTCGAGGGGGCGTGGATGAAGGAAAACATATTGGAAAACCATGGACCCTTGTGTTCGATCTACGCGGCACTCGAGAATGGGGATTTTCGGTCGGAAGGCGATTCGCCAGCGTTTCTGCATACGATCGTGACGGGATTGCGGAACATGGAGTCGCCGGACTGGGGCGGATGGGGCGGCCGCTATGTGCGGGTGCGTGAGAACACGTGGCTCGATCCGGTGCCGGTCAAAGGATATGTGCATCCAAGCGGACGATGGTATGGGAATACCGGATGGGGACGAAACAGCTTGCGTGAGAGCACGACGTCTACACCGGAGCAACGCCGTGAATACTTTAAGCCAATGTGGCGCTGGACGGCTGCGTTGCAGAACGACTTTGCGGCTCGAGCGGACTGGTGCGTGAAATCGTATAAGGCGGCAAATCACCCGCCGGTGGTTGTACTCGGACATGCGGCGGACCTTGAGGCGCAGCCGGGGGCAACAGTGAAACTGAGCGCGAAGGGGACGAGCGATCCGGACAGAGATAGGCTGAAGTATCGTTGGTGGCAATATCAGGAAGCGGGATCCTACGACGGAACCATTGAAATCCGGGGTGCCGGGAAACAGAATGCCTCATTCACGGTGCCCGGCGATGCCGGCATAGGGAAAACCATCCATATTATCTGCGAGGTGACGGATAACGGCACACCGCCATTAACGAGGTATCAGCGGGCGGTTATTGGAATCAACACTCCGGTAAAAAATACTCGAATTATGCGCAAATCAGACAGCGTTATTGAAATCCCTCCCATGACGGCCCACTGGCCGCTGGATGGTGGGACGGGCACCATGGTGACCGAAGTGATCGGCGGGCTGAACGGGACGCTGAACAACGCTGATCCTGCGGTTTCATGGATCTCCAGTGAACTCGGTGGGGCGTTGCACCTAGACGGGATCGATGACCGCGTCATCGTTCCATACAATCCCGCGTTCGATTTTGCTGATGAGGCCTTCTCGGTCTCCTTCCGGATGCGCTGGCCTAAGGGACTCATGCCAGGTCACGAGCATATCCTCACCAAGGGCGACTACGAATCGTCCGCGTCGGGCGAGACCGGCAAGCGTTGGGAAATCTACATAAGTTCCGGCAACTTGCGTTTCAATATCGACGATGACGTTGCCAAGTCACTGATCCAGGTCTCCCTCGATCCATACATCACCGGTAAATGGGTCCACGTAGCGGCGGTTCGCGACAAGAAGAACAAGCGACTGAAGCTGTACGCCAATGGCGTGCTTCAACAGCCCAGCAATCCGGGCAACCCCGGCAACGACGGAACCGACCGGACGGGTAGCATCTCGAATCCGCGGGAGTTGTTCATCGGCGACGCCAGTCGCCGCGACAACCCCTTCCAGGGCGACCTGGATGATCTCCGGCTTTTCCGGAGCGCGCTGACCGAGCAGCAGATCGCCGGTATTGTGTCGCGTAATTTTAAAGAAACGATGCCCGTAAAGAAAAACCCTCCCAAGGCGGCCGCAAACCCTGACAAGGCAGCCCCGCTCCCTCCCCTGTCAGCCCACTTTCCGCTGGACGATGCTAAGGGCACCGCCGTGAAAGACGTGATCAGCGGGGCGACCGGTTTATTGAACAACGCTGATACTGCGGCCGCCTGGACCTCCGGCGTGCTCGGTGGGGCCTTGCACCTCGATGGAATCGATGACCGGGTGATCGTTCCCAACAATCCTGCATTCGATTTCGCCGATGAGGCCTTCTCTGTCTCCCTCTTGATGCGCTGGCCTAAGGGAGGACGCTCGCCTCGCCATGAGCATCTGCTCACCAAGGGCGACTACGCATCGTCCGCTCCGGGCGAGACTGGCAGGCGATGGGAAATCATATTTTCCTCTAAAGGTCTGTGCTTCAATATTGATGATGACGTCAACAAATCGCAGATCCAAGTTGAAGACGACAACATTCTAAAAGGCGATTGGGTCCACATAGTCGCGGTTCGCGACACCAAGGACAAACTGTTGAAGCTGTACGTTGACGGCGTGCTCCAACCTTCCACCAATCCAGACAGTCTTCACTACGACGGGATCGACCGGACCGGCAGCATCTCGAATGCGCGGGAGTTGTTCATTGGCGACGCAAGTCGCCGCGATAACCCCTTTGCGGGCGACATGGACGATATTCGGATCTGCCGCAGTGCGCTGTCCATGCATCAGGTCGCCGCTCTTGCAAAGAACATGATGCCCGCAATGAGAAACGCTAACAAGGTGGCAGCAAGCTCTCCTAGAGCGGCCACACCTCAGCCCAAGGCAATCTCAAACCCTGCGAGAGCACCAAGGCCATTCGCAGTCCCTACTCTATTGGCCCACTGGCCACTGAACGACAAAAAGGGCACGGTGGTGACCGAAGTGGTGGGCGGCCATAACGGAGAGCTCACCAACGCTGAAACCTCGGGCGCATGGATCTCCGGCAAGGTCAGTGGGGCGCTGCAGCTGGATGGGGCCAATGACCGCATCTTTGTGCCGCATGATCTTGCGTTCGATTTTACCGAAGAGTCCTTTACGGCCACCTTCTGGATGCGCTGGAAGAAGGGTGTCGTACCTCACTCCCAGCATTTCCTCACCAAGGGTGACTACCATTCGGCCGCGCCGGACCAGACCGGCAAGCGTTGGGAAATCTTCGTCTCCGGCCGTGACAGTATGTGCTTCACGATTGACGATGACGTTGTCGCTTCGCGGATCCAGGTCCCCCTCGAGCCGTTCATCACCGGCGAATGGGTCCACGTCGTTGCGATTCGCGACATGGCGAAAAGGCAGTTGCGGCTCTATGCTAACGGCGTGTCTCTTCCGCCCACCAATCCGGAAAAAGCCGCCATCGACGGCGTCGATCGGACGGGTGACATCTCGAATCCACAGCGCCTGACCATCGGCGACGCCTATCTCTGTGACAATCCCTTCGCGGGCGACCTGGATGATATCCGGATTTACCTGGGCGCGCTGACCGATCAGCAGATCGCCGATATTGCGTCGCTGGCGGTTCAAGCTTCCCCCGCTGCGCCCAACTCGTTTCAGAGACCGCGAGTTATCGTCACAAGCGACGCAGAGATTGACGACGAGTGTTCCTTCGTCCGGTGCCTGCTCTATGTCAATGATTTTGATGTCGAGGGTATTATCTCAACGAGTTCGCAATACCACGCGCATGATCACAACTGGGCCGGGGATGACTGGTATGTGAAATACCTGGATGCCTACACGAAAGTCTATCCCAATCTGGTCAAACATGACAGTCGCTATCCTACACCAGAGTACCTAAAGTCGATCACATTCCTCGGAAACGTTGACACGGAGGGCGATATGAAAACGGCCACTGTCGGCTCGGACCACATTGTCAAGGTCCTCCTGGACGAATCGAACGACCGTCCAGTCTGGCTCCAGGCCTGGGGCGGCATGAACACCATCGCCCGTGCCCTGAAAACCATCGAAGAAGACCACCCGGACAAGGTGGCTTACGTGGCGAAAAAGATACGCTTTTTCTTTATCTGGGAGCAGGATGAGACGTTCCAGAAATACATCAAGCCCGTATGGGGCAAGTATAACATTCTGACTATTATCTCCGATCAATTTATAGCCCTCTTTTACAAATGGAAAGAGTATATACCCGCAGAGCAACAGAAATTCTTAGTCGGGTCGTGGATGAATGAGAACATAAAAAAGAACCACGGTCCCCTGTGTTCGTTGTATGAATCCCTCTCAAATGGGGATTTCAATTCCGAGGGCGACTCACCTTCGTTTATGCATGAGATCCCAACCGGATTGCGAAATCTGGAGTCTCCCGGTTGGGGTGGTTGGGCTGGCCGCTATGTCAAAGTTCGCGACAACACCTGGCTCGATCCTGTTGCCGAGCCGGGCTACAAGTATCCCGAGGGGAGATGGTATACAGTTAACGCCTGGGGGCGTAAACGCCATCGAGATGGTAAAGTTGACGAAAAGCTTACAGCGTATGTCAAACCCATCTGGCGTTGGATGGAGGCGTTTCAAAACGATTTTGCGTCGCGGGCGGACTGGTGCGTGAAATCGTATGAGGAGTCAAATCATCCGCCGGTGGTTGTGCTAGGACATGGCGCAGACCTAAAGGCTAAGCCAGGTGATACCATCGAACTGAGCGCGAAAGGGACGAGCGACCCGGACAGAGATGAGCTGACATATTGCTGGTGGCAGTACCAGGAAGCGGATTCCTATAAGGGAAGCATTGACATCCGGGATGCCGGGGAGCAGGATGCCTCGTTCACGGTGCCTGGCGATGCCGGCCAAGGGAAAACCATCCATATAATCTGCGAGGTGACGGATACCGGCACACCGCAATTAACGAGGTATCAGCGGGTGGTTGTCACTGTCCAAAAGTGATGTACTGATGGAATCAACCAAATGGGAACATTTGCTCGACGTTCAAGCAAACAAGGACTCTAAAGGAGGCTTCCAAAGTGGGCCGAACTGATTTCAGACTGCTATCCTGCACGATTGTCGTGGCGTCATTGCTCGTAATCCCTGTCAATGCCATGGAAAAAGTCAAACTGCCTGTGGCGCCAAGTAGAGCGCGCCTGCGTGTGATCATGTCAACGGACTTTCCACCGATAGGCGTTGTCAAGGAAGGCGATGTACCCAACACTCAAAAAAGTGATCCGGATGATATGCAGTCGATGGTCCGTTTCCTATTGTATGCCAATGAGTTTGACATCGAGGGATTGATCGCTTCAGCAGGCACCTTTGCCATGGAAGCTCATGAGAAAAATATTCTGGGCGTACTTGACCAATACGAGAAGGTGTATGAGAACTTGAGGTCACATGATCCCGACTATCCTACGGCTGACTACCTGCGTTCAGTCACCTTCGAGGGTAAGGGTAATAATCATGGTATTAGCGTTAAATGGGGGCACGGTAAACAACCGCACACTGACATTATTGGCAAGGGCATGGACAGTGAGGCTTCAAACGCGATTATTGCAGCCGCGGATGAACCTGATCCACGGCCGATATGGATCGGCGTCTGGGGCGGTCCGCGAGAGGTTGCCCAGGCCATTTGGGATGTAAAGAATACACGCAGTGAAAAAGAGCTCAAGGCCTTTATCAGTAAGCTTCGCGTCTTCTTGATTGCTTACCCAGGCCCAATACGAATCATTATGTTGATGGCCCGGGTGGTTCGAGCATCTCCAGGTGGCGTAAGGACTTCCAGAAGGAGTTTGCAGAACGCGCAGACTGGTGTGTAGAGGCGACACAGAACATAATGCCCGGACCAACGGCAACCCCTAGTCCGTTAAACACTCGCAGGCCAATAAGGCAAAAGCCCCGGATCATTAACACCACCGACCTCGGCGCCGACCCCGACGACGAACAATCCATGGTACGCTTCTTGGTTTGCTCCAACGAGTTCGATACCGAAGGTTTGATCGTTGCGACCGGTTGTTGGAAGAAGTCTCAGAGCAACACCAATATGCTCGATAAAATCGTCAACGCTTACGGCCAGGTGTATGACAATCTTAAAAACCATGCCGATGGTTATCCCACACCTGAATATCTGAGATCCATCTCCGTGATGGGCCAAAGGGGATATGGTATGGGTGACGTCGGCACCGGCAAAGACAGCACCGGTTCGGAGATGATCATCGCTGCAGTGGATAAGGACGATCCGCGTCCGGTTTGGGTCGGCGGCTGGGGAGGTGTTAACAACGTAGCACAGGCGGTCTGGAAAGTGCAGAAAACGCGCTCTGCGGCCGAGCTTAAAAAATTCCTGAGTAAGCTGCGTGTGTTTGACATCCTGGGGCAGGACGACGCCGGGGCTTGGCTCGCGAAAAACTTCCCCGACCTCTTCTACATCCGCGCTACGGGTGTCTATGGTTGGCAGCCTTCGAAAAATGATCCTTATCTACGCACACACATCCAAAGCCATGGCCCGCTAGGGGCTGTATACCCAAATACGAAATGGGCAACCGAAGGCGATACGCCGGCTTTCATGCATGTCTATCCTAACGGCCTTAACGATCCTGGCCAGATTGATCAGGGCGGCTGGGGCGGTCGTTTCAGTTTTACCAAGAAGGCCAACATTAAAAGCATGTCCGGTGTTAAAACTGAAATGAGGTTCGCTCCATACAGCATGTACGGCAACACTTCAGACGGTGCCAAAGCCATAAAACGCTGGAGTGCTGGCTACAACAACGACTTTGAAGCGCGCATGGACTGGACCATGACCAGTGATTACTCTAAGGCCAATCACCATCCTGTCGCCGTGGTGAATGGCGACACAACCCGGCAGGTACTGGAAGCGTCGGCCTCTGCCGGTTCCAGCCTTACGCTCAGTGCGGCTGGTTCCAGTGACCCCGACAACAATTCACTGACCTACAAGTGGTCTTTCTACCAAGAACCCAGTTCCTACAAAGGACCTGTGTCCATCAAAAACCGTTCCTCTGCCTCCGTCACAGTGGTAATCCCGTCGAATGCCAGTGGCAAGAACATCCATATGATACTGGAACTCCACGACAACGGTTCTCCCAATCTTTACGCTTATCGCCGTGTGATCATCAACGTGAAATGACGATGCTTCCTTTGAAATCGATCCTTATGTCTTCCGGCTCCATGGTGAAAGGGATTTGAATCAAAATAAACTTAAAGGAGAGACAATGAAATCAGCAAGGTTCATCATACCAATACCGTTAGTCGTTGCTTTGTTAAGTTGCGTCGGTATGCTCCATGCCCAGCAATTGGCATTCCCCACTGCCGAAGGATATGGAAAATATACTGTTGGAGGACGCGGCGGTAAAGTCATCGAAGTCACAAACCTCAATGCTTCCGGTCCAGGCAGCTTTGCTGATGCCGTTAAGGCAAAAGGACCAAGGACAGTCGTGTTCAGGGTTTCAGGTACGATAGATGCTGATGTAACCATTTCAAATGGCAAAATTACCATAGCCGGGCAAACAGCACCAGGAGATGGTATTACGCTCAAAGGCAGACTTAGTATTAGGGCCAGCAATGTGATCATCCGGTATATCCGGGTAAGAGCGGAAGCTCGCAATGACGCTTTTGGGGGCAGGTATAATGATAATATCATTATTGACCATGTGTCAGCCAGTTGGAGTAGTGATGAGGTCATGTCTATATACCATGGTAATTATGTAACGATTCAATGGTGCATGATTACGGAAGCCTGCTCCGGCAGCCATAAGTATGGCGGTATTTGGGGAAACAACCATGGCACTTACCATCACAACCTGATTGCACATAACACTGACCGCAATCCCCGTATCGCGTCGGGTGCCGGATACAACGATATCAGAAATAACGTGATATACAATTGGAAGAATGAAAGCACCTACGGAGGGGAAGTACATCAGGTGGGAAATTCGAAATTCGTTGGTTGCAGCACCAATCTGGTAGCAAATTATTACAAGCCGGGACCTGGAACGCCATCCAAGAACAAGACGAGGATTTGTTCTCCTTGGTCGCGCAATGGCGCTGCTGACTACGGCGATTGGTATGTTGCCGACAATTATTTGGCTGAAAGTCCCGAGGTTACAGCCGATAATTGGAAAGGCGTATTTCCTCAGTATACGAAACATATCCCCGTAGACCTGGACGCTATTCCAGGGTTAAAGCTTGATTCGCCATCTGAATATATGCCTATCAATCAGCAAACTGCAGAGCAAGCCTATATCTCTGTCCTTGAACATGCAGGCTGCTCATTACCCAAACGTGACTCCGTCGATATACGCATTATTGAGGAAGTCCGCAATGGCACTGCAACCTATGGCAGCAACGGTTTTATTAATAGTCCGAGTGTTGTTGGAGGCTGGCCGGAACTGAAAAGCACACTAGCCCCTACCGACTCCGACCACGATGGAATGCCCGACAAATGGGAAACTAAGAAGGGTCTTAACCCCAATAATGCGTCTGACAGGAACAAGGTGGCGGGCGATGGCTACACCATGCTGGAGAAATATCTAAATAGTATTAAATAACAATTGCTTTCTGCAGATTGAGAGAACACGTGAACACTCTATAGGAGGTCTTCTTATGCATAACAATTTATGTAAAACAGTATTCCTGGGCATTATCTTATGCTGCCCTGCATGCAATTTTGCCCAGAATCAGCTTGCATTCCCCGGCGCCGAAGGATACGGCAAATATACAGTTGGGGGACGTGGGGGTAAGGTATACGAAGTTACGAACCTCAAAGATTCCGGTGAAGGCAGCCTTCGTGCTGCGGTTGAGGCAAAGGGACCAAGAACTGTTGTGTTCAGGGTTTCAGGGACGATCGATCTGAAGAGCGACTTGAGGATTAAAAACCCCAATATTACGATAGCGGGGCAAACAGCACCTGGGGATGGCATTTGTATTAAACGATATCCACTCATGATTAGTGCCGACGAGGTTATCATCCGCTACATAAGGGTAAGATTTGGAGATGAATCGGGTCAAGATTCAGATGCCATATCAGGCAGGTATGTTAAGAACCTTATCCTAGACCATGTGTCAGCCAGTTGGAGTGTTGATGAGACAGTGTCTATTTACCATTGCAGTAACATAACCGTTCAATGGTGCCTTGTTTCGGAAAGCATGTTTAGTTCCAACCACAGTAAAGAGACCCATGGATTTGGAGGCATTTGGGGATCAAACTATAGCACCTACCACCATAATCTGCTGGCACATCACTCCAGCCGTAATCCCCGTTTCGCTTCGGGTTGCGGAAATACCGATTACAGAAATAACGTGCTCTACAACTGGGGGTACCAGAGTTGCTACGGTGCTGAAAAACAGCAAAAAGGTAATGCGAAATTTAACTTCTCCAATATCAATATGGTGGCCAATTATTACAAGCCAGGACCTGCAACTGCACCAGGCAAGGTATCGCATCGCATTGCGAGTCCGTCATCGCGTGGAGACGGCGACCATGGCAAATGGTATGTTGCCGACAATTATATGGAAGGCAATGCCTCGGTGACAGCCGATAACTGGAATGATGGCGTGCAACCCTCAAAACCTATATTCAAACTCGATCAGCCGTGGCCAGCTATGGCTATTAAGCAGCAAACTGCGGAAGAAGCCTACAATTCTGTTCTTAGAAATGCAGGCGCCACATTGCCCAAACGCGATGCGGTGGATGCACGCATTATTGAAGAAACCCGCAATGGCTGTGCAACTTATGAAGGGCCAACATACAAACAAAAGAATGCCGTGCCCGATAAATCAACAAATTGCGGTATTATTGATTCACAGAAAGACGTTGGCGGCTGGCCGGAACTGAAAAGCGCAACAGCTCCCACCGACGCCGACCATGACGGTATGCCTGACGAATGGGAAACTACGAAGGGCCCGGACCCCAAGAATGCTGCTGATAGGAACAAGGTTGCTGCCGATGGTTACACCATGCTGGAGAAGTATTTAAACAGTATTGATTAGACTATTATAAAGGCCATTTCCATGACAACGATATCAAACATCAGCCGATACGGTCTCATTTGTGTTTTCCACATGACTCTGCTGGGCATGGCCAATGCCCAACGTGAACATCCAGATCTTGTTGTGGCCGCTGATGGAAGTGGGGACTACAAAAACGTGCAGGATGCTATAAATGCTGTGCCCAAGAATAGATCCACCCGTACGGTCATATTCATTAAGCCAGGCACGTATAAGGAAAAGATTAGGGCGCCATCAGACAAAAAGAAGCTGAAGCTCATGGGTGAATCGTACAAAACCACGATTCTCACCTATGATGATCATGCGGGAAAGACAAAGGACTACGCCAGTACAAGAATTTATGCCGATGATTTCTTTGCGGAACAAATAACCTTTCAAAACACCATCGACAGTAGAAAGGGGGGGGCACAGGCCGCGGCCTTGCGGGTAGATGCTGACAGGGCCGTATTTTACCAGTGCAGAATAACTGGATATCAGGATACCTACTATACCGGTGGCAATAAACGATCCTATCATAAGGATTGCATCATTGAAGGCACAACGGATTTTATTTACGGAGATGGGATCGCGTTATTTGAAGACTGCACCATCAACAACCGAAAAGATTCACATATTACCGCCCATAGCCAGAAACTCAAAAATGGCCAACCTGCCAACAAATTCGGCTATGTGTTTAAAGACTGCGAAATCAAGTTGTATCCTGGTGAAAAGGTTTCAAAAGCTTCGCTGGGTAGGCCCTGGGGGAACGCCGCTCGTGTGGTTTATTTGAATTGCATGATAGGGGCGCATATTAGGAAAGAGGGCTGGTCCCAATCCTGTTCGGCACGAGAATTGCGATGTGAATTGGAGGGCGAGAATTTCCGAAAAAAAACTTGGAAATTGCCTCTTTTGTTCTTGCGCGCCACGTCCAGCCCCCTGTTTAAATGCCTTTGATGAGCAAAAAAAGGCATAAAATAAAGGAACGCGAAGTCCAAGGCTTCAAATATTTCAAGCCTATCTCCAG